>NZ_CP135965.1:10241592-10551990 GCF_032460545.1 Umezawaea sp. Da 62-37
GCTGCTGGTGAAACCCGAAGACGTGTGAGGGGGAGCAGATGGGCTACAACGGAGCGATAGTCCCGCTCGTGACGCCGCTCGACCGCGATGGCGCGGTCTCGGAGTCCAGTGTGGACAGGCTGATCGAATCGCTGGGCGACGAGGTGACCGCGCTGATGCCGACGCTGAGCACCGGCGAGGGCTGGAAGCTCTCGCCGGACCGGTGGGCGGCGATGGTGGCGGCCACCAGGAAGCACTCGCGCGGACTGCCCGTGCTGTCCGGGATCCAGCTCCCGACCACCGACGAGGTGATCGCGCGGGCCAGGGTGGCGGTCGACATCGGGGTGGACGCGATCGTGGTGACCACGCCCTACGGGGCGGACGTCACGCAGGACGCGATCGTCGAGCACTTCCGCCGCATCCGCGAGGCGATCGGCATCGGCATCTTCCTCTACAACGAGGAGGCGGTGTCCGGCAACCGGATCGAGCTGGACACCCTGATGCGGATCTGCGAGCTGCCCGGCATCGTCGGGATCAAGGAGTCCAGCGGCGACGCGGCCTACACGACCGCGATGACCGCCGCGGGGACCGGCATCCCGGTGTTCGAGGGCTGGGAGAACCTGCTCGGCGCCGTCCGCGGCATCGCCGGGTTCATCGGGCCGCTGGTGAACCTCGAACCGGCGCTGTGCAACGCGATGCTCGTCGACCCGACGCCCGACCGGCAGGACGAGGTCAACGCGGCCTGCGAGCGCTTCGGCCTGTTCTCCGACGAGTGGTACCGCCCCCTCAAGGCGGAACTGGTGCGCCGGGGTGTGATCGAGACCGACCTGGTGGTGCCGGAGGCGGTGGTCCCGGCATGACCACGCAGCTCGTCGACACCGAACTCCGGACGCTCTACCGGCTCAACAGGTCCGTCCCGGACATCGAGGGCTACCGCACCATCCTCGCCCTGGAGCACAAGCACTTCGCGACGCGCGCCGCCGGGATCGAGGCGGACGCGCCGCACTTCGAGACCCGCGGCGACCTCGTCCGCGCGCTGGCCGACCGGCTGGCGCAGGAGGAGGCGAACCCGAGCGACAGCGACCGGTTCATCGCCGAGGAGGCGAACCTGGAGCAGTTCAAGGAGATCGTCTCCCAGTTCGCGGTCGACGGGATGATCGAGTCGCAGTCGCTGCTGGCGATCATCCCCAGGCTGCCGGGCCGGTCGCGGATGGCGGTGCTGCGGGTGCTGATCGACGAGTTCGGCTGCGGCAACGACGAGCAGGAGCACGCCGGGCTCTACACCGGTCTGCTGGCCGAACTCGGCCTGTCGACCGACCTGGAGCACCACGTGGCGCGGGCGGAGGACGGCGTGCTCGCGTTCGTCGGCCTCTTCTACTGGCTGGCCGCGCGGGCGCCGGAGCCGGACTACTTCCTCGGCGCCTACTCCTACTTCGAGTCCAGCGTGCTCTACGCGTTCCGCAGCTTCGCCGCGGCGAGCAAGCGGCTCGGCGTGCGGCACGACCGCTACTACACCGAACACCTCTACATCGACGCCTTCCACAGCAAGCAGATGCAGGCCGCGATCCGCGACCTGGACGTGGAGCGCGGCGTCGACCTGCGGAAGGTCTGGACCGGGGTGGAGCTGACCAGCGCGATCGTGGCCGAGGCCGTGGACGCGGTGGTGGCCAGGGCCAGGAGGGTCCGGTGACGCCGGGACGAACGACCGCGGTGCTGCGGCAACTCGACGCGGACCTCCTGCTCGTGGAGGTCGGCGACCGGAGGTTCCTCACCCAGGCCGAGTGCCCGCACCGCAAGGGCAGGCTGCTCTTCGGCTACGTGAACGAACGCAGGCTGCGCATCACCTGTCCGCTGCACCACTCCACGTTCGACCTCACCACGGGCGCGCAGGTCTCCGGTCCGGCCTGCGGCTCGCTCAAGGTGACGGCCCTGGAGGGCGACGCGCCCTACCCGGTCCCCGTGGAGACCGCCTGACCAGGCCCGCCGGTCACGTCCCCCACGTGACCGGCGGGCTTTCCCCCCGACTCGACCAAGGTGGCCCACGCGATGTCGTTGTCCGTCGAATCCCCTCCATCGCGGGTCGTCGCTCCCCGCGGCGAACTCGTCCCGGCGCACGAGCGGACCGCCACCGCCCGTGAGTTCCTGTGGATCTGGCATTCCGCGCAGTTCTCGTTCGGCGTCGTCGTGCTCGGCTCGGTGCCGGTGAGCTTCGGCCTCGGCTGGTGGGGCAGCGTCACGTCCGCCCTCCTCGGCCTGCTGATCGGCACGCTGGTGTTCGCACCGCTGGCCCGGTTCGGCATGCGGACCGGTGCCACGGACGCCGTGTCCAGCGCCGCGCACTTCGGCGTGCGCGGCCGGGTGATCACCAACGCGATCACGCTGTGCGTCGCGATCGGGTTCTTCGCCATCGCGGTGTGGACCGGCGGCACCGCCGTCCTCGTCGCGGGACAGCGGATGTTCGGAACACCGGCGGGCACCGGGGAGCTGGCCGCGGTGATCCCGGTCGTCGCGGTCGCCGTCGTCCTGGTCGCCGTGTTCGGGCTCCGCGCGCTGATGGCCACCTACAAGATCGTCACCGTGGTCGGCGGACTGGTCCTGCTCGGCCTGGTGGTCGCGCTGCTGCCCGGCTTCGACCCCGGTACGACCGGCACGCCGCTGCTGGGCGGGTTCTGGCCCACGTGGGCGCTGGGCGTCTCCTTCGGCATCACCGTGCCGATCACCTACGCGACCCTGCAGGGCGACTACTCGCGCCACCTGCGCCCCGGCACGACCGATCGCGGCGCGGTCGGCTGGAACGGCGTGGCGATGTTCCTCAGCAACGCCATCGCGCTGGTGGTGGGCATCATGGCGACCACGATGTTCGCCGACCCGTCGGTGCCGTGGGTGATCGCGCTGACCGGTGTCGTGCCGCCGTGGTTCGTCGCCTTCGTGGTGGTGTTCGGGTTCTTCGGCACGCTGCCGCAGGGCGCGCTGTGCGTGTACGCGGCCGGGCTGAGCGCGCATTCGCTGGTGCGCGGCGCTTCCCGTGCCAGGTGCACGGTCGCGATGGCGGCGGTGGGTGTCGCCGTGCTGTACGTCGGCGCGGTCGCCTACGACGCCATCGGGTCGATCTCGACGTTCATCCTGTTCCTGCTCGCGCTCATCGCGCCGTGGTCGGCGATCATGCTGGTCGGTTTCGCCCAGCGCGGTGGCCGCTACGCCCCCGACGAACTGGTGGGACCGGGCCGCTACTGGTTCACCGGCGGGGTCAACCTCCGTGCTGTGGCGGCCTTCCTGCCCGCCGTGGCGCTGGGGCTGCTGCTCGCCGCGAACCCCGTCTACACCGGGCCGCTGGCCGGGATCGCGGGTGGCGTCGACCTGAGCTGCGTGGTGCCGTTCGCGGTCGCCGGAGCCGGGTACCACCTGCTGTGCAGGGCGTTCCCCGAACGCGAAGCCGAGGTCCCCCGTGGCTGAGGACGCCCGGTTGCCCGACAGCCCCGACACCGTGGTGGTGTTCAGCGACCTGAACTGCTCGTTCGCCCACCTCGGCGTGCACCGGCTGCACGAGGCGCGGGCCCGGCTCGGACTCGTGGGACGGCTGTGGTTCGACCACCGCTGCTTCCCGCTGGAGCTGTTCAACCGCACGGTGAACGAACGGCCCGGTGTCGACTCGGAGATCGCGGTGGTCGGCGCGCTCGAACCGGACGCGGGCTGGCGGCTGTGGCAGGGCCCGGACTGGACCTACCCGGTCACGATGCTGCCGCCCCTGGAAGCGGTGCAGGCGGCCAAGTCCCAGGGGTGGGCGGCGAGCGAGGAACTGGACCGCGGACTCCGCCGGGCCTTCTGGGCCGACGGCCGGTGCATCTCGCTGCGCCACGTCGTCCTCGACGTGGCGGCGGAGACCGGTGTCGTGGACGTCTCCGCGCTCGCCGCGGACCTCGACTCCGGGCGGGCGCGCTCGGCGGTGATGGCCCAGTTCGCCGCGGCCGAGCACGGCCGGGTGAACTGCAGTCCGCACGTCTTCCTCGCCGACGGCACGAACGCGGCCAATCCCGGTGTCGACGTGTCGTGGGTCAACGGCGGTTTCGGCGTCGGGTTCCCCGTCGTGGCCCAGGACGACCCGACCGCCTACGAACCGCTGTTGCGGCACGCTGCCGCGCTCGCCGGGATCTGATGATCGCGGCTGTCGGTGCGCGGGCGGTGTGCGACAGCTGAACCGAACCGGATCGACGGCCGGTCGAAGTCGGTGCGATGACCGGGAGGATCGGGGCCTCCCGGTCATCGCCGTCGACGACGGATCAGACGCGGGTCCACTTCTGGTTGGTCTGCCCGTTGCAGTCCCAGATCGCGACCTTGGTGCCGTTGGCCGTGGCGGCGCCGGTGACGTCCAGGCACCTGTTCGAGGCCACGGCGGTGATGGTGCCGTCGGTGTTCAACCGGAACTGCTGGTTGGTCGCGCCGGTGCAGTCCCGGATCGCGACCGCGGTGCCGTTGGCGGTGCCGCCGCCGGAGACCTCCAGGCACTTGGAGCCGTAGACGCGCAGCTCACCGGCGGCGGTGGAGGTGAACGCCTGGTTGGTCTGCCCGTTGCAGTCCCAGATCTCGGCGAGGGCGCCGTTGGCCTGCGAGGCCCCGGTGATGTCCAGGCACCGGCCGGAACCCTGGCCGCGCAGGGTGGAAGTCGTACCGCCGCCGGGGTTGCCGCCGCCGCTGACCACGTACATCGCCGCACCGTGACCGGGAACGGAGGCGCTGATGGCGCCGGTGGTCGTGCTGGTCGTGTGCGCCCACAGGTCGCGCACCGAGTAGCTGCTCCCCGTGCCCAGCCCGATCTGCGCGGCCGAGGTGGAGATGGTGGTGGCGGCGCTGTTGCGGTTGAGCAGGACGACCGCGACCGAGCCGCCTGACATCGGCTTGGTCCAGATCTCGGTGTTGCCGTTGTCGACGAGCCGGTTGCCCTGGCGTCCGCCCCAGTCCTGGTTGACGGCGATGACCTCGGTGTTGGTCAGGATCGTCTTGGTCGCGGTGCTCATGGTGCGCAGGTCGTTGCCGGCGATCAGGGGCGCGTTGAGCAGCGCCCACAGGCTGAAGTGCGCCCGCGACTCGGTGTCGGTCAGGCCGTGGCCGACCTCCAGCATGTCCGGGTCGTTCCAGGCGCCGGGACCGGCGGCGTCGGCCCAGCCGGGTTGGGCGTCGAGGATGCCCATCACCGAGTTCCAGTTGCCCTGGATGTCACCGGTGGTGCGCCAGGAGTTGCCGGTCGCCGGTCCCCACTGCTTGACGTCGTCGGTGCCCCAGTTGCAGAGCGCGTAGAAGATGGACCGGCCTGACTTGGCCAGGGCGTCGCGCATCGCGGTGTAGCGGTCCTGCCCGGAGCGGCCCTGGTGGTCGCCGCAGTTGTCGTACTTGAGGTAGTCGATCCCCCATGACGCCCAGAGGTTGGCGTCGCGCTGCTCGTTGCCCAAGCTGGCGGGGTATCCGGCGCAGGTGGTGGTGCCCGCCGAGGAGTAGATGCCCAGTTTCAGGCCCTTGCCGTGGACGTAGTCCGCGACGGCTTTGACGCCGTTGGGGAACTTGGTGCGCGAGGGCACCAGGTTGCCGCTGCCGTCGCGGGAGTTCTCCGACCAGCAGTCGTCGATGTTGACGTAGGTGTAGCCCGCCGCGGCCATGCCGCTGGAGACCATGGTGTCGGCGGTCTGCCGGATCAGGGTGTCGGTGACGTTGCAGCCGAAGCTGTTCCAGTCGTTCCACCCCAGTTGCGGGGTGCGGCCGAGGCCGTTGTCCAGGGCTTGGGCCGAGGGGACCAGGGACAGTGCCACCGGTGCGACGGTGGCGATGAGCACCGCCGACAGCAATGTCCGCAGCATCTTCTTCACAAGGAACTCCTGACGATTTCGGGATGGCGGGGAAAGCGGTTTCTGGGAGCGCTCCCAGAGGTTGTGGGTACCGTTGCGCCCCGGGGAAGCGCTATCGATCACCCGTTTCTCCGGCGAGGTTCCGTTCACCCTGGCGGGCCGTGCTCCGCATCCGTCCAGCCCGATTCCTCTTCGGACGGTTGCCGCAGGCCGCCGGGAACGTCGAACCGCCGACCTGGCGGACGATCGCCCCTCGGTCGGTTCGACGGTGGTGTTGTTAGCGATAACATGCCGTTCGCGTGCCGCGTCCGGACGGGCGCGGCACGCGAACGGCGTCGGGTCCGGCGGGTGCCTATGCCGCCCAGGGTGCGCTGACGAGCCAGCTCACGTCGTCGTTGTAGGTGTTGGGGCTGTCGAAGGTGTTGGCGCCGCTGGTGTTGGCGATGTAGCCGAGGTTGTCGTAGTGGCGGACGAACCGGTCGGAGTAGTTGGACGCCCTCAGCGACGTGCCCTGGCCGTTGCGGCCTGGTTCCGGGCAGAAGGTCGCGTCCTGGGTGAAGGTGGAGCCGCCGTCGTTGGCGTTCAGGTAGAGCTGGTAGTTGCGGTGCCGCAGGTACTGCCCGGCGGTGTTCCTGGACTCGAAGGACACGCACGAGCTGTTGGCGAGGCCCGCTCGCACGGTCCAGGACGCGTTGCCCTTGTCGGTGCTGGAGCTGCCGCTGGTGACGACGCCGGTGTCCACGGTGGCACCGGTGTGGTGGACGTAGCGGTCGGTGTAGCCGGGGGTGGTGGCGCGCAGGGAGACCGTCGAGCCGGGGGTCAGCCCGTTCCCGCCCGAGCCCGAATCCGTGCTGTAGCCTGCGGCGGCGATGTTGGCCTGCACCGCGTTCTCGGTGGCGTCGGACGGGTAGCCCGAGGTCATGACGCCCTCGTAGAAGGTGCCGCGGGCGCTGACGCTGTTGTCACCGCCGATGCCCAGGATGATGGCGCCCTCCTTCTTCATCGGGTTGTACCCGGAGGCGTTGGGGCGCACGCCGTTGTAGAACGTCGACAGGCCGCCGGACTGGGCGTTGCCGCCGCGGATGGACCAGTGGTTGGGCTCGCCCTTGAGGACGGCGGTCAGGAAGCGGTGGCCGATGCTGGGGTCGTTGGCGTTGTACCGGGTGTTGACCCCCGAGAACAGGCCGTTCTCCAGGTCGGCCATGATCCACGGGCCGTTGCCCGCGCCGTAGCCCCAGGACTTGCTGTTGCCGAAGTAGATGGCCTCCATGGTCCCGTTGCCGTTGTCCCGGCTGTTGCGCTCGGCGTTGCCGTAGTCGAAGCAGCAGCCGCCGTTGAAGTGGGTGCCGTCGAAGATCGCGTACATGCCCTCCGGCTGGTCGCCGGTCGCGACGCCGTTGGTGTTGTTGTTGCGGTAGCCGGTGCCGGGCGCCACGTAGATGCCGTACGCCTTGTGGCCGCCGACGGTGATCGGTGCCGCGGTGGCGTTCGCGAGGTTGTCGTAGCCGCCTGCCGCCGGACCGCTGAAGCCGCCGGGTGGCGCCTGCGTGAGGCGGTTGTTGCGGCCGGACTGGTCGTAGACGATCGTGATGAGGCAGGTCGTGCCGGCGCAGAACGAGTCCTGCGCGGCGGCGTTCGCCACGCCGCCGGCGGTGAGCGGGCCGATGTCGCGGGTGGTGCTGTCCGACGCGCGCTTGACCTGGTAGAGCGATCCGGCGTAGGAGCCGTAAAGGGCGCGGGTGGTGCTGTGCGCGGCCACGCATGGTGTTCCGCCCGCGGTGTAGATGTCGCAAGGGCCTTGGGTGGCCGCTTGCGAAGTGCCGCCGCTGACGAGCAGACCGGCTATCAGCGAGCCGCCCGCGGTGACCGCCAGGGCGGTGGTCCGTAAATGTCGTGAACCCCGAAGCCTTGCCATTGTCGACTTCTTCCTCTTCGTTGAGGTGGCTGCCGGTCCGGTGGCCGGACGCGCTTCGCCGACGCACCGCTGCGCGGCACGCGGGAAGGGGTCGGCCCGTCGAGGCGGCGGCGGTTCGACGGGGAGGAGTTGATCGGAATCGCGCGAGGCGGCGCTGTTCGCTGACCTCCTCCCGACGAGGCGCGCGGTGGCGGCGCACAGGACCGGTTGACGATGTGAGCGTTAACATAATGGTGACGCGGGGGAGGCGCAACGGTAAAAGTCATGTCTCGGGTGTATGCCCGGTACGCGCGGTATGGCACGTTTTACCGCTTCTGCGTGGATGACAAGCGGGTTGTGCACATCGCGGCCGGAGCCGGTGGTGGTCCGGCGCCCTGGCGGTCGGGAGCCCTGATTTTCGCTCGCAGGTGAGCCGAGCACACCGTCGGCCCGAATCCCCGTCCGCGCCGCCGCCCACCCGCCGCGGATCGAGGTCAGGACACCGAGCGGCCCGTTCCCGCTATCTCGCCGCTAGCCGCCGTGCGAATCATGGCCCCGTCCACTTCCCACTCCGCGAAGAGGGGCTGGCATGAGCACGATCGACGACGTGACCGGCGGGCCCCACGCGGGGAGCCGACCTGCCGCATGGGGCCGCGCGCGTTCCCCACCCACGAGAGGATGGGCGATTCCGGTGGGCGTCGGAGTCGTTCGGAAAGTCGACCGGTCCGTCAAAGGAAGCCTTGTCGACGCATCCCGCCGAGGTCGTGCCTTCCGGTGATGGCATCCCCGGTCGACCGACCCGGTGCTTGACCGGAGCGCGGCATCGGGGTCGCTCCGGGGTCGGCTGCTGACCTGGACCCGAGTTCTTCCGCGGTGTCGAGGTCGGTCGAGAATGGCCAATCGTCCAATGAAAAGGGTTTCGTCCTTTCTGGACGGTCAAGTCGTCGGACAACGGGACCCGAACAGGTTGTTCGCGATATCCGTGAACCGGGCGAAGACCGGGCAGGATTCGAGAAGATCGGGCAATGTTCTACTTGATTGTGCGCTTGTGCGGCGCCTGACCGCCGGTCAAACTGATCGACCGGTGAATGCGGGAGCTGTTCGCGATCGATCGCGTACCGAAGGAGGGATTCGTGCAAATCGGGGCTGCGAATGCGAATGCGCCGGGTCGCCGGACAACGGCCGGAGACGAACGCGCCCCCGATCCGACCGCGATCATGCGCACCCTGTGCAAAGACCCGTCATTGCGGCTCACCGAGGCGGGCCGGGCCCTGCTCAGGTGGCTGGACACGCATCAGGACGAGGACGGCCGCGCTTTACCACAGCCACCGGGCGGGACATCGGCTGGAAGGTGACGGAACAGCGGTCGAAAGGTGACGGGACATCGGCTGGAAAGTGACTGGACACCGGCCGGAAAGTGATGATCATACGGGTCTTCGAAGAAACCCGACGACTGAATGGACTGGTTCGCTTGAGTGGATCCAATCGGTGGGTTGTGCTCATCGGCTCGTTCGTCGCCTACACGTTCGACGCGCTCGAGATCATGCTGCTGTCGTTCGCGTTGCCCGTGATCCGCGCCGACATGGAATTGACGGCCACGCAGGGCGGTCTGCTCGCCACGGCGACCCTGCTCGGCATCGGGGCCAGCAGCCTGACCGCGGGCTGGCTCGCCGACAACTACGGCCGGAAACGGGCGCTGATGGTGTCGCTCGCGGTGTTCGGCGTCTTCACCGCGGCGATCGTGGTGGTCCCGAGTTTCACGATGTTCGTGGTGCTGCGCTTCCTGGCGGGCATGGGACTGGGCGGCGTGTGGGGAGTGGTGTCGACCTACGTGGTCGAGACCTGGCCCGCCGCGCAACGCGGTCGTGCGGTCGCGTTCGTGCTCAGCGCCTTCCCGATCGGCGGGGTGGTGGCCGCGGTGCTGTCGGGCGCGCTGCTGCCGAACTGGCGCCTGTTGTTCCTGATCGGCGGGGTGGGTGTGGTGATCCCGCTGGTCCTCGTCGGGGTGTTCTTCCGCGAGTCGGCCGAATGGGTCGAGCAGAAGACCACTCCGGTCAAGGTGGCGGAGATCTTCGAACCGGAGCTGCGCAAGCGAACCGTGCTCGGTGCGGTCGTGGCCGGTCTTGCGATGTTCGGGGCCTGGGGAGCGTCCACGTGGCTGCCGACGTACTTGCAGGCGGACAAGGGCATCCCGGCCGCGACGGTCGCGGTGTTCCTGACGGTGCTCAACCTCGGGATGTTCTTCGGCTACAACGTCTTCGGCCTGATCGCCGACCGGATCGGCCGCAAGAACGCGCTGGTCCTGTCGCTGGCCGGGGTGGCGGTGACCCTGCCGCTGTACGTGGTCGCGGCCGACCGCACCGCGTTGCTGTGGCTGGGCCCGATGTTCGCGTTCTTCGCGGCCTACGCGGGCATCTTCGGCGCGTACCTCGGCGAGTTGTTCCCGACCAGGATCCGGACGACCGGTGCCGGGTTCTGCTACAACATCGGGCGCGGCGTGTCCGCGTTCGCCCCGCTCACGCTGGGCGTGCTCGCGGGCGGTGCGGGATTGGGCGCCGGTCTGCTGGTGTGCGCGGCTTTCATGGCTTGCGCGGCGGTGGCCATGACCTTCCTGCCGGACCTGCGCGGCGCGATCAAGGTGCGAACGTCGTCGGTGCGCGGCTAGCCGGGCCGGGAGGTCCGGCAGGAAGCCGGTGGGTGTTCGGGGTCGTGGCAGGAGGCGCGACCGGCGGCACCTCACCCGCGGGCGACCGGATCGCCGTCACCGGTCCGCCACAGGTAGCCGCGCACCGAAAGCGACGCGGCGCGCATGGTCGCGCGGATGTCGTCCAGGTCTTCGACGGCGAGCTCGTCGCGGGTCCGGCCGAGGACGTGCAGCATCAACCGGGCCGCTTCCAGCAGGCACAGCACCGCGTCCAGCTGTGCGCTGGCGGGCAGCTTCCCCAGGTCCTCGTGCAGGGCCTTGATCTGCGCGTCCGCCGCTTCCCGCGCCGCGGTCCCGGTATCGCGGGTGGACGTCGTCACGGCCGCTCCTCAACGATGCTCCACTGTGGACGCAGAACCGAGTCTCCCCATCGGGTCGGATGTGTTCGAACCGGTGATCTCCACGCCGCAGGGCCACCTGGGACGCGGGTCCGGCGCTTCTCGCTCCGATATCTCTCCGATTGCGGTCCTGACCTGGCTGTACGGGAATGGATGGTTGCCATGTATGACGGGCAGAACGACATGCAGAACTGCGAGCACCACTCGGGCTGTGCCCGGAAGCACGGGTTCGGGCAGGTGCTCCCCGGTCCGGCGGGCAGGAGGACCTCGAGCTCCGCCGAGTGCGGAGCGCTCCAGCCGGTCGGCTGCTGGACCATCAGTTCCCTCCAGGCCAAGATCCTGGAGGGTGTCGCGGCAGGCTTCTCCAGCGGGCGGCTGTCGCGGGAGCTGTACCTCAGTTCGAAGACCATCGACTACCACGTCCGCGTCATGTCCGACAAGCTGCAGGCGCCGAACCGCGTCGCGCTGGTCTCCAGGGCGTTCGTCCTCGAGATCCTGCGGACGGATTCCTGGCCCCCGCGCGTCACGTGCGAGACCGTGGATTGACGCGCGGTGGCTCGCGGTTCGCGTGTCCACGCGCGAACCGCGTGTTGTCGGCCGTCCCCGACACCGCCCGTTGCGCGCCGACCTCCACCAGCGACCCGGCATCGCGCGGCGAGGGCGTTCCCGAACCGGCGGCGGTCATCGTTCCTCCACCGCGTGGACGGGCCGGGTGTCGAGGTCGTCGATGCCTGCCGGTTCGGTGTCGAGGCCGGCCAGCAGTCCCACCACGGCGCCGGTGACGTCCTGCGCGGTCAGCCCGCACGCGGCGAGCACCTCGGCCCTGGACCCGTGGTCGAGGAACCGCCTCGGGATGCCGAACTCGCGCAGCGGGGTGCGCACGTCGGCGTCCCGCAGCGCCTGCGCGATCGCGGAACCGACACCGCCCGCGCGGCTGTTGTCCTCGACCGTGATCGCGAGCCGGTGGCGGCGGGCCAGGTCCGCCAGCGCGGTGTTGACCGGGGTGACCCACCTCGGGTCCACCACCGTCACCCCGACGCCCCGCGCCCGCACACCGTCGGCGACGGCGAGCGCGAGCCCGGCGAGCGCGCCCACCGCGATGATCAGGACGTCCAGTGGGCCGGAGCGGCGCAGCACGTCGATCCCGTTGAACGCGGCGATGGCGGGCAGGTCGTCACCGGCGGGGCCCTTGGGGAACCGCAGCACGGTCGGACCTCCTCGCCACGCCACGGCTTCGGCCAGCAGTTCGGCCAGCCGGGCGCCGTCCCGCGGCGCCGCGATCCGCCGTCCCGGCACCACCTGCAGCACCGACAGGTCCCACTTGCCGTTGTGGCTCGGCCCGTCGTCGCCGGTCACCCCGGACCGGTCGAGGACGAACGTCACCGGGCGGCGGTGCAGCGCGACGTCCATGAGCAGCTGGTCGAGCGCGCGGTTGACGAACGTGGAGTAGATGGCCACCACCGGGTGCACGCCGCCCATGGACAACCCGGCGGCCATCGTGACCGCGTGCTGCTCGGCGATGCCGACGTCGATCACCCGGTGCGGGAACCTGCGCCGCAGCGGCAGGAGCCCGGTCGGCTCGGTCATCGCGGCCGTGATCGCCACCAGGTCGTCGCGCCGCTCGGCCAGTTCCACCAGCTCCTCGCCGAACACCGACGTGAACGACGGGGGCGACGCCTTCAGCGCCCGTCCGGTGCGCGGGTCCATCGGTTTGACGGCGTGGCCGAGGTCGAGGTCGTTGGCCTCGGTGTGCCGGTACCCCTTGCCCTTGGCGGTGATCACGTGCACCACCACCGGCCTGCCCAGCGCGACCGCGTGGCGCAGGGCGTCCTGGACGGCGGGGATGTCGTGACCGTCGACGGGGCCGAGGTAGCCGAGCCCGAGTTGTCCGAACACGCCGGGTCCGCGACCGGCGCGCAGGTCGGCCAGGTGCTCGGCCAGTCCGCCGACGGTCGGCGCGTAGGACCGCTGGTTGTCGTTGAGCACGATGACGAGGGGCCGCTCCGGACCGCCCGCGATGTTGTTGAGCGCTTCCCAGGCCATGCCGCCGGTCATCGCGCCGTCGCCGATGACCGCGACGGTCGCCCGGTCGCGGCGGCCGAGGTGGGCGTCCGCCCTGGCCAGCCCGTCCGCGTAGGACAGGGCGGTGGACGCGTGCGAGTTCTCCACCAGGTCGTGCTCGGACTCCTCCCGGCTCGGGTAGCCGGAGAGCCCGTCCGACTTGCGCAGCCGGTCGAACCCGGCCTGGCGGCCCGTGAGGATCTTGTGCACGTAGGACTGGTGCCCGGTGTCCCAGAGCAACCGGTCGCGCGGGGACTCGAACACCGTGTGCAGCGCGATGGTCAGCTCCACCACGCCCAGGTTGGGCCCGAGGTGCCCGCCGGCCGCGGAGACCCGCTCGACCAGGAACGCGCGGATCTCCCCGGCGAGGTCGCGGAGCTCTCCCGCGGTCAGCTCACGCAGCCGCGCCGGGCCGCGCACGGTTTCCAGCAGCGCCATGTCGAACAGTGCTCCTCACCGGGTGTGGTGGGCGGCCGCGGTCGCCCGGTCTCGGTCGGTCACGGCGCGTCCGCCGCTCCGGTCAGCCGCGAGGGCGGGGAGAACACGACGTCCTCGGTCGCCACCCGTTCCACGGAGGTGTCCGCGTAGCCCAGTTCGGCGAGCCGGTCGAGCAGCTGGTCCACGAGGATCTCCGGCGCGCTCGCCCCGGCGCTCACGCCGACCGTGCCCACGCCGGTCAGCCACGCGGGGTCGAAGTGGGTCACGTCCGGCACCAGCTCGGCCCGGCCGCCGAGCCTGCGCGCCACCTCGACCATCCGGATGGAGTTGCTGGAGTTGGTCGACCCGACCACCAGCACCAGGTCGCACCGGCCCACGACGGCCCTGATGCCGTCCTGGCGGTTCTGGCTGGCGAAGCAGATGTCGTCGGTGGCGGGCCCGCGCAGGTCGGTGAACCTGCGCCGGAGCACGGCGATGACCTCCTTGGTCTCGTCCACCGAGAGCGTGGTCTGGGTGAGGTAGGCGACCGGCGCGTCGGGGGGAAGGTCCAGCGCCTCCGCGTCGGCGACCGTCCCGACGATGATCGTCCGGTCGGGAGCGTGCCCGAAGGTGCCCTCGACCTCCTCGTGGTCGGCGTGCCCGACCAGCAGCAGCGTCCGCCCGTCCCTGGCGAACCGGAGCGCCTCCTGGTGCACCTTGGCCACCAGCGGACAGGTCGCGTCGAGCACGTCCAGCCCGCGCGCGTCCGCGTTCCGCCGCACCTGCGGGGACACGCCGTGCGCGGAGAAGACGCACACCGCGCCCTCCGGCACCTCCTCCTCGGAGTCGACGAACCGGACACCCCGGCGCTGGAACTCGGCCACCACGTGGTGGTTGTGCACGATCTCCTTGCGGACGTAGATCGGCGCGCCGTGCTGTTCCAGCGCGAGGTCGATGATGGCCATCGCCCGGCGCACACCGGCGCACAGGCTCCGGGGCTCGGCCAGCAGGACCTGCTTACCGCCACTCATTCCCACTCCGTTCCGCGCCATGACGTCCGCTTCGGAACGCCCGGCCTGGCGTCGCCGAACAGGGCGTCCACGCCGGCCGGTAGAACCGGGTCCTTCTCAGGAGGTCTTGTCCGCCATCGGCGCCGCTTAATGGCCGGACTCGAACACGGCTTTGGTGTCGCGCAGCAGCCACCAATCAGCAGAATAGTCCAGTCCGGGCTTTACACGGTCTTCTTTGGGGTTTTTCCTAAAGTCGAGCCCACTCGCGCCGCGTCGTTGACACGACCAGGGCTGTCCCCCAGGATGGAATCCGATAGCCGCAACTCGATTTCGGGGCGACTCAAGATTCCGGATCATGAGGGCGGCTCTGCACGTCGAACGAGGCGCTGTTTGCGAGGAATCCGGTCCGGCGATCCTTGTGAAACCACGTATCCTCGCCAAAATCATTACGAGCACAGCGTAACGACCAACGCAGGCCATACACCAACGTCGTCGGCATCCGAGTCCTGGAGAAGTGATCGTGTCAAATGTGGATGAAGTCTCAAGCTCATCTCGAACGGTGCTGGACCCTCAGGATGAGGTGAAGCTGGTCGGCCAGTACTACGACGAAAAAACGGCCAAGCTCATTCGCAAATACGGGCCCGGCCCCAGGATCCACTACCACGTAGGCCACTACCCGTCCTCCGAAACGCCCCGGCACGCCGAAGGTGCGACGGCCGATTCCATCCGCGGCAGCATCCGGCTCCACCAGGAGGGCCTGCTGCGGTACGCGGCCAAGATCTGGGGCGCCGAGCACCGGCTGTCGGGGAGGATCCTGGACGTCGGCTGCGGCCTCGGCGGCGGCTCGCTCTTCTGGGCGCAGGAGTACGGCGCCGACGTGACGGCGGTGACCAACGCGCCGGAGCACGCGCCGATCGTCGACGGGTTCGCGCGTGAATGCGGCCTGGAGGGCAAGGTCCGATCGCGGATCTCCGACGCGATGCACCTGCCCCTGGACGGCCCCTACGACGCGGCGGTGGCGATCGAGAGCAGCGGCTACTTCAACCGCCCCCAGTGGTTCGAGCGCCTCTCGCGCGTGCTCCGCCCCGGCGGGAGCGTGTGCGTCGAGGAGGTGTTCACCACGGGCCCCCACGGGGCCGATGTGTGGGCCGAGTACTTCTACACGAAACCGGTCTCGGTGCTCGACTACGCGGAAGCCGCGCGGGCCGCGGGTTTCGAACTGGTCGACGAGGTCGACGCCACGTCGGAGACCGCGCCGTTCTGGGACGAGAGCGCCGCTTGGACGAAGGCGGTGCTGGACGGCGACAACGGCCTTTCGGCGGTCGAACGCAGGCAGATGAGGATCTCCCTGATGGCGAACCAGGCACTTGGCGCCGAATGGAAAGCAGGGGGCTTGCAGCTGGGCTTCCTGCGCTTCGAGCTGAAGTGAGCGATGAATGGGGTGAAACGCGACGGGATTCTCCACGTCGGCTGATTCCCGACGTCCTCGCAACACCCGATGGCCCGCGCGGCCTCCAGTAGACCACGCAGGCGCTCGGCCGGGGTCGCCCAGTCGAGCGCCTGCGCGGACTGCCGCCGGACGCCCGTCCAACAGCCGGACTCGAACACGGCGTCGGCGTCCCGCGGCGGCCACCAATCCGCAGAACAGTCCACTCCGGGCTTTGCGCCGCCTTCTTCGGGGTTCCCCCCGAAGTCGAGGCAGCGGGTTCCCCCGCCTTTCGACGTGACCGCTGAGGGGCGTTCCCGGCACGTGGTCCGCGGTCGACCTCCACAACGATACGGAGTTCCCCATGACGGTCGAGCAGTCTCCCGCCCACAACGACGTCCGCAACGTCTACGACGGGTTCGGTCGGATCTACGGTTCCGTGTGGGGCCCCAACATCCACTACGGCTACTGGGAGGACGACGCCGACGACAGCTCCGTCGAGGTGGCCACGGACCGCCTGACCGACCTGATGATCTCGGGTCTCGACGCGAAGGCGGGCCAGCGGGTCCTGGACATCGGCTGCGGCATCGGCAATCCCGCGCAACGGCTCATCCGCACCAGCGACGTGAACGTGGTCGGCATCACCGTCAGCCACATCCAGGTGGCGGACGCCACGGCGCTCGCGGCCGAGGCCGGGCTCGCCGACCGGGCCACGTTCCAGTTCGCGGACGCGATGGACATGCCCTTCCCCGACGGCTCGTTCGACGCGGCCTGGGCGTTCGAGTCCATGTGGCACATGCCCGACCGCGGCCAGGTGCTCTCCGAGGCCGCCCGCGTCCTGCGCCCCGGCGGCCGCCTCGCCATCGCCGACGTCATCCAGCGCGACCCGATCACCTCCGAGGGGCAGGTGGTCCTGGACCACATCTGCGAGAACTACGCGGTGCGCTCCCTGGGCACCATCGACGAGTACCGGACGGCGTTGGCCGCCAACGGTTTCGTCGACGTGGAGATCCGGGACATCACCGACAACGTCATCCGCACCCTCGGGCTCATGGCCGACGCCTTCGAGACCGTCAGCGACAAGCTGGTCGACCTGGTCGGCGCGGAGCAGGCCGCTTCGCTCATCCACTTCGTGCGCAGGTTCGGGGCGATCCCGGAGAGCGGCTACGTCTTCCTGACCGCGGTCCGCGCGTAGCCCGCCCCTCGGCTCGGCGGCGCCCGCACGGAGGTGTCGACCTGCCCGCCGCACATGCCCTTGGCCCGCGCCACGTCCTGGCGCGGGCCAAGGGCATGTGGCGTCAGGTCGCGTGAACCCCGACGAAGTGGTCACCACAGCGTTCCACCCCCTGCGCGCCGGCCGACCGGCGATCAGGGGGTGGAAGGCGTTCACGCGACCGCCCGGACGTCCGTCCTCAGTGCCGCACCCGCAACTCGGTCAACGCCCGGAGCGGGAACACCGGCCGGTGGTGCGGCCGCTGCCCCGGCGCCAGGGTGAGACCCGGCAGCCTGGCGGCGATGGCCTGCACCGCGATCTCCAGTTCCGCGCGGGCGAACCCGGCTCCGAGGCAGAAGTGGATGCCGTGCCCGAACGCGAGGTGCGTGGCGGACCGGCTGCCGGGGCTGAACGCGGCCGGGCACGCGTGGGCGCGGCTGTCCCGGCCCGCCGCCCCGTACAGCAGGAGCAGCCTGCTCCCCTCGGCCAGGTGGACGTCGCCGACCACCACGTCGCGGGTCGCGGTCCGGTACATGCCCGCCAACGGGCTGTCGAACCGCAGCCCCTCCTCGACGAGGTCCCGCGTGTCGATCTTCCCGTCGACGACCTCGGCCCAGCCGCCGGGGGACCGGAGCTGCTGGTAGAGGATCGTGCCAAGCGCTTCGGCGCAGGTCATGTGCCCCGCGAAGATCAGCGTGGGGATCTGGACGGAAACCTCGTCGGCGGTGAGCGTCTGGCCGGCCTTGCCGTCGTGGAGCAGCTCGCTGATCAGGTCGTCCCGCGGCGAGGCCAGCCGTTCCCGCGCGATCGAACGGGCGAACTCCCCGAAGTCCATCAGCCCGCGGGCGTTCTCGCGCAGCCGGTCCGGATCCGCGTCGCGCTGGAGCATCATGAGTTCGATGCGCTGCTCGGACCACGTGCGGCAGCGGTCGAGGTACTCGTCCGGGACCCCGAGGCGCCGGCAGATCACCTCCAGGGCGTACGGGACGGCGAACGCCGAGATGACGTCGAACTCCTCCGCGACCGCGGCGCGCTCGACGAGGTCGGTGGCGATCCCGCGGATCGCGGGTTCGAACGCCCTGACCCTGGCCGGGGTGAACCCGGCGTTGAGCACGTCCCTGATCCTGGCGTGCTCGGGAGGGTCGAGCGAGCCGACGGCCACCGCGTCGGAGCCGCGCCAGGTGCGGAACATCCGGCTCACGTCCTCGGGCAGCGCGACCGCGGGACGGGGGTTGTGGTCGCGCGCCGAGAAGCTCCGGTCGTCCCGCAGCACGGCGACCATGTCCTCGCGCCGGGTGACGCACCACGCGCCGAGCAAAGGGGCGTAGAACACCGGCTCCGCATCTCCGACGCCTGCCAGGAATGAGTACGGGTCGTCGCGATGCGCGCCGTACGGGTCGAACGGCCTGCCTTCACGCAATTGCCCGGAATCGGTCGACATAGCCATTTCGCCTCTCAAGCTTCCAGTGGACCATTCCTGGTGCTGATCAGTGGTGTCGTGCGATATCGCTCGGCCTGCCGAGCCGAGGCGGGCCCACTCGGCCGGGGAGTTGTTCGGCGGCCCCGGTGCGGCCGGCCCGTGGTGCGGCCGGACTCGAACACGGCCTGGTGCCGCCCGGCAACCACCAATCAGCAGAATAGTCCAATCCTGGCTTTACGCCGCCTTCTTTGGGGTTTTTCCTAAAGTCGAGCCTGCTCACGCCACGTCGTTGACACGGCAAGGGCGGGTCGTTCAGGATACTGGTCGGGACTACCGCACAAATAATCCGGCATCACCCGAGATTCGGATTGCACGCAGACCGGGAGTCGCCCGTGGTGATGTCGGGCGATTCGTGTTCAATTCACGAACGCCGTGTGCGCGGGTCCGACCAGGAATCGGGAAGTCGTGCGACCACCGGAGGAGAATCCCGATGAGCACACTCGACACCCCGTCGACCGGGCTCCAGGCCCTCCTGTCGCCGAGGACGGTGCGGTCCGCGGTGCTGCCCGTCGTGCGGCAGCAGGTGTCCGCGCTGGAGCCGACCCTGGCGCGGATCTGCTCCTACCACCTCGGCTTCACCGACGAGCACGGTGATCCCAGCGGTGCGGCGAGCGGCAAGCTGACCCGCGCCGCCCTCATGACGGCGACGGCCGGGGGAGTCGGCCTGCGGCCGGAGGACGTCCGGGCCCAGGCGGCGGCGCTGGAGCTGCTGCACAACTCGACCCTGATCCACGACGACATCATCGACGGCGACGAGCTGCGCCGCGGCCGCCCGGCCGCGTGGAAGGTGTTCGGCGCCGACCTGGCCATCCTGGCGGGGGACGCGTTGCAGGCCCTCGGCATGCAGGTGGTCGTCGACGACCCAGGCCCCGGCCGCGCGGAGATCTCCAGCGCGTTCGCCGAAGCCCTCCGCCTGGTCCTCGCGGGCCAGTCCCGCGAGTTCACCGTCCGGCTGGGTCCGGGCGCGAGCATCGCTGAGTACAACCGGATCGTGGAGGAGAAGACGTCCGCGCTGCTGGAGTGCGCGCTGGTGACACCCGCGCTGCGGGCCGGCAGACCGGAGCACGTCCTGGTCGCCCTGCGCGGCGCGGGCAGGCACCTGGGCCTGGCCTTCCAGATCTTCAACGACGTCGAGGACATCTGGGGCGATCCGGCGGTGACCGGCAAACCCGTCCGGGGCGACATCCGGCGGCGCAACCCGTCCCTCCCGGTGCTGGCGGCGCTGTCCGCGGGCAGCCCGGTCAGCGAGCGGCTGCGCGGGCTGTGGCGCGCCGACGGCACCGCGGCGGCGCACCTCCAGGAGATGGCCGACCTCACCGAGGAGGCAGGCGGCCGCCACCTGGCCGAACAGCTGTCCCGCGGCCATCTCGACACGGCCCTGGAGCACCTCGGACGAGCCGCGCTGTCCCCGGCGGCGACCTCCGAGGTGACCGTCCTGTTCGATCGCATCGTCAACCGCACGGCATGACCCGTGACCCGCCGATGCGATGAGCGCCGGTACGACGTGATCGCCTTCGACAAGGCGGTCCGAACCCCGATCCGACGGAGGTCGTCAGTGAGTACCCCGGTTCAACTGCCGTTCGAGCAGGCGAACGTGCTCCAACTCGCGCCGGGGCTGCGCACGCTCCAGTCACGGGGATCGGTGCACCGGGTCCGCACCCCCGACGGTGACGAGGCGTGGCTGGTCACCGGTCACGCCAGGGTGAGGCAGCTGCTCGACGACGACCGGCTCAGCCGCTCGAACCCCGATCCGGAGGCCGCGGCGAAGAACAGCGGGTCGGCGCTCCTCGCCTCCCTGCTGGGCGGTTTCGCCACCGACCACGCCCGGTTGCGCGCGCTGCTGGAACCGCACTTCTCACCCGAGCGGATGCTGGCGCTGCGGCCCTACGTCGAAAAGGTCACCGGGCAGCTCCTGGACCGGCTCGCAGGGCAGGAGCCGCCGGTGGACCTGGTCCGGGCGTTGGCGGTGTCGCTGCCCATCCAGGTGATGTGCGAGTGGCTGGGCGTGCCGCAGGAGGACAAGGACCGGTTCGGCGGCTGGACCCAGGACGCCGCCAACATCGGCGACCCGGTCAGGTCCAAGCAGGGCCTGGGCGGGCTGTTCGGCTACTGCAGGCAGCTCGTCGCCGACAAGCGGCGGAATCCGGGCGACGACGCGATCTCCAGGATCTGCGCGACCGAGGGCATCGAGGACAGCGAGGTCCTCGGGCTGACGGCGTTGCTGCTGTTCGGTGGCTACGAGACCACGGTGGCCCGGATCGGCACCTGCGCGTTGCTGCTGCTGTCCGACCCCGAGCAGTGGCGGGCGTTGGTGGACGACCCCGCCCTCGTCCCCGCCGCCGTCGAGGAGACCCTGCGGCTGTCGATGCCGAACCCGCACAACGGCGGCATGCCCCGCTACGCGGTGACCGACTTCGAGATCGACGGGGCCGCGATCCGGGCGGGCGACTTCGTGATGCTGAACATCATCGCGGCCAACCAGGACGAGGCGGCCTTCGAAGGCCCCTGCCGGGTCGACGTCGCGCGCGACACCGCGGACAGCCTCGCGTTCGGGTACGGCGCGTACCACTGCGTGGGCGCGGCGCTGGCGCGGACGCAGCTGCAGGTGGCGATCACCCAGCTCGTCGCGCGCTTCCCGACCATGCGCCTGGCCGTCGGCGTGGACGAGCTGGGGCTGCGCGACGACACGCTGATCGGCGGGTTGGTCCAACTTCCGGTGACATGGTGATTGGATCCTGATGCTGCACAAGATATCCGCGGGCGTCGTGACGAAGAGCCCGGACTCGATCCGCTCCTACCTCCTGCTGATGAGACTGGACAGGCCCACGGGGTACGTCCTCTACCTGCTTCCGGGGCTGTGGGCCGTCGTGTTCGCCTCCGGGAAGCGGCCGGACCTGCTGTCGGTGGCGGCTGTCGTGGTCGCCGCGGTGCTGATCCGCGGCTTCGCCTGCGCGAGCAACGACGTCACCGACAAGGAGATCGACGCGCGCGTCTCCCGCACCGTGGGGAGGCCTGTCGCGGCGGGGACGATCAGCGTCCGCAACGGGATCCTCTGGGCCGCCGCGCAGGCCTTCGCCGCGCTGCTGGTCCTCGCGGTGGCGAACGTCGAGACGGCCCTGGTCGCACTGGCCACGTACCCGTTGATCGTCGCCTACCCCTTCATGAAGCGCTTCTTCGTCTGGCCCTCGGCCTTCCTCGGGCTGGTGATGAGCACCTACGTGTTCGTCGGCTGGACGGCGGCGACCGGGAACGCCGACTACCCGCTCCCGGTGTACGGCCTGTACGCGGCCGGGATCTTCTGGACCATGATCCACGACGCGATCTACTCCCACCAGGACAAGGAGTCCGACCGCGAGATCGGGGTCAAGTCGTCCGCCCTGCTGTTCGGCGGGTCCACCAAGGCGTGGCTGTCGGTGTTCATCGTCCTCAGCGTCGCGGGTGTGGTGTGGGCCGGTTCGCTCACGCCGATCGGGTGGGCGTTCTACGCGACCGTGGTGCTGGCGGCGCTCTACCTGTCCTACCTGGTCTTCCGGGTGGACCTGGACGACCCGAAGGCGTGCTGGGACACCTTCGTCGCCAACACCTACTACGGCTGGATCGTTCTCGCGGCCGTGATCGCCGGGCAGTTCACATGAGCGGCTCGATGTGGCAGGGCGGAGGCGTCGACCTGGACGCCTACCTGACCCGCGTGGGCCACCACGGCGACGTGGCCCCGGACCTCGCCACGCTCCGGGCCCTGCACGTCGCCCACGTCGACGCGATCCCCTTCGACAACCTCGACCCGCTGCTCGGGCGCACGGAGGTGCCGCTGGACCTGGACAGCGTCCAGGAGAAGATCCTGCGGCAGGGCCGCGGAGGCTGGTGCCTGGAGCAGGTCGTGCTGACGGCCGCCGTGCTGGACCGCATCGGGTTCACGTTCACCGCGTTCGCGGGCAGGACGCGCAGCCGCACCGGGAAGAAGTTCGGGCCCGCCCTGCACGTGGCCCTGTGCGTGGAGCTGGACGGCGAACGCTGGATCCACGACGTGAGCTTCGGCGCCTACGGGCTGCACGAGCCGATGCGGCTCGAGGACGGCTCGCGGCTGGACGGCGACTGGTCGTTCGACCTCGTGCGGGAGCCGACCGGTGAGCAGGTGATGCGGTTCCTGCGGCCGGAGGGACCGATGGAGGTCTACGGCTTCACCACGGACGTGCGCTACCCGTCGGACTTCGAGCTGCTCAACCACTTCTGCCTCACGCACCCGCGCTCGCCCTTCAACCGCCGGATGGTCCTGCAGCGCACGCGGCCCGAGGTGCGGCACCTCCTCGTCGGCAACGTGCTCACCGAGATCCGGCCGGGAGAGCCCGAGACGTCCCGCGAACTCGACGAGGCCGAGGCGCTGTCCGCTCCCGAGGAGGTCTTCGGGATCACCCTGGAGCCGGGCGACGTCCGGGCTCTCGCGAAGACCCTGGCCGGCCCATGACGCGCACACTGCTGGTGGACAACTACGACTCGTACACCTTCAACCTGTACCAGCTGATCGCCGGGATCAACGGCAGGGAACCGGTCGTCGTGGTGAACGACGACCCGTTGCTGTCCGGTCCGCTGCCGGAGGACGTCGACAACATCGTCGTCTCACCGGGCCCCGGCCGCCCGCAGCACGCCCGCGACATCGGTCTCGTCGGCGATCTGCTGCGCCGCACCGAGTTGCCGGTGCTGGGTGTCTGCTTCGGACACCAGACGATCGCGCACCTGGCCGGGGCGTCGGTGGTCGCCGCGCCCGAACCGAGGCACGGGCACCTGGCCAAGGTCTCCCACGAGGGCGATCCGCTGTTCGCGGGCGTTCCGCGCGAGTTCGTCGCGGTCCGCTACCACTCGCTGTGCGTCGAGGAGCCGCTGCCCGAGGAGCTCGTCGCCACGGCGTGGGCGGACGACGGCGTGCTCATGGCGCTGCGCCACCGCGACCGGCCGCAGTGGGGCGTGCAGTTCCACCCCGAGTCGGTCGCCTCCCAGTACGGCGGCGAGATCCTGCGGAACTTCGCCGACCTGACCCGGACGCGGCGCGGACAGCGGCCGTCGATCACCGTCACCGGGACCGCGGGCGCATCGCGCGACGACGCCCCCGGCACGCCCGCGGAACTGGGCATCGTGAGCGGGGTCGTGCGGACCGACGCCGACGCGGAGGCCGTCTTCCTGGAGCTGTTCGCCGACAAGGAGCACTGCTTCTGGCTGGACAGCAGCAGGGTGGAGGAGGGCCTGTCCCGGTTCTCGTTCCTCGGTGACACGTCGGGACCGCTCAGCGAGGTGCTGACCTACCGCACCGGCAGCGGGGCGGTCCAGGTGCGCGACGCCGACGGCGCCCACGTCGTCCCCGGCAACGTGTTCGACGTGCTGGAGCAACGGCTGCGGGATCGGCGGGTGCCCGAATCGGACCTGCCGTTCAACTTCACTGGCGGCTACGTGGGCTACTTCGGCTACGAGCTGAAGGCCGAATGCGGGGCCGAGGCCCGCCACAGCGCCGAAACACCCGACGCCGCCTGGATGTTCGCGGATCGCGTCATCGCGTTCGACCACCGGGAGGGACTGACCTACCTGGTGGCCGTGCACGACGGGCGCACCGCGCGCGACGCGCAGGAGTGGGTGGACCGGACGTCCGCGGAACTGGTGGGTCTGCGCCCGGTCGACGACGAGCCGGTCGGCGTTCCGGCGTCGGGCCCGCCCCCGGACGCCGAGGAGTACCTGGTCCGCGGCCGGAACCAGTACCTGGCCGACATCGAGGAGTGCGGGCGGCAGCTGAACCTGGGCGAGAGCTACGAGATCTGCCTGACCGACAAGCTGCACCTGCCGTTCCACGACGACGACACCTCCTTCTACCGGCGGCTGCGCCGGGAGAACCCGGCGCCGTACGCCGCGCTGGTGCGCCTCGGCGACGTCACGGTCTTCTGCTCGTCGCCGGAGCGCTTCCTGCGCGTCGAGCGGGACCGCACGGTCACCAGCAAACCGATCAAGGGCACCGCCGCCCGCGACGCCGACCCCGTGCGCGACGCCGAGATCGCCGCGACCCTGGCCTCCAGCGCCAAGACGCAGGCCGAGAACCTGATGATCGTCGACCTGCTGCGCAACGACCTCGGCCGGGTGTGCGAGGTGGGCAGCATCGACGTCGACCCGTACCTGGCCGTCGAGAGCTACCAGACCGTGCACCAGCTGGTCTCCACCGTCCACGGCAGGCTCAAGGACGGGGTCAGCGCGATGGACTGCGTCCGGCAGTGCTTCCCCGGCGGCTCGATGACCGGTGCGCCGAAGCTGCGCACCATGGAGATCATCGACAGCCTGGAGACCGAGGCCAGGGGCGTGTACTCCGGCACCCTCGGCTACTTCGGCCTCTCCGGCGCCACCGACCTGAACATCGTGATCCGCACCGCGGTCCGCGTCGGCGACCGGTTGACCATCGGCGCGGGCGGGGCGATCGTGCTCGACTCCGACGCCCAGGAGGAGTACGAGGAGATGCTGCTCAAGGCGGCGGCGTCGCTGCGCGCCTGGCGTGCGCCCGCCGTGTCGGACGCGGGCGGCTCCCAGCGATGAGCGTCGGCGGCAGGCGCGGAGCGGACGTCGAACCCGGTCGTCGGTGGTGGGACGACGACGGGTGGTCGCCCTCCGACGGGAGCGGGACGGTGCGGGTCATCGACTCGTGGCTCGTGGACGAGGGGCGGGTGCGGGGACTCGACCGGCACGCCCGGCGCTTCGGTGAAGCCTGCTCCCGGTTCTCCGGACCGGGAACGGCCGGGTTCCTGCGCGCGGTCGCCGAGTCGTTGCCCGCGCGGGGCCGGTGGTTCCCCCGCGTCGAACTGGTGGAGACCGGTTCCCGCGAGCGGCTGCGCCTGTGGCTGCGTCCCGCGCCCCCGCGCACCACGACCGTCCGGCTGTGGGACTCGGGGCCCGACCGCCGGACCCTGCCCGCTGTCAAGGGCGTCGACCTGGACCACCTGACCGCCCTGCGCGCCGCCGCGGTCGCGGCCGGAGCCGACGAGGCGCTGCTGCTCTCGTCCGGAGGGCACGTGCTCGAAGGATCCACGACGAGCCTCGTCTGGTGGCGCGGTGACGCCCTGTGCGGTCCACCGCCCGGCCCCGGACTGCTGTCCGGGGTCACCCGAGCCCTGCTCGGCGAACTGGCCGGTCGGCCGGTCGTCCCCGAATCCGCCACCCCGGCGGAGCTGGCGGACGTCCCCGTGTGGACGGTGAACGCCCTGCACGGCATCCGGCCGGTCGCCGGGGGACTGGGCCGGTTCCTCGAAGAGGACGCGGCGGAGGCCGAGCGGTGGCAGGCGCGCCTGGAGTCGCTCGCCGTTCCCGCCGTCCCCGCCCTGTTCACCTGAAGGAGGTTCTCCGATGCCCGACACCGCGGCACGTGAAGGATCCGAGTACGAGCGCGACCTGCTGGTCCAGCTGACCAGCCGCTGGAGCAAGCGGGTGGCCGTCAAGAAGGACGAGCTCGACCTGGACGGGCACTTCGACGCGGCGCTGCCCGACTTCCCCGAACACCTCGTGCCGGTGTTCAGCCTGCCGGGCGCCGACCGGCTCGACCGCGACGCCCGCGAGCGCATCATGTCCGCGGCGTGGATCGCCTACAACGCCAAGACCACGGCCATCGAGGACGAGATCATCCTGCCGGTGTGCCGGATGATGCTCCAGGACCGGATCCCCGTCCGCCACGACGACGTCGCCGTCGACGCGCTGCACCAGACGATCATCGACGAGCACTACCACATCCTGATGTGCAACAACGCCGTCGGCGTCACCCGCCGCAGGCGCGACATGGCGGACGTGCGGTTCGCGCCGGACGCCTGGTCGGTGGTCCAGGGCCGGGCCGCGGCCAGGGCCGGGCTGTCCGGGTTCGACCGCGACATCGTCGACATCGCGTTCTCCCTGGCCGCCGAGACGACGATCAGCGGGTTCCTCTCCGGGCTCTCCACCGCCGAGGACATCCAGCCGATGAACCGGATCACCACCGACATGCACCGGCGGGACGAGAGCGGCCACGCGGTGGTGTTCCGCGAGTTGTGCGGCTCGCTCTACCGGAGCGTGGACAGCGCGCAGCAGCGGATGTTCCGCGAAGCGCTCGTCGGCGGCCTGGCCTCGTTCCGCTCCGCGGACCTGGAGCCGTGGGTGGCCGTCGCGGCGCAGGGCGGCTTCGAGATCGGCGTCGACCAGATGGCCGAGTGGGCCGCGTCCCGGCCCGTACCCGCGCGGGACACCGGACCGCTGCAACTGCTGCTCGACGACCTGGGCATCAGCCACGACCTCGTCGAGGCGGTCCGGGTGAACCGGTCCTGACCCGCCCTGTCCAGCCACGCGATCGTGAGGTCAGATGAGCGACGGCGCAGTCGAAGCGGCCCCGGACTGGCGGACGCTCGTCGCCCACCAGCGACCGGAGTGGCCCGACCGGGCCCGGCTCGACGAGGTGGTGGCGGACCTGGCGGCCTCGCCCCCGCTGGTCGCGCCCGAGGAGTGCGACGCGCTCACCGCACGCCTCGCGCGGGTCGCGGACGGCAGGGCGTTCCTGTTGCAGGGCGGTGACTGCGCCGAACGCCTCGACACCCTCTCGACGGAGGCGATCCACCGCAAACTGGTGCTGCTCCAGCAGATGTCCGTGATCCTCTCGTCCGCCTCGGCGCTCCCGGTGGTCACCGCGGGCCGGATCGCGGGCCAGTACGCCAAGCCCCGGTCCCGGCCGACCGAGACCGTCGACGGGCGCACGCTGCCGGTGTACCGGGGCGACGCCGTGAACGGCATCGACCCCACCCCGGCCGAACGGCGACCCGATCCGGCCCGGCTGCGCCGCGTGTACGACGCCTCGCGGTACACGTTGGACGTCCTGCGCGCCCACACCTACGACCCGCGCCGGCTGCGCGAACGGAACCAGGCCTTCGTCGCCCGCTCGCCCGCGGGTCTCGGCCACGGTCTGCCGGACCTGTCACTGTCCTCGATGGACTCGAGTGGGGCGGAGTTCTTCGCCAGCCACGAGGGCCTGCTGCTCGACTACGAGGAAGCGCTGACCCGCCACGACCGGCGCTCCGGCCGGCGGTACGCGGGCAGCGGGCACATGCTGTGGATCGGCGACCGCACCAGGCAGCTCGACGGCGCCCACGTGGCCTACTTCGCGACCATCGACAACCCCGTCGCGGTGAAATTGGGCCCGGCCACCACGCCCGAGCACGCGCTGGCCCTGGTCGACCGCCTCGACCCGGACCGCAGGCCGGGCAGGCTGACGTTCATCGTGCGCATGGGGGCCGACCGGGTGCGGGACCTGCTGCCGGAGCTCGTGGAGAAGGTCAACGCCTCGGGCGCGCCGGTGGTGTGGGTGAGCGATCCCATGCACGGCAACACCTTCCAGGCGCCCAGCCTGCACAAGACCCGGCGTTTCGACGACGTCCTCGACGAGGTGGCGGGGTTCATCGAGGTGCACAGGGCGCTCGGCACCCACGCGGGCGGCCTGCACGTGGAGCTGACCGGTGAAGACGTGACCGAGTGCGTCGGCGGCAGTGGCGGGCCGGGTCTCGAGGACCTGCACCGCGGCTACGAGTCGGCGTGCGACCCGCGCCTCAACGCCGACCAGGCGCTCGAACTGGCGTTCCTGGTCGCCGGGATGCTGCGCTGAAACGGGCGCGGGGCAGGAGCCCGCGCCCGTTCCGGCGGGGGAAAGCGGCTATCCCCTGTCGGGGTTCGTGTACAGCGTCCCCTCCGACCAGATGTACCGGGTCCCGCCCCACCGGGCCGCCGACTCGACGTCGGGGAAGAAGCCCCGTCCCTCCAGGTTCGCGCTGGTGTTGCACAGCAGGGGGATGCCGCTGATCTCCGCGTAGGCGACGAGGATGCGCGCCGTGGCGGTGTCGCGGGTGGACGGGATGGTCTGGAGCCGGGCGGTGCCGTCCAGGTGCACGATCGCCGGGACGCGCTCGGCCCAGCCGGGGCGCATGCGGTGCTCGAAGATCATGTAGGGATCGGGTGTGCCGGGGGTGAAGACCTCCGGCGCGCGGTCCTCCAGGCAGATGGGCGCGACGGGCCGGTACTGCGCCCGGTTCTTGATGTCGTTGAGCCGGTCCTTCATCCGGGTGCTGGTCGCGGGCGCGATGATGCTGCGGTTGCCCAGGGCGCGCGGGCCCAGCTCCGCCCGGCCGGACAGGACGACCACCGGCTCGTCCTCGGTGTGCAGGACGGCGGCCAGTTCCCGCTCGTCGCAGGGCCGTGCGCTCCACCCGTCGGGGAGGGTGCCGGTGGTGGTCCGCGGTCCGCTGTGGACGTCCCACTCCAGCGCCGTCCCGCCGCGCCGGAACATCTCGCAGGCCGCTGTCCCGATCGCCGCCCCCGCGTCGTTGGGGAAGGGCGGGACGAAGACGTCCCGGAAGGCCCCGCTTGCCCGGATCGCGGTGTTCCACTTGATGTTCAGCGCGCAGCCGCCGCCGAGCACCAGGTTGTGGGCGCCGTCGGGGAAGCGGCTCCGCACCGCCGAGGTGAGTCGTTCGAGCAGGTTGTGGCCGAGGTAGGCCTGGTAGGTGGCGATGAGGTCCGCGTTGGACAGGCCCGGCATCAGCTCGTCCCGGTTCGCGGCGACCTTGTCCCCGAGGATCCCCACCCTGTCGACGGGCATGTCGGCGAACTCGGCCATGAGGTCGTCGAAGACGGCGAAGGCGGCGGTGTCGACCCGGCCCTTGGCGGCGTAGGCCATGGCCTTCCCCGCGACGGAGAGGTGGTGGCGGATGGCCCGGTCCGACGTCATGTCGTCGGTGTCGCACAGGTACGGCTCGAACCGCGCGCAGAACGCCGCGAAGCTGCCTCCGTAGACGGGCATGAGGGCCTCGACGAAGGTCACCTCGCGGGTCGCGGCCCGCACCAGGTAGAGGCGCGGCGTGATGATGCCGTCCCAGACCAGGACGAACGCGTCCTCGCCCCTGGCCGCGAACGGGCTCGAGCAGTACGTGCCGATGAGGTGGTTGGCGACGTGGGTGTAGCTGGCGTAGTCGCCGAAACCGCGGTCGTCGAAGGTGTGGCGTTGCAGCGGACCGTCGTCGCCGGGGCTCTCGAGGTAGGGCGCGACCCGGAGCCGCACCGGCACGCCGCCCGCGTCCACGGTGACGGCGGGCTTGCCCTCGGCGTCCTCGGTGTACCAGCCGTCGACCACGAACTGGTCGATGTCGGCGGGTGACAGACCCTCCGCGGCGAGGATTTCGGTCACGCGTTCCAGGTTTCCCAGGGCGCTGTAGCGTTCGCCGTTCCCCAGCTTCTCGATCTCGTAGCTGAAGAGGAGGCGGCCGTCCTCGATGACGGCGACCCCGCCGTCGTGTGATGCCTTGATCCCGCAAATGCGCATTGGTCGGTCGCACCTTTCTGGTCGTACGGCAGCCTGGAATCCGGAAGGCACATCAGCAGGCGACCTCTCGGCGTGCACCGGGAAAGGGCTGGTGAACGCGGTGTGCCCCGGAAATGTGGGAAAGCGCCTAGCGCCGGTTCAGCCGCACCGGCAGTGAGTCGAGCCCGCGAATGATCGTGCTGTTGCGCCACCGCAGTTCCCCCGTGTCGACGGCGAGCCTCATGTCGGGGAACGCGTCGAGAAGGGCGCCGAAAGCGATGTGCGCCTCCACCCGCGCCAGCCGCGACCCGAGGCAGTGGTGGACGCCGTGTCCGAAGGCCAGGTGGCCCGCGGCGGGTCTGCGGACGTCCAGCGCGTGCGGATCGCCGAAGCGGTGCGGGTCGCGGTTGGCGGAGGCGATCGCCAGCAGCACGAAGTCGCCTGCCGGGATCTCGACGCCACCGATGCCCAGGGTCTCCGTCGCGCATCGGAAGGTGGCGTGCTTGAGCGGGCTCTCCAGTCTCAGGATTTCCTCGATCGCGCCGGGGAGGAGGGTCCGGTCCTCGCGCAGCGCCTCCCACTGGTCCAGGTTCCGCATCAGGTGGAGCGTGCCGTTGCCGAGGGCGTTGAGGGTGGTCTCGAAACCGGCGATGAGCAGCATGTAGGCCGTCGAGACCAGTTCGTCCCCGGTCAGCCGGTCGTCGACGTCGTGCGCCGAGATCAGGGCGGTGAGCATGTCGTCGCAGGTCGAGCGGCGTTTGCGCTCGATGAGTTCGCCGAGGTACTCGGCCACCGCGAGCGCGGCGGCGGCAGCGGCTTCGGGGGAGTCGCCCGAGACGAGCGCCTTGGACCAGGCCTTGAAGTTCGCCTGCTCCTCGATCGGCACGCCCAGCAGCAGGCAGATCACCCGGATCGGCAGCGGGAACGCGAAGACGTCCAGCAGGTCCACCGCGTCGCGGTCGGGGAGGGCGTCGACCAGCTCGTCGGCGATCCTCTGGATCTCCGGCCGGAGCTCGTCGACGGCGCGGCTGGTGAAGGCCTTGCTCACGAGCTTTCGCAGCCTGGTGTGGTCCGGTGGGTCGGTGAGCATCATGTGCTTGGACAGGGTCGAGGAGAACCCGCCGCGCTTGGTGCGGTCCGGCTCCTTCTGCGCGAACAGCCCTTCGATCCGGTTCAGGTCGGTGCTCAGCCGGGGGTCCGCCAGTGCGGAGCGCACAGCCTCGTACCCGGTGATGAGCCAGACCGGCAGTCCACCGCACAGGGGGACTCCGGGAGGCATCCTCACCCGGTGCGTCGAGCCCTCGGCGCCGAGCTTCGCGTACACCGGGTAGGGGTCCTGCACGAACGCGTCGTCGAGTTCCAAAGGGGGCGAATCGTGGTTCATCGGCACATCCTCGAAACGAAGGCTCCGGGGCGGAGGTGATCCGCGGTGCGAGGATCCGCGGCGCGGCGTCCTTGATTGCAGGCGTCCTCGGGGAATCAATATCAAGGACGACCGGCCGACGCAATGAGGCTTATCAAAAAGCCTAAGCGCTGCCCGAAGTGCGTGACTTGTCCGGTCTGCTCCTGCTAGTCTTCCGCTAGTCCGACGATCGAATTGCTACGAGACGAGCCGGTCCACGTCGCGTTTTCGGCGCTGTTCCCACCTTTCGACGGCACAAGAACGCCACCTGTGCGACGCGGAGATAACATTGCACCTTGCGCGAGTGATGGAAAACGTTTTCGAGCGCTACGGGGAACGCCCCGCCGTCGGTGAGCGCGCCAGGGAATTCGTGCGGGACGACCGGACGGGACGCCTTTCGGCCCGTCTGCTGCCCCGCTACGAGATGACCACCTACCGGGAGCTGTGGAACCGCGTCCGCGCGGTCGCGGGCGAGTGGCACCACCACCCGCGGCGCCCCCTCGTCGCCGGCGACCGGGTGGCCGTCCTCGGCTTCACGAGCCGGGACTACGCGACGCTGGACCTGGCGTGCGGCTACCTGGGCGTCGTCGCCGTTCCGCTGCAGCTCGGCGCGTCGCCCGAGGACCTGGCGTCCATCATGGCCGAGACCGAGCCGTCCCTGGTCGCCGCGAGCGCCGAACGCCTGGCCGTGGCGACCGAACTGGTCCTGCGCACGCCTTCGGTCCGCCGGCTGGTGGTGTTCGACCACGACCCGCGCGTCGAGGACCAGGCGGAGCGGTTCGCCGCCGCCCGCGACGGCCTGGCCCGTGCCGGACGGGACGTGGACGTCGTCGCGCTGTCCGAGGTCCTCGACCTCGGCGCGACCCTGCCCGAGGCGCCGCCGTTCACCCCCGGCGACGGTGAGGACCCCCTCGCGATGCTCGTGTACACCTCGGGGAGCACCGGAACGCCCAAGGGCGCGATCTACACCGAGCGGCTGGCGAGCGTGATGTGGGAGGACCGCGCGAAGCGGACCCCCGACGCGGGCCTCATCACCGTCAACTACATGCCGCTGAGCCACATCGCGGGCTACTTCACGCTGGCGAACGCGCTGGCGCGCGGTGGCACCAGCTGCTTCACCGCGGGCAGCGACCTCTCGACGCTCTTCGAGGACATCGCCCTCGTGCGGCCCACCGAGCTGTCGCTGGTGCCGCGCGTGTGCGAGATGCTCCACCAGCGCTACCGCGGCGAGCTGGACCGGCTGACCGCCGGGGGCGCCGACCCGGAGCGGAGTGCGGCCGACGTGCTCACGCGGCTGCGCGAGGACGTCCTCGGAGGGCGGATCACCTGGGCCACCTGCGGTTCCGCGCCGCTGTCGGTCTCGCTCACCGGGTTCGTCGAGTCGCTACTGGGCATCCCCGTGTACGACATGTACGGCTCCACGGAGGTCGCGGGCATCGCCGTCAACGGCACCCTGATGAACCCGCCCGTGCTCGACTACAAGCTGATCGACGTGCCCGAACTCGGCTACTACCGCACCGATTCCCCGCACCCGCGCGGTGAGCTGCTGATAAAAGCGGACGGCATCCCCGGCTACTACAGGCAGCCCGAACTGACGGCGGCCCTCTTCGACGAGGACGGCTACTACCGGACGGGCGACATCGTCGCGGAACTCGGTCCGCGCCGCATCGCCTTCGTGGACCGCCTCAAGAGCGTCCTGAAGCTGTCGCAGGGCGAATTCGTGGCCACCGCCCGGCTGGAGTCCGCTTTCGCCGCGAGCCCGTTGGTGCGCCAGGTCTTCGTGTACGGCAACAGCGAGCGCTCCCACCTGCTCGCCGTCGTCGTGCCCACCGCGGACGCCCTGGAGCGGTACGGGGACGACCGGGAACACCTCGGGCAGCTGGTGGTCGAGTCGTTCCGGCTGATCGCGAAGGACACGGGCCTGAGGTCGTACGAGATCCCCCGCGGCCTGCTGCTCGAGACCGAGCCGTTCAGCCAGGCCAACGGTCTGCTGTCGGACCAGCGCAAGCTGTTGTCCCCCAAGCTCGTGCAGCGCTACGGCGAGCGACTGGAACAGCTCTACGTCGAGATCTCTGACCGCGAGACCGAGGAGTTGCTCGACCTGAGTCGCACCGGCGGCGACCGGCCGGTGCTGGAAACCGTCCAGCGGGCCGCGCGGGCGCTGCTGGCGGGCTCGACGGCCGAGGTCAGCCCCTCCGCGTACTTCCGCGACCTCGGCGGCGACTCGCTGTCGGCGGTGTCGCTGTCGAACCTGCTGCACGACACCTTCGGCGTCCGGGTGCCGGTCGACGTCGTCATCAGCCCAGCGCACGACCTGCGGCAGCTGGCCGCCTACGTCGAGGCCAAGCTGCCGCGGTCCGGGGACGTGGCCACCGCGACGCGGCCCACGTTCGCGTCGGTGCACGGCGAGGACGCCCACGAGGCGCACGCCGGGGACCTCACCCTCGACCGGTTCATCGACGCGGGAACGCTGGACGGCGCCCGCCACCTCCCGCGCCCGGCCGGGGAGCCCCGCCGCGTCCTGCTGACCGGCGCGAGCGGGTACCTGGGGCGCTTCCTCACCCTCGAATGGCTCCGCCGACTGGCCCCGGTCGACGGCAAGCTGATCGTCCTGGTCCGCGGCAAGGACCCGGACGCCGCCGGGCAGCGCCTGGTCGACGCCTTCGGCGGTGACGACCCCGAGCTGACGCGCGCCTTCGCGGAGCTCGCGGAGCGATCATCGGACACGGCCGCGGAGCGCCTGGAGGTGCTGGCGGGGGACATCGCCGAACCGGGGCTGGGTCTGGACGGGGCGACGTGGGAACGGCTGACCGGCGAGGTGGACCTGATCGTCCACGCGGGCGCGTCGGTGAACCACGTGCTGTCCTACCGCCACCTGTTCGACGCCAACGTCCTCGGAACCGCCGAGCTCATCCGCCTGTCCCTGACCGACCGGCTCAAGCCGATCGCGTACGTCTCCAGCGTGGCGGTGTCCAGGTCGCGGAAGGGGCAGCCCCTCGACGAGGACTCCGACGTGCGCGCCGAGTTGCCGGTCCAGCCCGTCGACAGCGGTTACGCCAGCGGGTACACGACGAGCAAGTGGGCCGGGGAGGTGCTGCTGCGGGAGGCGCACGACCTGTGCGGCCTGCCGGTCGCGGTGTTCCGCTCCAGCATGATCCTCGCGCACAGCGCGTACACCGGGCAGCTGAACGTGCACGACATGTTCAGCAGGCTGGTGTTCAGCCTCCTCGCGACGGGCGTGACCCCGCGCTCCTTCTACCGGACCGACGGCGGCGAGGAGGCGCGTCCCCACTACGACGGCCTGCCCGTCGACTTCACCGCGGCGTCGATCGTCGCGCTGGGACGGGGCGCCGCCGGGTACCGGACCTTCAGCCTGGTGAACCCGCACGACGACGGGATCTCACTCGACACGTTCGTGGAGTGGCTCGTCGAGGACGGTCACGGCATCGAGCGGATCGCGGACCACGGCGATTGGCTCGTCCGCGTCGAAGCCGCCCTGCGCACCCTGCCCGAGGACCGGCGGCAGTACTCGATCCTCCCGCTGCTGCGGGGCTTCCAGGAGCCGGAGACGGCGGTGTCCGGTTCGGACGTCCCGTCGGCCCGCTTCCGGGAGGCCGTCCGGGAAACCGGCATCGGACCGGCGGGCGACATCCCGCACCTGTCCCAGGCCCTCATCCGCAAGTACGCGACGGACCTGCGGCGGCTGATCTGACGGCGGTGGTCGAGCGCAGGCGACAAGCAGGCCCGAAGTCGGCAGACGGATGGTTCCGAACATGAGTGGATACGACTACGTCGTAGTGGGCGGTGGGAGCGCGGGTTGCGTGGTCGCCGCTCGCCTGGCCGAGAACGCGAAGGTGAGCGTGCTGCTGCTGGAGGCGGGTGGCGCGTCCCCGCCGACCGCCACGCCGAACGACTGGCTGTCGCTCCTGGGCACCGGAGCGGACTGGCGGGACATGACCCTGCCGGAGCCGGAACTGGGCAGGACTCTCGCCTGGCCGCGCGGGAAAGCGCTGGGCGGCTCGTCCGCCATCAACGGGATGATCTTCGCCCGTGGACACCGGAGCAGTTACGACTGGGGCGAGGGCTGGGAGTTCGACGACCTGCTGCCGTTCTTCCGGCGCAGCGAGCACGCCCCCACCCGCGATCCGGCCCTGCGCGGCCTCGGCGGGCCCTTGGAGGTCGCCCCGGCCGAGCAGCGGCACCCGACAGCGGCGGCGTTCGTGGACGCGGCCTCGGAGGTGGGGCACCGACGCGCGACGGACATCAGCGGAGGCCTCGAGGAGGGTGTCGGCTGGGTCGACCTGAACATCGTCGCGGGAGTCAGGCAGAGCGCCGCCGACGCCTACCTGGGCCCGCGCACCACCGTCGACGTGGTGGCGGACGCACTCGTGCGGCGTGTCCTGTTCGACGGGAACAAGGCCACTGGCGTCGAGTACACCGCCGGCGGACAGCGGATCCGCGTCGAAGCAGGCGAAGTGGTGCTGTGCGCGGGCACCGTCGGAACCGCGCACCTGATGATGCTGAGCGGGCTCGGTCCGGCCGACCACCTGCGCGACATGGGCATCGACGTGGTCGTGGATCTTCCTGGTGTGGGCGAGAACCTGCACGACCACCCCCTTTCCTTCGTGATGTACACCAGTGCGCGGCCGATACCGGTGGGGCTGAACAACAACGTCGAGGTGCTCGGACTGCTGCGCAGCGATCCGGGACTGGACGCCCCGGATCTGCAATCCGCTCTGTCGGCGCCTGCGGGGGAGGGCCTCTACGTGATCGCGTTCTCCCTGATGACCCCGCACAGCCGCGGTCGCCTCCGCTTGGCCGACGGGGGGATCGCGTTGGCTCCGCGATACCTGACCGACGCGCGCGACATGACCGCGATGGTGAACGGAATGGGGCTGGTGCGCGAGATCGGCGCGGCGAGCGCCCTCAAGCCGTGGCGCGGGCAGGAAGTGGAGGCGGACGGCGAGGCCCATGTCAGGGCGACCACAGCCCCGTACTACCACTACGTCGGCACCTGCAAGCTGGGGGTGGACGCGATGTCGGTGGTGGACCGGGATCTGCGAGTGCACGGCGTCGAGGGCTTGCGGATCGCGGACGCGTCGGTGATCCCGCGGATCCCGTCGGCCAACACCTACTCGACCGTGATCGCGATCGCGGAACGGGCCGCGAGCCTCATCAGCGGAGGCGCGCGGATCGCGGATCGTTGAGGAACGTTCGTTCTTGACTGATCGTTCCTCAACGGTTTACGGTTGCGCCATGGGTAGGCCAAGGGCTTTCGACGAACGTGAGGCGGTGCGCGCCGCCGTGGGGCTGTTCGGCGACCGCGCGTACGACGGGGTGTCCGTCGACGACCTCGTCAACGGCCTCGGCGTGCACCGCAACAGCCTGTACAAGACGTTCGGCAGCAAGCGGGGCCTCTACCTCGCCGCTCTGCGCAGGCACCTGGCCGACGACGTCCGCCCCCTGGTCGGGGCACTCGCCGCGGCGCCCGACGTGGCGACGGCGATCCGGCTCACGACGGAGGCCGATCTCGGCCTGCTGCTGCTCGCGGCCGTCGAACGGGCACCGGCCGACGAAGAGGTCGCCGCCGAGGTGGCCGCCGCGCTGGGCGATCTCGATCAAGCCGTCGCCGATGCGCTCGGCGTCCCCGCCGAACTGGCCGCGGGTGTGGTCGCCGCGGCGCTGGGGCTGCTCCTGCGCCGCGACGCCGACCGGGCGGGCGCCGCGCTGGCCGAACGACTCGATCCCCTCCACTGACAAGGAAACCGACATGGCACAGGTGCGCATCGACGGCGACGAGCTCGTCGTGGTGATCGAGGGTCTGGACAAGCTCTGGGCGCTCAAGAGCAGTCTGACCATCCCGCTGGTCAACGTGCGCGGCGCGACCGCGGACCCCGGTATCGCCGCCGACCCCAAGGGCATCCGCGCGCCGGGCGCCCGCGTGCCCGGTGTGATCACGGCGGGCACGTTCCACCTCGACGGCGAGAAGGTCTTCTGGGACGTCAAGGACCCGTCGAAGGCCGTCGTGATCGAACTGGCCGACGAGCGCTACGCCCGGTTGGTCGTGCAGGTCGCCGACCCTCGAGCCACCGTGGCACTGGTCGAGAACGCTCTGGGCTGACGGGGTTCCGCCGATGTTCCCCCACCCCGCCGCGGTCGTGATGGCGTTGGCCGTCGCGACCGCCACCCCGGCCGGGGCGACACCCGGCCTCGTGCCCGCCGCCGACCGGGAGGTCGTCTTCACCGTCGAGGGAACGACGACGTACGGCACCCTGCACGTTCCCGCGCACCGTGCGGGGCAACGGCTGCCCGCCGCGCTGCTGCTGCCCGGCAGCGGCCCCACCGACCGCGACGGCAACCAACCGCCCGCGTCCCCGAACACCCTGGCGCAGGTGGCCGAGGCGCTCGACGGCGACCGGGTCGCCACGCTGCGGTTCGACAAGTACGGCACCGGCCGCACCGGGCTCGGCGCCTACCGCGACCACCCCGAAGCGCTCGACTACCCGGCGTTCCTCCGCCAGGCCGCGGCCGCGTACGAGTCGCTGCGCGACCAACCGGAGACCGACCCGCGCGCGCTGGCGCTCGTCGGGCACAGCGAGGGCGCGATGACCGCCCTCCTGCTCGGCGGCACCGTCCACCCGCGCCCGACCGGCCTGGCCCTGCTGCAACCGCAGGCGATCCGCCTGCTGGACCTGGTCGCGCTCCAACTGCACGGTCAGATCGCCGAAGCGACCCGGCAGGGCCACCTCACCCCCGAACAGCAGCGCACGATCGACGCGGCCGTCGACGCCGCCATCACCGCCCTGCGCGGACACCACCCCGTCGACACCACCGACCTGCCACCCGCGGTCGCCCGGCTCTTCCAGGCCTTCCAGGGGCCGAGCGCCCGGTTCGTGGACAGCGATGACGCCGTCCACCCGCCGGACAACGCCGCGGCCTTGCGACCGCGCACCAGGGTGCTGCTGACCTGCGGCACCGACGACGTGCAGGTCCCCTGCGCCACAACGGACGCCTTGACCACCGCCTTGCGCCGCGCGCACGTCGGCGGACCCGGCCGGGTGCCGCTCCCCGGAGTGGACCACCTGCTGCACGACGCCGACCACCCGGACAGCCTCGCCCCGGCCGTGCTCGACGCGCTGCACCGGTTCACGAGGCGCTGACCGGTCCGGCGGGGCGGTGCCGACACGCCGCCGTGCCACAACGGTCGGACATCCGGCGCCGAGGCGGGAACCGACGGTACGTTCCGCACGACTTGTGGCTGAGCGGAAAACGTGGAGGTCATGGTGAAGCGTCGTACTTTCCTGCGTGCCTCGGCACTGTCGGCCGGCGGGTTGGGCGCGGTGGCGGTCGGCGCGCAGCCGGCGTCGGCGGCGAACCCGCTGCGGGTGCAGGTGCTGATGTTCGACGGGGTCGAGGAGCAGGACTGGGCCGCCCCGGCGGAAGTGCTGGGCATAGCGGGTGCGATGAGCGGCGGCGCTCTCACCACCACGCTGGTCACCACCGGGCGGCCCGGCGCGGTGACGTGCAACTTCGGCGCGCGGGTCGACGTGGCCGAGGGGTGGTCGCCGCGCGAGGCGGACGTGCTGGTGGTGCCCGGCGGCGGCCGCTACACCGATCCGGCGAGTTCCGGCGTGCGCCGACTTATGACCGACCGGGACTTCCTGCGCCGCCTGGCCTCCGCCGACGTGCTCCCGGTCGGCATCTGCACCGGCGTCATGCTGTTGTCGGCCGCCGGGATGACCAGGGGGCGCAACGCCACGACCCACGCCGGGGCCAAGGCGGACCTGGCCGCCCAGGGCGCCACCGTGGTCAACGCCCGCGTCGTGGACGACGGCGACCTGGTCACCGGCGGCGGCGTCACCTCCGGCCTCGACGTGTCGCTGTGGCTGGTCGAGCGCTTCCTCGGCGCGCAGTTGGCGCAACGGGTGGAAACCCTGCTGGAGTACGAACGCCGTGGCACCGTCTGGCGCGCCTGACCACGGCAGGCTGCCGGCCACGGGGGTGCAGAGCTACACCGGCGCCGACGGCCACCAGGTGTCCATGCGGGGGACCGTCGTGGCCTGCCGGCCCTCGTCCACAACGCGACCGACGCGGAACAGGAACGCGGCGATGCCCGCGGCGCCCTGCATCCAGCCGACTCCCGGTGGCAGCAGGGGATCGGGCGCGCGGTGTTCGAGGAACCGCCAGTAGGCATGGGGCCCGTCGAGCACCGCGCGTTCGACCAGGGTGTCGGCCAGGTGCAGGGCGAATTCCAGGTCACCCGGATCGCCGTCGCGGTGGTGGGAGTCCAGGAACACCTCGCCCACGCCCGCGGTGCCGCAACAACGCCCGTCGTTGTCCCAGAAGCCGGGGCGGAGGCGCGCGGGCAGTCCCGACGTGCGGATGCCGTGCAGACACCGGCGGTGCCACGCCAACGGCGCCGCGCCCGCGATGTCCGCCACTCCGGCCTGGTGCAGGGCGAGGAAGAGCGATGAGGTGCCGGTCGGGCCGTGGCACCAGCCGTAGCTGAACTCCTCGTTGACGGCCGGGTCGCGGCTCGGGACGCGGTGCGGGACGGTGAAACCCGCGTGGTTCGGATCGCTGAGCGCCACGAGGTGCGCCGCACCGCGAGCCGCGGCTTGGGTGAAGTCGGGCCGGTCGAGTTCGGCGCCCGCGAGGGCCAGTGCCGTCGCGATACCCGAGAGGCCGTGGGAGAAGTTCGGAAACTGCTCGATCTTGGTGACGTGGAAGCGCCGCGGCACCCTCTGCCAGTTGAGGCCCGTCGGTAATTCCTCGGCCTCGGCCATGAGCACCCCGGCGGCGTGCTCCGCGAGCGCGCTCGCGTGTGCGACGCCATGCCGTCGAGCCCACAGGGCGCCCAGCAGGACACCGGCTGTGCCGTGCACGACGTCCTGGATGTGGGAGCCCGACCGGAACGACTCCGTCCCAAGCCATTCCTGAGGCCAGCCATCAGGCGTGGAAAGCGCTATCAGCCGATCCACCGCGGCATCCGATCCGGTGGCGTCGAGCGCGGTCAACACGCCGATCGTGCTCGTGAGCCCGGAGAAGAAGGTGTAGTCGGTCGTGGTGGCCACCTCGCCGCGGACCTGTTCGACGATCGCGTCGGCCAGCCGCCGCTCCTCACGGGTCCACGGGCGAGCGGAACGGATCTCGCTCAGCACGTGGGCGAGGCCGCCGACCCCGCTGTGCATGCTGTCCCGGCTCTCCGGATCCAGCGGACCGGCCGCCGACGCGGGAATCCACAGCACGTCCTCCCAGCGCACCTGGTCCAACACCCACCGCCAGGCGGCATCCGCGACACGCCTGTGGATCCCGGCCTTGTGCAAGATCACCCTTTCGACTTCCACCCACCAGGTGTCAACAGCGGTTCTCGTCCCGCGTCGGGATCAAGTGGGTGTTGGGCGACCCGATCGGCCGGTGGTGAGGACCAGGATGACGATATCAACCACGGCAGGGCGGGCCGCGATGTGCACCAGGACGGCGTCGAGGTCCGACACCGCCGGGCGTTCCCGCGGTGGACCGTGGTCGAGGTCGTTCGCGTGCGGCACGGCCGCCTGCGCCGACGTGGACATCGCGTCGAGTCCTCATGGCGGTACTGCCCGCCGTGCTCGACCAGCACCATGTGCTGCGAGGCGGAACTCGGGTCGAGGGAGTCGGGATGGGTGATCTCTTCGCCCTGTGGCGAAGTCGTGTCGATGCCAACAGCCGCCGCGCTGTCGACGTCTACACACGCGAACTCCCCGACTTCCGCGAACTCGCGTCGGGCACCCGCGCCCGTGCCGAGATCCTGGACTTCGCGATGTTCCTGCGGCAGCGGACAGTCGCCCTGGTGGCCGAGAACGGGCTTTTCCCCGCCGACGACCTGGCCTTCATCGCGGAGGTCGGGCACGAGCGCGCCACGAGGGGGCTCTCGCTGGCCTCGCAGCGCCACGTCCAGGTCCTGCACACCTCGCTCACCCTGAAGGAGGTGCACGAGGCCGCCAACCCCCGGCACGACCTCGAGGACGTCATGCGCACGCTCGCCTCGTTGCCCGCGCTGGGGTTGGCCGCGCAGACCGCCTACACGTCGGGTTTCGTCGCCGGGCAGGAAACCGTGCTGCCCGCGGTCGACCGCGTCCGGCAGTTCGCGCGGATGCTGCTCGCCGACGACCCCGCCGCCGCGCTCACGGCCACGAGCCTGGACATGGGGTCGTCCGACCGCTGGCTCGTCGTGGTCGTGCGGACACCCGCGATGCGCGGGGATCGCGAGTCGGTCGTCCGGGACCTGCTGGAGCGGCACTGGATACCGGTGTGCTGGACGGAACCCGGCGAGTTCGTCGCGCTGATCCCGGACGACGGCTCCCGTGTCCTCGACGTCGTCAAGGACCTCGGGGACCTCGTCGGCGTGCCGTGCGCGGTCGGCGCCTCGCGGGGCCGGACCGGTGGTCTGGCCGAGACGTTCGAGCGGGCGCGGCGGGTCAGCCGGGCGGCCCCGATCCGACAGGCGCCCACCACCGTGCACCACCTGACCGACCTCTTCGCCGAGATCGGTGCCGCGCGCCTGCCACCGGTCGACCGCTGGCTGAGCGAGGTGGCCGACCGGCTCGCCGAGGGCCCGGACCTGGTGGCGACACTCGACGCCTTCTACCGCAACGACATGGCCAGGACGCGGACGGCGTCGGCGTTGAAGATCCACCCCCGTACGCTGGAATACCGGCTGCGCCGGGTCCGGGACCTGACCGGGCTGGAACCGCTTTCCGTGCGCGGCGTGCGGGCCCTGAGCACCACCGTGACCCGTGTCCTCGCCGGCGAGCAGTAGGAGGAACCGGTGGACGATCTTCTCGGTCGGTTGGGGAAGCAGGTGTCCGCCAACGCCGAACGGGTCGTCGAGGTCTGCGCGGACGAACTGCCGGACTACGCCGTGGCGGCGGGCGATCCGCGCGAGTACGCGGACATGCTCGACTTCGCGGTGTTCATCCGGCGTCGCACCATCGAACTCGTCGCGGGTGACGAGCCCCTGACCCAGGACGATCTCGCGGTGGTCTCGGCCACCGGGGAACGACGCGGTGCGACCGGCATGTCCGGAACGGCCCTGCGCCGCCTGCTCGCGTTGCACGCGGGCGCCACCCTCAACGAGATCCAGGAGGCGTCAGGCCCGAACGACCTGCCCGTGACCATGCGGATGCTCGGTTGGCTGGGACCGCAGGGTGCGGCCGCCCAGCAGGCCTACACCGTCGGATTCCTGAAGGGGCAGCAGCGTTTCCTGCCGGTCATCGCCCAGGTGCGGCAGTTCGCGGAGATGGTGCTGACCGACCAGGTGGCCGCCCTCGCCAACGGCCGGGACCTGGGCGTCCAGGTGCCCGAGACCTACCAGGTGATCGTCGCCCGGACCGCGGACGTGGCGACCGGAACGGCGGACGAGGTCGTGCACACCGCCTGGCACCGGTACGGCGCCCCGGCGACCTGGCGCGGACGTGACGAGTTCGTCGCACTGGTCCCGGCGGAGCAGCACGCGAACGCCACCAAGCTGATCGGTGACGTCGCCGGGATCATCGGACAGCCCCTCTCGGTCGGTGCGGCCACCGGCCCGGCGACGTCGCTCTCCGAGGCCTTCGCCCTGGCACGGCGGATCAGCCGGGTGACGCGCGCCGAGTCCGCACCCGGACACCTCTACACCGCGGCCGACGTGTTCATCGAACTCGGCGCCGCCGAACTGCCCGAGATCGACCGCTGGTTGCACCGGTTGGCGCAGCGGCTGGCGGGAGGTCCGGACCTGGTCGACACCCTGGACGCGTACTACCGGCACGACCTGAACCGGCTGCGGGCGGCCGCCGCGCTGCGCATCCACCCCCGCAGCCTGGACTACCGCCTCCAACGGGTTCGCGACATAACCGGCATCGCCCCGCCCAGCACCCACGGCATCCGGGTGCTGAGCGCGGTCGTCTCGCGCGTGCTGGCGGGCCGGGGCCCGTCGTCGCCACCGCGGCGATGACGGGCCCCGCTCGGTCAGACCTTCACGAGCAGGTACTCGTAGGGCGAGGATCCGGACGAGGCCGAGCAGTTGGAGCCCTGGCGCGCGGAGCTGTACGAGTAGCCCGACGGGACCCCGCAGGCCCACAGGCCGGTCAGGTTGACGTTCACGGCGTCGAGCAGGAAGTACTCGTAGCTGAACCCGCAGGCGGACTGGTACCGCACGGCCGACCAGGTGAACCCGGACGGCACGAGGCACGACCAGGTGCGGTGCAAGCCGTTCACCCCCACCTCTGGCGAGACGGCGACCGAATCGCTGATCTGCACCGTGCCCGTGGCGGGCGCGGCCTGGGCGGCGGGTGCGACGACTCCCGACACGGCCATGATCGCGAACAACGCTGCTAGCAGGCGGAACTTCTTCACTGGCGGTTCTCCTCACCGGAGGAACTGGCGACTTCCGAAGCCTCCCAGCGCGTCCGGTGGGGCGTCTTCGTCAGTCCGCGCAAAGCGCGGGCGGCACTTCGCGGGGACCCGCAACCGCCACGTGACGACTCAGGTAGCCGATTGGCTTGTCGGAGGCCGCGCACGTGTTCACCCGCGCCGCTTTCGGGGTACCGGAGGTCGTGGGCAACGGCAAGCACTCCAGCGAGTGCACCCGCACCGTGACGAAAGGAATCCCGGAGTGACCATGACGCCGCAACACCGTCGATTGGCAGTCGTGATCGCGTTCGTCGTCGCCGCGCTCGCCGCGGGCGTGCTGGGAGCGCTGCTGGAACTGGCCACCGACCTGTGGTGGACCCGGTACGTGCCGATGGTGGTCGTCGCCGCCGTCGCCGTCGTGGCGGTGCTGCGGTTGGACCTGTTCGGATTGCGGAAGTGATGGCACCCCGTCAGGCCTCGCTGAACGTGGTGGAAACTGCCCGACGACCCGGGCAACGCGGTCGCGCCCAACTCCGGCAGGTCCACCGCACCCGATAACGGCGTGCGGTGGGCCTGCCGGTCGTCGCCATCCGTTGGGGCGTCGGCATCATCGCGCTGTTCGTCGACGGCCTGCGCCCTCGCCTGACCTAGGGAGGCGTCGGCGAGGCGATGAGCATGACCACTTCGGCGGCTTCGTCGGCGCTGCGGTAGAGGTGCGCCTGGTCGCCCGCGAAGGCGAGGAGGTCGCCCGCGCCGAGAGTGGCTGGATCGTCGGCCGGGCCCGCGGTGACCGTGCCGCTGCCCACCAGGAGGATCTCCGTGGTTCCCGGCGAGTGCGCGACGCCGTCGACCTGGGTCCGCGGTGGCAGGCGCAGGCGCCACATCTCGACGCTGTCGCCGCCTCCGACGCGTCTGAGCAACTCCCTGGCGGGCCCCGTGTCGGGCATGGGCGTGCCCCGGAGCAGTAGCGGTCCGGGGTCCGTGCCGCGGGTCAGCAGGTCGGTCAGGGGGACCCGCAGCGCCACGGCCAACGCGTCGAGGGTGTCCACCGTGGGATTCGCCTGACCCGCTTCCAGCGCGGACACCGTCGCCTTGCTGAGCCCGGCCTGCCGGGCGAGTTCCGCCGCGCTGAGCCCGCGCTGCGTCCGGCGCAACCGCAGCTGTGCCGCTATCGCTGCGGCCAGAGGACCGCCGCCGGCACCAGCGTTTGATATACTAGACATACGTTCAGTATATCGAACGGCACGGGCCTGTGCCAGGTCATGACGTGAGGACGGGCGATGGGAACAGGGAACATCCGCGCGGCGGTCGTGCAGTCCGCGACCACGCTGTTCGACAGCCGGGGCGCGGTCGCCCTGGTCGACAAGTGGGCCGCGAAGGCGCGGGCCGAGGGCGCTCGGCTCGTGGTGTTCCCCGAGGCGTACGTCGGGGGTTATCCGAAGGGCAGCACCTTCGGGGGCGTCGTGGGCGGCCGCACCGACGAGGGCCGGGAGGAGTTCGCCCGGTACCACCGCGCCGCGATCGAGGTGCCCGGCCCGGTCACCGACCAGCTCGGCGCGATCGCCTCGAAGCACGGCCTCCACCTGGTCGTGGGCGTCGTCGAGCGCGACGGCGGGACGCTGTACTGCGGCGTGGTGTTCCTCGCCCCCGACGGCACGCTGCTCGGCAAGAGGCGCAAGCTCATGCCCACGGGCGCCGAGCGGATGGTCTGGGGTTTCGGCGACGGCTCGACGATGGACGTCCACGACACCGCGCTGGGCAAATTGGGCGCCGTCATCTGCTGGGAGAACCTCATGCCCGCCGCCCGGATGGCGATGTACCACCAGGGCATCGAGCTGTACTGCGCGCCGACCGCAGACGGACGGGACAGCCACCACGCCACGATGCGCCACATCGCGCAGGAGGGGCGCTGCTTCGTCCTGACGGCCAACCAGGTCATGCGTGTCGCCGACTTCCCGGCGGACCACGAACGCCCGTACGGCGACGACCCGGACACCGTCGTCAGCCGCGGCGGGAGCAGCATCATCGGCCCGCTCGGGCAGGTCCTGGCCGGTCCCGTGTACGACGACGAGGCGCTGCTGGTCGCCGACCTCGACATGGGCGAACTCGCCCGCGCGAAGTACGACTTCGACGCCACCGGGCACTACGCCCGACCGGACGTCTTCCAGCTCCACGTGAACTGGTCACCCCAGCGCGCCGTGACTCCGCGCGCGGCCTCCTCGCACGGCGGACCGGTCCAGGCGGTGTCGGCATGATCGAGCACGACAGGACGGACGCGGCTCCGGGGCCTGCGGAGCTGTCGGCGGCGATGGCACGTCTCACCGGGAAGATCCGCCGCACGCCCACGCTGGACCTGCCCGCCGGGGACCTCTGCCCCGTGCCGGTGACGCTCAAGCTCGAGACGCTCCAGCACACCGGGTCGTTCAAGGCGCGCGGGGCGCTCAACGCCGTCCTCACCGCCCCCGCGGGCACCGGTTCCATCAGCGCGGCCTCCGGCGGCAACCACGGCGCCGCGGTCGCGTGGGCCGCCGCTCGGGTCGGGCTGCCTGCGCACGTGTTCGTCCCCGCCTTCGTCCCCGCCACCAAGGCGGCCCTCATCGAGGGCTACGGCGCGACGCTGCACCGCGTCGACGGCTTCTACGCCGACGCCCTCGCGGCCAGCCTTGCCCACGCGCGGCAGCACGGCGCCCACCACGTGGACGCCTACGACGCCGAAGCCGTCGTGGCCGGCCAGAGCACCCTCGGCCAGGAACTCGCCGAACAGGTCGAACCGGGCCGCCCGGTCCTGGTCAGCTGCGGCGGCGGCGGGCTCTTCGCCGGCGTGAGCCTGGCACTCGAAGGCCGGAACCCCGTCGTGGCGGTCGAACCCGCCACCGCCCCCAGCCTGACCCGGACGCTCGACGCGGGTCACGTCGTCGATGTCGACGTCAGCGGTATCGCCGTGGACAGCCTCGGCGCGCGCCGCGCCGGGGACATCGCGGCCGCCGTCGCCCGACGGCTTGGCTCCACCACGCTGCTCGTCGGCGACGACGCGATCGAGCAGGCCCAGCAGTACCTGTGGAACGTCCTCCGCCTGGCCGTGGAGCCGGGCGGGGCAACGGCTTTGGCCGCGGTCATGTCGGGGCAGTCGTCGTCCCGGCATCCGGTGGTCGTGCTTTCCGGGAGCAACGTCCCGGCCGCGCCGCGGCTTCATCCCGGTCAGGTGTGATCGCGCGGATCGATCACACCTGACCCGGTCAGGCCGTCGTGCGAGGTCGCACCACCGATACCCGCGTCAACGGAAGTGGAAGTACAGGGAACGGTGGTAGTTCCCGACGGCGACGTTCGGCGCGCTCTCCGGTCCCAACTGGCCGACGTCGTGGAACTTGTTCCCGATAGGGGGGACACCGTCCAGGAAGGACAGTCCGCCTGCCGGGTAGGGGGCGGTGGCCTGCTGCGGGTTGACGCCGACGGCGGGGGTGAACAGCCGGAGGAAGAGGCCTTCTTCCGCCGACACCACGGTGATCGCGCCCTCCGAGGTCGTCAGCTCGGCCCAGCAGACGTTGGCGTGGTAGCCCTTGAACTGGGGGTACTGCCAGCCGCTCGCGCCGACGGCCGTGTTGTTGTACGCCTTGGTCCAGACGTCGGGGGTCGCGCCCCGCATCCGGTTCTTGTACACGCCGTGCGGGCCGTCGCCGAGCCACGTCAGATCGCGCACCTGTGCCTCGGGGTAGTCGAAGCTCACCCCGAGGAAGTCGTGGTTGCCCGTGCGGTGGTAGCCGTACTCCAACCGCAGCCAGCCGTTCGCGTCCAAGCGCCACCGAACCGAGGTCAGGTCACCGGTGTAGTCGGCCTGCACGACCCAGCCCGTGCCGTCGCGGAAGTGCTGGAGGCCGGTGAGTTCGGCCGTCCCGACGGCCAGGGCCGGGCCGTTGGTCAGCGACACCGCCGTGCCGTCGCGGAGCACGCGAACCAGGCGTCCGGTCGACTTGCCGATGGTGACCCGAGTGGTCCCGGCGGTCATCGTCACCGTGGAGGAGTCCTCGGTCGCGGTGGTGCTCCCCGGCGTGGGGACCACCAGCCGCGCGGCGTGGTCCGCGGCCTTCTTGATCCGCCACGTCCAGGCGCTGATCTCCCGGCCGGTCGCGTCCTTCGCGGTCAGGCTCAGCGCGTCGGCGGTGGTCCACGTGGTGGGCAGGCCCAACGACAGGGACCCCGTCGCGCCGGGTGCGGTGCCGGGTCCGGTGAAGGCGCCCTCGGTCACGACGGTGTGACCGCCGCCGGAGCCGGGGGAGTTGAACTTCAGCAGCTGCCAGGTGAAGCGGCATCGGTCGAGGCCGGTGAAGTCGTACCTGTTGACGACCTTCACCGTCTTGTCGAAGGCCGTCGGGAAGGTCGACGCGTAGTAGCCGGGATTGGCCAGTTGGACCGGCGACCAGATGTCCTTGATCGTGTGGAAGCTGGCCTCCTTCTCGCGGAAGGGGCCGAGGATGCCGTCCGGTGCCAGGTTTCCCGCCGTGTCGACGGCCCCGCCGCGGTCGTCGCGCACGACGCTCTCGTCGACGAGCGACCAGATGAACCCGCCCGCTGACCGCTGCGCGCCGCCCATGACCTTCCAGTAGTCGTTCAGGCCCGCGCCCGCGCCGCCGTCGTAGAGGCCGTGCAGGAACTCGGTCGGCATGAAGACGGTGCTGCCCGCGGCCTTCGCGACAGTGCTGGAGTAGTTCTGGTAGTGGCTCGTGTCCACGCCGCCGAAGGAGGCCCACGGGTGCAGGACCTTGCGCTTCTGCGGGTCGTACTGCGCGAAGTCGTCGTCCAGGGCGGTGTTCCAGCCGCCCTCGTTCCCGTTGTCCCAGAACAGGATGGACGGGTGGTTCACGTCGCGCGTCACCGTCGCGGCCACCAGCGGCGCGCCGACGCCCTCGTCGTAGCGCTTCTGCCATCCCGCCAGCTCGTCGAGGACGTAGAGCCCCAGTTCGTCACACAGGTCGAGGAAGAAGTCGTCCGGCGGGTAGTGCGACATCCGGACGGCGTTCATGTTCATGTCCTTCATCAACCCGATGTCCAGCCGGGCGAGCCGCGGGCTCGACGCACGGCCCAGCGTGGGCCAGAACGTGTGCCGGTTCGCGCCCTTGAGCACGACCCGCTTCCCGTTGACGTAGAGGCCGTCGCCCGCGCGGACTTCGACGGTGCGGAACCCGAACCGCGTAGCGGTGGTGTGCAGCGGCGAACCACCGCCATCGGTGAGCGTCACGTCCACCTGGTGCAGGTTCGGCGTCTCGGCCGTCCACCGCAGGGGTTGATCGGTGGTCGTGGTGAGGGTCGCCCTGGTCGCGTTCGCCGGGACCGCCACCGAGAACGGGCCGCCCACGGCGGAACCGTCCAAGCGCCGGATCTGCCCCGTGATCCGTCCGGCCGAACCGACGCCCGCGAGCGCCACCTCCGCGCTGAACGTCCCGTCGGCCCGCGCGTCGACGGCGACGCGGTCGACGCGCGCGGCGGGATGGGCCTCCAGCGTCACGGGGCGGAAGATCCCGCCGAAGTTCCAGTAGTCGCCCCGGCGTTCGGCGTTGTTGACGGAGTTGTCCGCGGACTCCTTGCTGACCGTCACCTCGAGCAGGTTGGACTCACCGAGCTCCACCAGGGACGTGACGTCGTAGCGGAACCGGTAGAAGCCGCCCTGGTGCACCGGTCCCGCGGAGACCCCGTTGACGCGCACGCCGGTGTCGGTCATGGACGCCTCGAAGGCCAGGAAGATCCGCCTGCCCGCCCACGAGGTCGGCGGTGCGAAGGTGCGCCGGTAGTCGCCCTTCTCGTCGGGCACCAGCGCCGATCCGTAGTTGTAGCTGCCGAAGCCGTGGAACTCCCAGTTCGACGGGGTCGGGATGGTGCTCCAGACCCCGCTCCGCCGACCGGCGGTGACCCGGAACTCCCAGTCGACCGTGTGGTCCGCGTCGGTCCCGGTGAGGAAAACCCTTTCCGTCACGGGCGTGCCGGGCGCCGCGGTGGCCGGTCCCGCGAGCGGGACGCCGATCGCGGAGAGACCGGCCGTGCCCACACCCGCCGCCAGCAGACTGCGCCGTGTGATCTCCACGTTGAGACCTTCCTTCGTCGTTGCACGGGGAATCGCGACATGACAAGGAATCCGGCTCCGTGACCACGGCGGGCGGCCACGGCGCTGAGGGTGGCCGGAGCAGGTGGGAGCGCTCAACCGTCCTGGTGATCACTGTCCCAACGGCGTGCTTTCCCCGTCAACCCCGCAGGACCGATCCCGCGTGATCCACCGGTGATCAGCGGCGCCCGCCCGGCGGGCGCGGTCACGCGGGCCTGACCGCGTCCACGTGCTCGGCCAGCCAGGTGCGGAAGCTCTGGAGGCGGGGGTTGAGGGAGCGGACCAGGTCCAGGTCGCGCGCACCGACGAAGTCGCGCTCGCCCTCGACGTAGTACTGGAACATGTTGCCCAGCTCGTCGCCCGCGGGCATCCCCAGCGAACGGAGCTGGTCGTGGGTGAGCGGGCGGTAGTCGACCGGTTCGCCCAGCGCGTCGGCGAACGCGGCGGCGTACTGCTCGCCGGTCAGGTGCTCACCAGCGATGCTCACGGTCTTGCCCGCGTACTCGTCGCCCGCGGCGAACACCCCGTAGGCGGTGCGGCCGATGTCCTCCGCCGCGATGCCCGCCAGCCTGGCCCCGCCGATCGGCAGCGTGAACACGAGCCGCCCGTCCTCGCCCCGCCGCGGCCCGGAGCCCTGGGTGAACCCCTCCCAGTAGAAGGTGCTCCTCAGGTAGGTCGTCGGAACGCCCGAGTCGCGGAAGAACGCGTCCGCCTCGGCCTTGGCGTCGAAGTGCGGGACCGTGTAGCGCTCCTGGAGCACCGGGACCCGCTCGTCGGACACCGGGATGACCTCGCGGGTGTCCTCCAGCGTCGACCAGACGACGTGGGCGACACCGGCCGCCTTCACCGCGCGCGCGGCCGTCGCGGCCTGCGCCAGTTCGACGTCCGCGGACATGGACTCCCAGAAGTTGGTCACCACGTAGACGCCGTGGACGCCCTCGAACGCCCTGCGCAGCGACTCCTCGTCCTCCAGGGTCGCCTCCACCACCTCGGCGCCGCTCTCGGCCAGCGCGCGGGCCTTCGCCGAACTCGCGTCCCTGGTGATGGCCCGCACGGTGAACGGGCCGTCAGGAGCGTCCAGGACGGCCCTGACGAGGCCTCCGCCCTGCGCGCCCGTCGAACCCAGCACCGCGATGATCTTCTTGTCGCTCACGTGGACTCCCTTTGCGGTGTCGCCGCACTGGTACGGCGACTTACCTAGTTAAACAGGTAAGTTGATCGAGAATTCCGGGGTGGTGCTGTGACCTGGGCCACCGGGCCGCGTCGCTCGCGGTGCCGCCCGAGGCGACGTGGACCATGGACCCGTGTCACGAGAACGAGCTACGAGGAAGGTCCCGAGCGCGGCGCGCACCGGACCGGTCAGCCACGCGATGTTCCGGGTGGTCCGGCTGCACCGGATGCTGGCCGGGCAGCTCCTGCGCGGCCTCGGCCTGCACCGCGGCCAGGAACTGCTCCTCATGCACCTGTGGGATTCGGGCCCCGTGCGCCAGACGGAACTGATCGCGGTCCTGGACTCCGACTCGGCGACCATCACCAGGATGGTGCAGCGGCTGGAGAAGGCGGGGCTGGTCGAGCGGGCGCCCGACCCCCACGACGGCCGGGCCACCCTGGTGTCCTCCACCGCCGCGGGCGAGGCCGTGCGGGCGGAGATCGAACGGATGTGGCACGACTTGGAGGCGGCGACCGTCGGCGACCTGCCCCCGGCCACCCTGGCCTCCTTGCTGGACGCGCTCGGCGAGGTCGAGGCCAACCTGGCGGCCGCGGTCACCAAACCCTGACCGGACAGGCGAACCGCCGGTTCAGTCCACTGAGGATGGTCCAGGATTCGCCGCCCGTCCGGTCTCGTGGATCTAAGCGGGGGGCTTCGGTGGTGTTGGCGTTCAGATCGACTTCAGCACCCGGACGCGGTCGGCGATGGCGCGGCGGGCCACGTCGGACTCGAAGGCGATGGAGTCGAACTCGTGCGGGACGCCGGGGTGCAGGTGGAACTCCACCGGCACGCCCGCGCGGCTGAGCTTGGTGGCGTAGGCGGTGTCCTCGTCGCGGAAGACGTCGAGCTGGCCGACCTCGATGTAGGCGGGCGGCAGGCCGGTCGCGTCCTGGAGCCTGGCCGGAGCCGCCGTGGCCGGGACGTCGGGTCCTCCCGCGGCCTCGCCGAGCAGCGCGGGCCACGCGGTGCGGCTGTCGTCGTAGGACCACAGCAGGTAGGGCTCGATGTGCGGGTCGGGCGTGGTGGCGCGGTCGTCGAGCATCGGCATGAGCAGGATCTGGCGGGCGATCCCCGGACCGCCGCGGTCGCGGGCGAGGATCGACAGCGCCGCGGCCAGGCCACCTCCGGCGCTGTCGCCCATCACGGCGACGCGCTCGGGGTCGACGCCCAGTTCCGAGGCGTGCCCGTGCAGCCAGCGCAGGGCGGCGTAGGCGTCTTCGAGCGGCGTGGGGAAGGGGTGTTCGGGGGCGCGGCGGTACTCGACCGACAGCATCGGCACACCACTGGCGGAGACGTACCGGGCGACCGGCCCGTCGAACAGGTCGACGTGGCCGAAGATGTACCCGCCGCCGTGGAAGAACAACACGGCCGGGCCCGGCGTGGCACCGTCCTTGGTGTACCAGCGCACCGTGATCCGCGCGCCGTCGTCGGTCGTCACGTGGTGGTCGTCCGTCGTCACGTCGGCCGGGATCGGCTGGGCCGTTCCCGCGGCGCCGATGATCGGCTCCCACAGGGCGCGCCGCGCCGCGACGTCGCCCACCGCGGGCGGGGCGGCTTCCGCCATCGCGCTCGCCATCGGGGCCAGCGCTTCGGCGATCTCGGGATCGAAGGTCAACGACATGGCCCTCTCCTTCTGAAGTTGTAGGGGATTGGCGGTCAGGCGCCGGGCACGAGGACGACGACCTTGCCGGGCAGTTCGCCCGCGCCGGCCCGCACGTGGACCGCGGGCAGGTCGGCCAGCGGCACCCGCTGGGCGACGTCGACGCGCAGTTCGCCGCTGTCGACCAGCGCCACCAGCCGTGACAGCTGCTCGGCGTCACTGCGCACGAAGAGGTTCACACCGCGCACACCGCGCTCCTCGTCGGAGGGCGCGGGCATCCACACCGTCGTGTTCACGACGACACCGCCGGGACGGACCAGGGCCGCGAACGCGGTCAGCTGCTCGGGGTCGACCGGCGCGAGGTTGAGCACGACGTCCACCGGCTCGGTCACCGCGGCGGCCACCCCGGTCGTGGTGTGGTCGACGACCTCGTCGGCGCCGTGGGCCCTGACGCGTTCGCTGCCGCGCGGGCTCGCGGTGGCGATCACGTGCGCGCCCGCCCACTTGGCCAGCTGCACGGCGTACCCGCCGACCGCTCCGCCCGCGCCGCTGATCAGCACGCGCTGCCCGGCCGCCAGCTCGCCGTGGTCGAAGAGCGCCTGCCACGCGGTCAGGCCCACCAGCGGCAGCGCGGCGGCGTCCGGGAGCGGGATGCTCCGAGGCGCGGACGTCACCAGCTCCGCCGGGATCAGGACGTACTCCGCCGAGGCGCCGTCGTCGGTCATCGGCAGGAAGCCGACGACCGCGTCGCCGACCGTCAGGCCGTCCACGTCGTCGCCCAGCGCGTCGACCACGCCAGCGACGTCGCGGCCGGGGGTGTGCGGCAGCGCCACCGGCATCGGGCCGCGCATACCGCCCGCGCGCACGCTGGCGTCGATGGGGTTGAACGACGTCGCGGCGACGCGGACCCTGACCTGCCCAGGGCCGGGGACCGGCTGCTCCACGTCCTCGTAGCCGAGGACTTCGGGGCCGCCGTGGTCGTGGAAGCGCACTGCCTTCATCGGGGGGTCTCGCCTTCGTTCGGGTGAATTGTGCTTCGAATCCGAAGCATCTGGAGGCGAGGCTACAACGTGCTTCGAATTCGAAGCAAGTGGTCTTCGTCACCGTCGGATTCGCGCGCGACCTGCTGGTGGAGCCGCCACCACACCTGGTTCAAGCTCGGCCGGGGCCGTTCCGCCGCGAGTCCGGCGTGCGACCTCGCGGGACCGCGCGCCACCTGCCGATGTCGGAGTCGAACGCGGTGGTCGTCACCGGGCCCCCGCCCGGCGGGATGCTCATCAACCGGTCCTCGAAGTCCGTGGGCGGCGGCGCCGTCTCCCTGGCGCCGATCCTGCGCCGCGCCGGTGTCCGGTCTCCATGTCCTGCGGTGCCCACCGGTGTCCGGCACGGTCCGCAGGCGCGTCCGGATGGCCTACGTTCGGTGCCCGACGCGGGAACACGGGTCCGAGGAGAGGAACGCGGAGTGGGTGCGACGGGACTGGCGGGCAGGCTGGCCGCGGCGCGGGCCGGTGCGCTGGTGGGTCGGGAGCCGGAACGGGCGGTGCTCGACCGGATGCTCTCGGGGGCGGCGGACGCCCCGCTCGTGGCCTACCTCCACGGCCCCGGCGGCATCGGCAAGTCCTCGCTGCTGCGCTACGCCGCCCGGCAGGCCGGGACCGCGGGCCGCCGCGTGGTGCAGGTCGACGCGCGGTTCCTCGACGCGGACCCGCGCCGCATCGAGGAGGTCGCCGCGCCCGCGTGCGTCGAGCCCGGCGCGGTGCTGCTCATCGACTCCTTCGAGCACTGCCAGCCGCTCGAGCCCTGGCTGCGCGACACCTTCCTGCTCCGGCTCGCCGAGGGGGCGCTCGTCGTGCTCGCGAGCAGGGTCGCCCCCGACGCCGAGTGGCTGGTGGACCCCGGCTGGGCGGAGCTGTTCGCCGAACTGGCCGTGCGGCCGCTCGACGCGACCCAGTCCGACGCCCTGCTCGCTGCGCGCGGTGTCGCCGCGGAACAGCGCCGCGCCATCGTGGCCTTCGCCGGGGGCAGCCCGCTCGCGCTGTCGCTCGCCGCCTCCCTGCCCGCCGGGGCGCGGGACACGAGTCCACTGTGGAAGCCCGCCGGCGACGTGCTGACCACCCTGGTCGAGCGGCTGGTGGGCGAACTGCCGGGCACCGCCCACCTGCGTGCCCTGGAGGTCGTCGCGCAGGCCTACGTCACGCGCGAGTCGCTGCTGCGCGCCGTGCTGGGCGAGGAGGACACGGCGCGGGTGTTCCCCTGGCTGCGCCAACTGCCCTACATCGAGGCCACGCCCGAAGGGCTGCACCCCCACGACGCCGTGCGGGCCACCCTCGCGGCCGACCTGCGCTGGCGGGACCCCGAGCGCTACGAGGACGTGCGCGTGGAGGTGTCGGTCGCGTGCCTGCACGCGGTCCGCGCCGCCTCTGAGGACGACGCGCTGGTGCGCGTCGCGGAGTGGATGTTCCTCTTCCGCGACCGGGACGACCCGGACGACCTGTACGACTGGCGGGCGCACCCCCATGTCGAGGACACACCGCTGAGGCCCGCCGACGTGCCCGATGTCCTGCGCATGGCGGAGGAAGCGGAGAGCCCCGAGTCCGCGACCGCCGTCGCGCACTGGGTCCGTTCCCAGCCGCAGGGCTTCCGCGTCTACCGGTACGCGGGCTCTTCCGCACCCGTCGCGTTCATGGCCGTCCTGCGGCTGGAGGCGCCGCTGCCCGAGGACCGGGCCGAGGACCCGGTGATCGCGTCGCTGTGGGACTTCGTGGAGGCGGTCGCCCCGCTGGGACGGGGTGAGCACCTGGGCATCCGCCGCTTCGCCGTGCAGCCCGGCAGGCACCAGCGGCCCTCACCCCTGATGGACCTCATCAGCAGGCGCGCCATCGCGGCCGAGATGAGGACCCGCGGCCGCGCGGTGGCGTTCACGGTGTTCGAGGACGCCGAGCGGTGGAGGCGCTACCTCGCCCGCGCCGGGATGCTGGAGGTCGTGGCGGTCGACGTCGGCGGGCAGGAGCAGCACGTCTTCGGCCGGGACTGGCGGCGGCAACCGGTGGAGAAGTGGGTGGAGCACCGGGCCCGCGCCGTGGCGGAGCCCGTGGCCGGGTGGCCCGGAGTCGCGTCCGCCTGCCCGGCCGACGAGCGCGGTGACGACCTGCCGCGCGCGGTGTTCGAGGAGGGCGTGGTCGAGGCGCTGCGCACGTGGCGGACCCCTCGCGAGTTCGCGACCAGCGTCCTGCTGCGCTCGCGCCTCGTGCCGCGGGGATCGACCGACCCCGTGGCGGACCTGCGCGGCGCCTTCACGGGCGCCCTCGACGCGCTGCGGGTCGATCCCGCGGGCGTGAAGGCGCACGAGGTGCTGACCGCCACGTACATCGCGGCCTCCCGCACCCACAAGGCGACCGCCCGACGGCTGGGCGTGCCCTACGGCACCTACCGGCGCCACCTCGCCGCGGCCAAGGACCGGCTCGTCGAGCAGTTGCTGCGCCACCGCACCGAACCCGCCACCGGAGGGGCGAGGTGACCGGTGGCCCCGCGGCAGTAGTGGGCGTTGGTGGTCGCGGTTGTCGTGGACGTGGTGCGCCGGCGGTGCAGACTTGGGGGACTTCGGGTGAACTGGGAGCAGGATGAACAAGACCACCACGACCGTGATCGTCATCGCGTTGATCGCGCTGGGGGTGTTCGGGGCTCTCATCCCGAGCCTCCGGGCGGGTGGCTTCTCGATCAACGCCGGCGCCGTGACGACGATCCTGCTCGGCGTCGTCATCGCTTTCACCGTGTTCGGTGTGCAATCGCGTAGGCGGAAGTAGGAAGGCGACGGTGTCCGGGCCCGTCGACCACATCGACCGAACTGCCGACCGTCAGGGCTGGTGGTCGGCGTCGATGCTCCAGCGAACGCCGTAAGCGGTCAGGAAGTCCAGGAAGTCGGCCGGGTCGAAAGCCTGGGCGGGGGCCAGTACGCCGGGCTTGGCGCCGTTGGCGGCGAGTCGGCGGGCGGCTTCGACCGCGATCACCGCGGTGGTGCCGTAGGTGTCGGTGCCCTGCACGAGTCCTCGGGTCGTGCGACCGTCGGCGCTGGTGGCGTCGACGACGCAGGTGAACCGCTGGCCGAGGCGCGCCTGTTCGGTGGGGCCCTCCGGCAGGGTGTCGATGAGTTCCGCGGACAGGGGTGTGCCCAACCGGGCGCTGAGGGTCGCCTCGACCAGGCTCTCGACGTGGTCGACCGGCACGTGCCGGGGGATCGTGACCACTTCGGCGAGCGGGAACCTCGCCATCGCGGTCGGTTCCGACGTGCCGGGGAGGATGACGGAGGTGTGGCGGGCCGCGAGACCGGTGTGCCACTCGCCGTGGTCGTAGGTGAGGCCGCCGGTGGTGAGCGCGTCGGCCGTCCGGAGCGCCGAGCGCAGCGATCCTCGGGACGGTCCACCTCCGCCGACGATGACGTGGCTGGTGGTGATCCCGGCGATCGACAGGACCCGGTCGGCGATCACGTGCGCGATCAGGTCCACGGGCAGGCAGCCGTCGTTGGTGGCGGGGACGACGGTGACGCCCGCGCGTTCGGCCTCGCCCGCGAAGGTGTCGAAGACGGTTTTGAGGTGGCGCTGTCCGCCCGCGGTGTCGACGTAGTGGCAGCCGGCGTCGATCGCGGCGCGCACCACGGCCCCGCCGGTGTCGACGAACGGCCCGGCGCAGTTGACGACCGCGTCGCACCCGGAAAAGGCCGCCACGAGGGCACCGTGGTCGTCGATGCCGGCGGTCCGCCGCTCGTGATCGGCGAGGCCGACGGTGGTCGCGGCCTGGCGCAGGCGTTCGGCGTCCCGGCCGACAAGCACGACGTCGAGGCTCCGGTGGGAGAGTTCGGCGAGCACGAGCTTGGCCTGGTAGCCGCTGGCGCCGTAGACGGCAAGACGCATGTCGGTCTCCTGTTCGACGGGTGTTCGGAAACCGTATGTCGACCCCGGTGGACTTCCCATGCTTCAGCGTGCGCCGTTCATGCGTGATCGTCTTCCTCCCCGTTCCCCGCGATACGATCGCTGGGTGGACGTGCTCTCCGACGCGGTGCTGGCGATGCGCACCGGCCTCCCGCATTCCGCGCGGCTGCGGCGTTCCGCGCCGTTCGGCCGATGGTTCCCACCGGTCGCGGGCGCCGGGTTCCACGTTGTGCTGCAAGGGAGTTGTTGGCTGCTCCCGCCGGAGGGCGACCCGATTCCGCTCGTGCCCGGCGAAGTCGTGTTGCTGCCACGGGGATCCGCCCACGGCTTGGCCGACACCCCTTCGACGCCACTGGTCGACGCGACCGCCCCGCCCGCCGAGTTCCGGCCCGACGACGGCGGGGCGTCCACCGACACGGTCATGGTGTGCGGCGCCGTACCTGCTGGACCACGCGCGCCCGCATCCGCTGTTCGACGAGCTCCCCGACGTGATCCACCTGTCGGCTCGTGCCGGTCGGCATCCGGCGCTGCGCGCGACCCTGGACCTGCTCGACCTGGAACTGGAACGGGTCCGCCCCGGCTCGGGCGCGATGCTGCCCGCTCTCCTGGACGTGCTGCTCCTGCACGTCCTGCGCGCGTGGTTCGACGAGCAGGCGGGCGAGAACGCCGCCGGCTGGGTCGCGGCCCTGCACGACACCGCCGTAGCCGCAGCGCTCAGCGCCGTCCACGGCGATCCGAGTCGACAGTGGACGGTCGCCGAACTGGGTGCCGTCGCGGGGCTTTCCCGCGCGGCGTTCGCCCGGCGCTTCACCGCGTTGGTCGGTCGGCCACCGTTGACCTACCTCGCCTGGTGGCGGCTGACCCTCGCCGCGCGGCTCCTGCGGGATTCCGACTCGCCACTGGCCGTCGTGGCGCGGAAGGTCGGCTACACCTCGGAGTTCGCCTTCGCGCACGCCTTCAAGCGCCAGCAGGGACAGCCGCCAGGACGGTTTCGACGTTCGGCGGTGGGAAACGCCGTCGCACCAACGGATTGAGCGGTGGGGCGTCCGGCCGCCTGGAACCGGGCCCGCCATCGGTGACGGCGGGCCCGGCTCGGCCGGTCAGGAGCCGCCGTGGAAGGTGACGGTGAACCCCCGGCAGTCGGCGCACTGGAACACGGTCTGGTTACCGGGTTCGGTGTCCTGCCTTGACCAGGCGTAAGCCTTGGGGCATCGGGACTTGACGGCGTTGCTGTAGCTCGTGGGCGCGTCGTGGTTCGGGTTGACGCAGTTGACGGGGGAGCCGTTGGGCGCGTAGCGGAGGTTCTCCGGCGGGCAGAAGGGCAGCACGTTCGTCGTGCAACCCGCCGTGCCGCAGGAGGTCGAGCCCGGTGGCACGGTCGCTCCCACGGCCTCGATGGTGATCGGCAGGGAGAAGGCGTTGACGTAGCTGACGTTGTACCAGGGCGCGAGGCTGTCGCGGGTGTCGAAGTTGAACTCGGCGAGACTGGCGGGCTGTTCGCCGGTGGTGCAGCGGCTGGCCTGGACGCCGCAGTCGCCGACGACGCAGTGGAAGTTCTGGCCGGACGTGCCGGTGCACCCCTGCCTGGCGAAGAACTTCCCCCGCCAGTGACCCGGCTCGGCCGACTCCGGGACCGTCACCGTCGCCGACTGCCCGTTCGCCAGGGTCGGCAGGCTGGTGAAGTTCACGGACCCGTCGGCGTTGACCGCGCTGCCCACCCAGACCGTTTGCCCGGACCGGTTGACGAAGGTGACGGTGTGGTCGGCGGCCGCGTCGGCCGGCCGGGAGAACGCGGGCCTGCTGTTTCCGGTGATCGGCTCGTCGAAAGGGATGTCGGCCCAAGCGGTGCCCGCGGTTGACGCGAAAAGCGCGATCGCGGCGGTGAGCAGGGCTGAAGACTTGGTGGTCCTTCGCATTCGGTCTCCCTTTTCCGCATGGTCGGGGAATGGGCATCATCGCAGGGGCTCCGACCGCGGAACCTGTGGTTCACCCGTAGGAACAGCGCGGTCCGACGGGTGGTGGATCGTCCGGCAGGAGTGGGAACGGGGACGTGAACTCGTCCGAATGGCGGCGTGCTCGGGGAGGTCGGCCGCGGCGAATGGACAACTCACCGGACAGACGTGCCGGGACACGTGGACGGCGGGACTTCGCTGCTGGTTCGCTGATCGGGACAACCCTGCCAACCCCAGTCGATGGGAGTTGATCGATGGTGTCCGGAGTTCGTCGGATCGGTGCGCTCGTAGCGGCGGTCGCGCTGATGACCAGCGGGACCACGACCACGGCCACGGCGAGCGCGCTCGCGAAGACCGGGCCGGTCTCCGTGGCCTACGTCGAGGTCAACAACAACAGCATGCTCAACGTGGGCAAGTACGCGCTCGCCAACGGCGGCGGCAACGCCTTCGACATCGGCGTGATCTTCGCCGCGAACATCAACTACAACGTCTCGACGAAGTCGGCCTACCTGTACTTCAACCCGAACGTGCAGCGCGTGCTGGACAACGTGGCCACCCAGGTCCGTCCGTTGCAGGCCAAGGGCATCAAGGTCACGCTGTCGATCCTCGGCAACCACGAGGGTGCCGGGTTCGCCAACTTCCCGACCAAGCAGTCCGCCGAGGCGTTCGCGAAGCAGCTGTCCGACACCGTGGCCAAGTACGGCCTGGACGGCGTCGACTTCGACGACGAGTACTCGGAGTACGGCAAGAACGGCACCGGCCAGCCGAACGCGAGTTCGTTCGTGTACCTGGTCACGGCGTTGCGCGCGGCGATGCCGACCAAGCTCATCACGCTGTACAACATCGGCCCGTCCGCGTCGCGGCTGTCCTACGGCGGCGTCGACGTCACGTCGAAGTTCAACTACGCCTGGAACCCCTACTACGGCACGTGGAGCGTGCCGGGCATGGCGTTGCCCAAGTCCAAGCTCTCGCCCGCGGCCGTCCAGATCAGCGCGACGCCCAGCGGCACCGCCGCCAGTTTCGCGAAGCGGACGGTGAGCGAGGGCTACGGCGTCTACCTGACCTACAACCTGGGCGCCCCCGACGTGAGCGGTTACATCTCGTCCTTCACCAGGGAGCTCTACGGCTCGGACACCCGCTACACCGGATAGCGGTCGGCGCCACCGGGATCGGCGAATTCCCTGCCCCGATCCCGGTGGACCCACCGGTGTTCCACGATCACCGGGAATCATCGCGTCGGCCTCGGTTGGGAACTCGTCCCCGGCCCGATCTCCACTCCGGCCTGGCCGCACGGGATGTCCAGCCATTCGCCCGCGGGCACGCTGAGGCGGACGACGTCCAGGTTCGCCAGCAGCGCGTCCAGCCGCGAGGGGTCGACCAGGTACTCCAGCACCGCCTGGTAGAACGCCCCGGTCATCTTGGCGGGCATCAGGTCGGAGCCGTCGAAGCACAGCCGCCGGTCCGGCGACGTCAGCGTCGAGGAGACCTGGCGGCTCACGTCGTCGTCGTAGACGTCCCCGACGTTCCGGTCGGCCGAGAACACGCTGCCCCGGCGGATACCGGGCCAGATGCGCTGCGCCTGGTCGGATGCGAGGAACTTCATCAGCTCGCGCGCCTGCGGGGTGTTGTGGAACATCGCGGCGAGGTCGGCGGACACCTCCGACACCGCGGGGCCGGGGAACGGGAAGAAGGCGAAGTCCTTCCCCGGTGCGGGCGAGCTGCCGTCGGCGCGTGTCATGGCCGAGTACCCGCCCATGACGAACGAGGCCTGGTGCTCCAGGACGCACCGGGCCGGACGGGTGAACAGCCCCCGTCCGGCGTCGCCGAACTCGGTCAGCAGCGCCGCGGGAGCCCCGCCGCGGACCGCGCCCGGCACGGCGACCAGCGCGCCCCAGTCCGTCCACGCCTTGCGCACCTGCGCCGATGTCCACGGCACCTTGCCCGCCGCCCACCGCCGGTAGTCATCGGCACCGGCGGAGTGGAGCAGGATGTCCTCGATCCAGTCCGTACCGGGCCAGCCCGAGGTGGGCGGCGCCCCCATGCCCAGGCACCACGGCGTGCGGCCGTCGGCGGTCAACTGCCTGCTGAGCGCTAGTAATTCGTCCCAGGTGGCCGGCGTGGCGCCGTCGAGATTGGTCGTGTCGTACCAGATCGCGCTCTTCAGGTCGACCTTGACGGCGATCGCGTACTGCTGCCCGGTACCGGCCTTCTCCAGGGCCAGCCACTGTCCGCCGTATCCCCCTTGCGGGCCAAGCAGGTCGCCCAGCGGGTGGAGCTTGTCCTGCCGGGCGTAGGTGGCCAGCGATCCGGGGTTCGGCAGCACCGCGACGTCGGGCGCGGTGCCGCGCTGGACCTCGGAGGCGAGCACCTGTTCGAGCGCGCGGGTGCCGTTGTACTTGACCGTGATGCCGGTGGCTTTTTCGAACACCCCCAGCACCTTGCGGAAGTCGTCCTCCTCGGCGCCGGTCCACGACGCCAGTACGTAGACCACGCCCGCGTTGCCCGTCCCGCAGGCGTTCGTGCCAAGCAGCAGCACGACGAGCACGAGGAGCAGCAGTTTGGTCCATTGTGGATTCCTCATGCGCGGTACCGGTACTCGTCGACGCGGCGGGACATGCCCCACGCGATCAGGCCGAGCGCGGCGATCGAGAACGCGGGGACGAGGTACTCGATCCCGTCGGACTCGGCGGCGTCGCGCGCGCCGGCGGTCACGCCCTCGATACCCTCGTCGACCGTGCTCGCGGCGACGGCCGCCCCGGCGAATCGGGGCTGGGCCAGGAAGTCCGCGACGGTGCTGCCGCAGCCCGTCACCGGGTCGCAGTGGCGTGTCAGCAGCGTGGCCAGCTCGGTCCGCCCGGCGGTGTCGGTCGCGACGATCCCGATTTGCCGGTGGGCGAGCACCTCGTCCGTCCCGGCCCGGACGTCGTCGAGCCGCAGTTGCAGCCCCAGCGCGACGACGACGATGGCGCCCACGCCGACGGTCAGCGCGGTGGCTCCCAGCAGCGGCAGGTTGAACCGGCGGCGGAACCGGCGCCACAGGTGCCATTGGGTGGTCACGAGCACCACCGCCGCGGCGGCCGGGGCGAGCAGCCACACCGGCAGCAGTCCCGTGCTCATCCCGTCGTCGAGCTGCTGGTCGAGCGCCGTCCTTTGCAGGCCCTGCAACGTGGTCAGCTGCGCGAGCACGCCGTCCGGGCCGTGCAGCAGCCGCGAGGAGTACCACAGGTCCGTCACGCCCAGCACCTCCGTGCCGGGCTGCCGGAAGTGCGCGTCCGCCTGCCCGACCGCGCCGGAGTAGGCGGCGACCAGCCCTTCGACCACCTGGAGGATGCCGGCGCCGGAGTCGCCCGCCTGGTTGGCCTCGGCCACCTTGGCCAGGCTCTGGCTCGCCCTGGCGAGGCTGTTCGCGTAGTCCTGCCCCGGCCCGGCCAGCTTCGCCGCGCCGGTGCGGAAGGCCTCGCTCGCGGAGCGGTCCGCCTCGCTCAACGCGGCGCGGGCGGCCGCGACCTCCAGCACCGCGGTGGTCGTGTGGTCGTGGACGGTCTGGGCGGCGTGCAGGACGCGGAGCACCACCCACAGCGACACCGCGAGCATCACCAGCGTCGTGGCGAGCAGCAGCCCGAAGAGGCGGGTCAGCCGCGTCCGCGTGCGGGTCGGCCGCAGCGGCGGCACGTCGACGGGCGCGGTCACGCGGTCACCTCGTCCAGCGGCACCCGGCAGGCTTGGCAGAACCGCGCTCCCGCCGGGGAGAGCTTGCGGCACTTCGGGCAGGTGACCGGCGGCCCGCTCGCGGGCGAGTCCGCCGTCGGCGGGTCGGGTGCCGGCGCCGAACCGATCCGGGACACCCTGGAGATCAGCACGTTGAGGACCGCGCTGAGGCTGGGGTCGGGGCGCAGGCGGACCCGCCCGGTCCCGGCGTCGAGGATGTCGACCACCCGGCGCAGCCTGCCCAGGATCTCCTCGTTGCCCTGCTCGGCGGCGAGCCGGGCCGCGGTGCCCCACGCCCGCTCGGTGTCCTCGGTCCTGCCCGCGGCCAGCGCGTCCCCGCCCGCGGTGATCGCCTCCCCGAGTTCCGCCTGCTCGGTGTACCGCAGCACCTTCGGATGCACGAGGGTGGGCTGCACCGGGTCGTGCGTCCACTGGCCGACCACCGCGACCGGGCCGTTCGCGCGCGCGCCCGGCATCGGTTCGAAGCCGACCGAGGCGAGCTGGCGGTCCTGGTCGTGGACGGGCTCCAGCTCCGGGTCGAGGTCGACGCAGAGGTGGTAGTCCCGTGACTCCGAACCGGAGAACGACCCCAGCGACAGCACCACCTCGCCGTCGCCCGCCGGGCGGCAGCGGTCGGTGAGGTCGTACTCGTGCGGACGCACCTGCTTGACGAACCGCAGCGAGCTGTAGCCCATCGTGCCGATCCGCAGCCGGACCTCGGGCAGCACCTTCGTGAGCGCCGCGCCGATCAGCTCCTGGAAGTCCGCGGTCAGCTTCCGGTCCTCGACGACGGAGTCGGCCCCGCCCCGCAGCACCTTCACGATCTCGGCGAGCTCGTCGGGCACCCAGCCGTCCCCGATCCCGCGGGCGTCGCAGATGAAGAGCCCTTCGCACGAGTCGAGGGCGCCCGCCAGCGCTTCGCGCGTCTCCGACCGGTTCTCGCCGTCGGTGAGCAGGATCGCGTGGCAGACCGCGTCGGCGTGCCCGGAGAACAGCGACCTCGCGCGGTCGAGCCACCGGCCCATCGCGGTGCCGCCGTACGCGGCCAGGTGCGCGACCTCCCGCCGTGCCGCGCGCCGGGTCTCGTCCGACGCCGCGACGAGGTGGTCGTCCCGCGGGTACACCGCGGTCGCGGTCTCGGTGCACCGCACGACGGCGAACAGCACGCCGTCCGGCAGGACGTCGATCGCGGCCGCGGCCGCCCGCTTGGCCTCCTCGATCTTCGTGTGCGGGTGGCGCATCGAGGTGGAGCAGTCGACCAGCAGCACCTCCGCGGCGTCGGTCGGTGGCCGGTCGGGGCCGCCGCGCGCGGTCACCGTCAGGATCGCGTGCATCGCGGTGTCCCCTTCGGCCAGGAACTTCTGCTGGTGCACCTCGACGCTCAGCTCGGCCCCGCTCATCGCCACCGGCTCCCCTCGTGTCCGTTCCGCTCAGATCCAGCTCGCAGGCCTGTTCGCGTTGGCCAGGTCGATCAGCACGTCGTGCGCGTGCTGGCTGCCGGGTGACCGCCACGCCAAGCCGCGCAACGCCTCCGCCAGCCCGGCGCGCAGGCCCTTCCGGGACGGCTCCGCGCCGCAGAGCGGCTCCGGCAGCTCGCCGTGGCACTCGATGGCCGTCTCCAGCAGGAACGCCCGCAGCCGGATGACGGCCGCCTCGTCGAGCTCGATGCCGGACAGGCGTTCGCCCGCTTCGCGGAGCTGGTCCGCAGACGGCGTCGTCCCCGCGTCGTCCGGCAGCCTCCCCGCCAGCACCCGGATCCCGGCGATCCGGGCGGCCTCGTCGTGCCGCGAGGACTCCGGGACCTCGTCGAGCACGCGCACCGCGCCCGCCCGGTCACCGCGCGCCGACGCCACCCTGGCCAACCCGAACGCGGCGTTCACCTGGCCGCGGTGCACCCACAGGGCGTGGTAGAACGGTTCCGGGTCCTCGCCGGTGTGCTCCGCGCACAGCCCCAACGCGAGTTTCGGCGTCTCCTCGCCGGGGATGTCGCGGTAGACCGCCTCGAAGTCCTCGGCGGCGGTCCCGGCGTCCCCGTCGGCCAGCGCGACCAGGGCGCGGTGCCAGTGGACGCGCCAGTCGTGCCCGGCGCGGCGGGCGAGCTTGCGCCGGGCGACGGCCAGGCACCGGCGGGCACCCTCCACATCGGACAGTTCCAGCAGTGCCCGCAGCCGTCGGAACTCGACCTCGACCGAGGACGTCGCCCGCTCCAGCTTCTTCAGCAGCCGTCCGGCGTCCGGGGCGCGGACCGTGCGCAGGAACGCGAGCTGCTCGTCCTGCGGGTCCTCGCGGGGGACCGGGAGCCCGAGCGCGATGTCCCGCGGCGACGGCCGCGCGCCGAGGGGCAGTTCGACGCCCGCGGTCCAGTGCTCCAGGGGCGGCGGCTGGCCCAGCCCGGCGTCCAGCAGCACGGCGGGTTCGGCGAACAACGTCGAGACGACCGGACGGGATCCCCTGTCGCGCAACGACAGGATCTCGTTGAGCACGCCGTCGAGCTGGACGAGCATCTCCTTCGCGCTGGCGAAGCGCTGCTCGTACGGAGCCGTCGCGCGCGCGAGCACGTGCTGGAAGCTGCGGATGCCGAAGGCGATCGGGCCCGCCCGGCCACCCGGCAGCGCCCCGTCGCTGGCGTCGAACAGCTCCCGCAGCGTCCTGCCGACGGTGTGGACGTCGGAGCGGACGGTCAGTCCGTGTTCGCGCAACTCGGCTTCCGGCGCCTGGTAGTGCTCGGTGCCGACCCACGGGCTCTCGTGGTCGTCGATCCGCCGGATCCCGCCGAAGTCGATCAGCTTGATCCGCTGCTCGCCGTGGATCACGTTGTCCGGCTTCATGTCGCAGTACAGCAGGCCCTGGTCGTGCAGGTAGGCCAGCGCGATGAGGATCTCCCGCCCGTAGACCACGACGTGCTCGGTCAGCAGCCGGCCCTCGGCCGGGTTCAGCAGCGCCCGGCCCCGGTTCTTCACCTCGCGCAGGGAGAGCCCGTCGACGAACTCCATCACGATGTAGCGCGAGTCGTCGTGCACCACCACGTCGAAGATGCGCACGATGTTCGGGTGTTCGAGGGCGACGAGCACCTCGCTCTCGTTCTCCGCGATCCGCACCGCGGCGGTGTTGTTGACGTCGATGAGCCCCTTGAGGGCGACGTGCCGGTGGAGCCGGTCGTCGGTAGCGAGGTACACGAAGCCGAGGCCGCCGTGGCCGACGCAGCCCTCGACGTCGTAGCGGCCCGCGACCCGGTCACCGGGCCGCAGCCGCGGGGTGAACGAGAACGGACTGCCGCACGCCGGGCAGTAGCCCTCCGCGGCCGCGGGCTGCCCCGGCAACGCCCGGCCGACCGGCGCGCCGCAGCCGCGCTTCCCGCAGAACCGCTGCGCCTCCGGCACCTCCGGCCTGCCGAGCACCCGGTCGGGCAGGTCGGGCAGGCGCACCACCGGCAGCGGGACCTCGTCGTCCCCGGTGCCCTGCCCCGTGGTCTGCTGCGGTCGGGCGGCGTCGGTGCTGGTGACCCGTCCGGTGGCGGTCGGCGGCGTCTCCACCGGAGGCGGCGGGCCGGGGTCGGCCGGGCGGCTGGGCGAAGGCGGCAGGAGACCGCACTTCGAGCAGTACCCGGTCGCGCTGATGGTGCCCGAGCACGACTCCCTCGCGCACGCCGTCACGGGTGGCCCCCCGATCGGCGGTGCACCGCGGCCGCGTAGGCGTTCAGGGCCCGCTCGGCCGCTTCCAGGTCGCACGGCGCCACGAACAGCGCCTCCCACGCCCGGCCGTACGCCAGGTCGAGTTCGGGGTCCTCGACCCGGCCGTGGTTGAGGGCCATCTCCGCGTAGCCGTCCAGCCGTGCCCGCAGTTCCGCACGCCGCGCGAGACGGCGGTCGAGGTCCGCGCGCAGCCTGCGGCCGTCCTCGACGGCCTTGTCCACGGACCGCTCGCGGCCGGCGAGGTGGCGCGCGACCCCGCGGAGGTCGCCCTTGGCCTCGGTGGCGCGCAGCAGGTTGACCTCGGCGCGCAGCCGGTTCGCCCGCGGGGGCACCATCGTGACGCCGGTCAGGCGGCCCGCCACGGTGGCCTGGTACTCCTCGATCTCGGCGAGTTCGTCGACGTCCCCGGTGAGCGCGTCCAGGCGCCCGCCCAGGTCGGTCCGGGACACGCCGGGGAGGGAAAGCGCGACCGTCACCCCCGGCGAGGACTCGCGGCGGAACACCAGCACCAGCCGCAGGCCGAGCCGGTCCGCCCGCCCGGCCAGCGGGGCGAGCACCTCGCGCACCAGCCGCTCCGGTTCGGCGGCGTCGTCGATGCCGTCGACGACGATGACGGTGCGGTTGCGCGCGGGGCGGGTGGAGGAGAGGTCGAGCCGGGTCTCGATGCGGCTGCTGACCTGGTCGGCGGTCTTGCCCGACGCGTCCAGTGCGAGGTCGATCGCACCCGCGGGCGGCGGATCGCCCGCGCCGTCGGGGAGCCGCGGAGCGCTGAACGAGCGCTCCCGGTCGGCGTGCACGACAGCCAGCCGGAGCGCCTTCGCGGTCGCCGACTCCTCGCCGCCGGTGACGACCACCCAGACCGCGCCGGAGTCGGGGTCGGACAGCCACTTCCGCAGCTGCCGCATGAACGACATGTCCGCGGCGCCGCTCGGCCGGACGAAGCTCTCGTCGACGGCGGGTTCGCCGGTGGACCACTCCCGCAGTCGCGGCAGGTGGCCGAGCATCGTCTCGACCGGGATCATCCACGACACCCGGCCGCCGCCGCCCTTGTACCTGCCGACGATCATGCCGACGACGGCCCCGGTGGCCTCGTCGAGCACGGCGGTGCCGCTGAACCCCGACTCGATCGGCTCGGCGTCGGCGGTCTTGTTCAGCTGCATCCACTCGCAACCGGGGCCGCCTTCACCGGCGATCCTGGCGAACGACCACAGCCCGGCGTCGGCGCCCGCCGGGAACCCGTAGGCGCGCACCAGCTGGTGCGCGCGCAAGGACATCCGGTGCAGCGGCGCGCCGCGCACGTCGGCCGCGGGCTCCTCCAGGCGCAGCAGGGCGATGTCCCCGCGCTCGTCCTCGGTCTCCGGCACCCAACCGCCCGCCACCACGGTGGCGCGGCCGTCCGCGGCACCCCGCAGGCCGACGAAGTCCGCCATGACCCGAGCCTCGGGCCCGCCGCAGGGGTCGACGACGTGCGCGCAGGTCAGCAGGTGCCACTCGTCGAGCATCGTGCCGGCACCCAGGACGCGGCCCGCGTCGTCGTGCAGTCGGACCCGCCACCGGTGCCGCTCCGCCCCCAAGCCCATTGCCGGGACGCTACGCGGACGCGGACGCGGGGTGGCGGGAGTTGGGGAACTCGACCTGGCTGGGCCCGCGCACTCACCCGGATGGAGTGCAGGCGGCCGGGGTGTTCGCGCACCGGACGCGGCGCGGCCCCGTTTGGTCCCCGCTGCGGGAGAACCCGTCGGCACCGATCGCGGTGACCGGTCCCAGGCCGGGCCCGCCTCGTGGCGGCAACGGCGGCGCGCTGTTCCTGCCGGCGGCGCTGCTCCGGCACGCGGAAAGCGCTGTCCACACGGCGGTCGCGCCAAGGCGATCCGGTTCGGCGCGTTGGCGGCGCTGTGCTGCGCACTCGACCGCCGGCCTGGGGAAATCTGCCTGGCGGGCAGCGGTGGGGGGATGGTCCGAGACCGGATCGGCGGGTGTGGGGGACGCGGGCGGACTTCGTGGTCCCGCAGTCCCGCAAGGTCGACACGTGCACGGGTTCTGCGTATGGTCGCCTCCTTCCTGACCGGAAACTGGGGTCCTGTCATGTCCTTGCACAAAAAGGCTTTGCTCTTGTCGGCGTGCGCGCTGATGTTGTCGACCACGGCGGTTTCGGGCGCCTACGCCGCCGCCGCGCCGACCGCGCTGCCCGCCGGGCAGTTCACGCTGCGGTCCGACTACCACCAGTTCGACGCCCTGAACAGCTCCCTCGTGACGAAACTCGGTGTCGCGTCGGTCAACACGGTCATGGCGAACGCCAACCACGACCGGACGGCCATCACGGACTCGTTGGGAGTCGCGGGGTACACGGGCGGGTTCAAGTTCGACTCCGACGACAACAGCGACTGCGCGAACTACCCGCAGGGCATCACCACGAGCCGGGACGCCGTGGGGACCGCCAACAGCGGCAACTACGACGGCCACCAGCTCGTGCTGGTCAGCTGGTACACCAAGGACGGTTGCGGAGGTGAGTCGTCCCGAAGCCGGATCACGCTGGTCGACTGGGACGCCACCTACCCCAACAAGTACCGCAAGATCCTGCTCGTCGAACCGACCGGCACCGCGGCGACGCCGGACTTCAAGGACGTCACCGTGCACGCGGGCGGCGTTTCCTGGTATGGCGACCACCTCTACGTCGCCGACACTGGCCGCGGCATGCGCGTGTTCGACATGAAGAAGATCCTCAAGACCGACACGGGCGGCACCGCGGGCCAGATCGGCAGGCAGTCCGAAACCACCTACTACGCCCACAACTACGCCTACGTCCTGCCGCAGGTCGGCACGGTCACCGCGGCCACCACGTCCGGCACCGCGCTCAAGTGGTCGACGATCTCCCTCGACCGCCCCGCGAAGTCGATCGTCATGACCGAGTACACCTGCCAGGCCGACTGCACGGACTACCCGAACCGCGCCCCGCGCGCGATCCGCTTCCCGTTCGCCGCGGGCGCCACCACCTTCGCCGCCACGACCACGGCCTCCGAGGCGCTTCGGTTGCCCTGGTACAACCTCAACGGCGTCGCCTCGCACAACTCGCGCTGGTGGTTCGCCTCGTCGGGCGCCAAGAAGCTGTACTACTGGGCGCCCGCGACCGGTCCGGCGACGCACACCTGGGTGGGCGGCGCGGAGAGCATCAGCTACTGGGAGCACGACACCGAAGCCGACCTGCTCTGGTCCCTCCAGGAAACCGTCGGCCACCGCAACGTGTTCGCCGTGGAGCAGGCGAGCTACGGCTCCTGACCCGCGTAGTCGTCAGGCACGCGGTGGGTGCTCGTGTTCCGGCCACCCACCGCGGGCCTGACGGCGTCAACGGCGCCACCGTCGTCTCGAGCCCCAAGGCCGGAACGCGGTCGCCCTCGGCCAGCGCTCCGTCCAATGTGGAGCGAACAGGCGATCAGGCGGGTACCAGCCTTTCGGGGGCGAGACCCGCTGTGCGGGAGAGGCCCAGGACCGTCGGCGTGACCAGGGTCGAGGCGGAGCGGCCGACGATGGTGGCGAGTTGGGCTCGTGAGCACAGTTCGAGCTTCTTGAAGATGCGCGCCAGGTAGGTTTCCACCGTTTTGTGGCTCAGGCCGAGTGTCCGGGCGATCTGCTGGTTCGTCCGGCCGTCGCTGACCAGGCGGGAGATCTCGCGTTCACGTCCGCTGAGCTGCGCCAGCTCCGACGGTGGATCCACCGGGGCCGAGTCGGGCTCGTCGGGGTCGGGGTCCGGTGGGCCTGCCGTCGGCTCCCTGAGCGGGCCGTCGGCCTCGTGGTGCGGCTGCTCGCCGAGGCCGTCGACCAGGGTGGTGAGGCGGTCGAGCAGGTAGCGGTGGCCGAAGCGGGTGGCGATCGCGAGGGCCCGGTCGAGGTGGCGGCGGGCCCGGTCGTCGTGGCCGTGGGCCCGTTCGGCGCGGGCCAGCCAGTGGAGGGCGGCCAGGTCGGGTGCCAGGTCGGTGTCGGACATGCCGGCCACCAGTGCGCGGGCCTGGCGCAGCCGGTCCTCGGCGGCGCTCCCGACGGGGTCGGTGAGGGCGTCCATGGCCAGCAGCAGGGCGCGCGGGCCCGCGTCGGCGACCGGGTCCAGGCGGTCGGCCAGTGGGCGGAGCCCCGGTTCCCCCGTCGCGGACCGGAGGGTCGACAGGTCGGGGATCGCGGCGGGGTGGCGGTCGTCGACGGTGGTGGCGAGCAGTTCGGCGACCAGCCGGGCACGGGCGCGGTGGTCGTCGGGACCGGCGGCGCGCAGTCCCGCGCGGAGCAGGTCACCCGCGGCCGCACCTTCCCCGTGCAGCGCCCGCCCGGCCCACAGCGCGGTCTCCGGACCCTGTTCGACCTGGTCGAACAGGGCGCGGGCGTCGGCGGCCCGGCCGGTGACCACGAGCGCGGTGGCGAGCAGCGGCACGTGGTCGGCGCACACCGGGCCGTGCGGTTCCAGCGCGCGTCGCAGCCAGACGGCGGCGGTCGCGGGCTGCTCCCAGAAGACCTCGCGCGCGGCGTCGACCAGGATGCCCGCGGCGCCGTCCCTCTCGACGAGCACGCAGTGCTCGAGGTGGTAGGCGATCTGCGGGGAGGGCGCCGCCCGGTCGTGCAGCGCCTCGGCGGCCCTGGCGTGCGCGCCCAGTCGCCACGCGGCGCCCGCCGCCCGGTGCGCGGTGGCGCGCAGCAGCGCGTTGCGGAACCGGAAGGTCCGCTCGCCGCCGTCCACGCGCAGGATGTCGTGCTCGACGAGTTCGTCGACGGCGGCCCTGGTCATGGCCTCGCCGCCCTCCGCCACCGCGGCCAGCAGACCGGTGTCGAACGGTTCGCGCACCAGTGCCGCGGCGTGGGCGACGGTCCAGGTGAACGGGGACAGGGTGCGGAACTCGCGCAGGGGCGACACCAGCATCGCCTGCCCGCGCCTGCCGTGGCCGGTGGTGGGGTCGCCGGTGAGGGCGCCCTGCCCCTCCGCCGTGGTCAGGGTGCGCAGCAGACCGGGGTTGCCGTCGGCGGCGGCCAGCAGGGCGCGGCGCCGGTCGGGCGGCAGGTCGGCGGGCATCAGCGTGTCGAGGTACTCCTCGGGCAGCGCGGCCAGCTCCAGGTGGGCCACGCCCTCCGGGACCTCGTCGAGCATCGCCAGCAGGTCGTCCGAGGTCTGCCGCGGGCGGAGCGCGATCACCAGCAGCACCCGCGCGTCCGGCGCGTGCCGGACGAGGTGGGTGATCAGGTCGACCGAGGCGGGGTCGGCCCACTGGAGGTCGTCGATCACCAGCAGCAGGGGGGTGTCGGCGCTCAGGCGTTCCAGCAGCGCGCGCATGGCGTGGAAGAGGTGCCGCATCTCCGACGGGTCGGTGGGCACGGCGGCCGGGTCGGGCGCGTGCTGGGCCAGCGCCGGGTAGATCCCGGCCAGCCAGGACGCGTGGTACTTCGGGAAGCCCTCCAGCAGGGTCGAGTGCCGCGACATCAGCAGGTCGTCGAGGGCGTCGGAGAAGACGCCGAAGGGCAGCGACCGCGGCAACGGGCCCGCCGCGCCGGACGCGACCGCCCAGCCGCGCGACTTCGCGTGGGTGGCGAGCGCGGCGAGCATCCCGGACTTCCCGCTCCACGGATCACCACTGATCCGCACCACGCGGACGTCGGGTTCGGCACCGTCCACGATGCCCGTGAGCCGGTCCATCTCGGCCTCGCGGCCGTGGGCGTCGCACCCCCACGGGGTGGCGGCGCGGAGCCGGGGAAATCGCGAACCCGGTCCGGACGAATTTGTTGTGGGCAGGACAAAACTCCCGTGACTGTGTGACACGCCTTGCTCCCCCAGGAGGTTCGGTGTCAGTCCGATCCTTGCGTCTCGGCTTGTCACGGCCACCGGCCCGGCTTGGTGGGCGGTGGCCGTGACACAGTTCTATCACACAATTCTTGCCCGGAAAGGTGCCCTCGGGGCCGCGGTCCGGATCGCCGACCGTCCACTGTGCACTGTCGGTGACAGGGCGCGATCCACTGTGCACAACCGGTGGCGGAACGCGATCACCGCCGGTCGGCGCGGCGGGTCAGGTCGGGGTGGCTTCGACGTGCTTGCGCAGCGGGTCCAACTCCGCCAGCTCGGACAGTTCGGCGATCGTCGGGCTGAGGTAGAACTTGCGGGCGGGCAGCTCCACCCCGAAGTCCTGCTGCAGCCGCCCGAGCAGGTCGGCCGCGACCAGCGAGTGACCGCCCAGTTCGAAGAAGTCGTCGTCGACGCCGACGCTGTCCAGCTTCAGGACCTCCGCCCACAGCTCGCACAGGAACCGTTCGAGCGCGTCCTGCGGGGTCATCGCCTCGTCGAGCGGCGGCGGGTCGGCGGGCGCCGCGGCGGGCAGCGCGTCCCGGTCGAGCTTTCCGTTGCGCGTCAACGGGAACGCGTCGAGCGCGACGACCCTGGCGGGCACCAGGAACTCCGGAACCCGCTCGCGCAGCCAGTCGCGCAGCGCCGGGCCGGTCGTCCCGTCGTCGTCGCCGAGCACGACGTACGCGGCGAGCCGCGTGCTCCCGCCCGCACCCGGTTCCGCCATCACCACGGCGTCCCGCACGGCGGGGTGCGCGCGGAGCGCGACGGCGACCTCGGTCGGCTCCACCCGGTACCCGTTGATCTTGACCTGGTCGTCGGCCCTGCCCAGGAAGTCCAGCGAGCCGTCGGCGCGCCAGCGGGCCAGGTCACCGGTGCGGTACTGCCGTCCACCCCCGTCGGCGGGGGTGAACACGGCCGCGGTGGCCGCGGGCCTGCCCAGGTAGCCGCGGGCCAGACCGTCGCCCAGCGCGTGCAGGTCGCCCACCACGCCCGGCGGCACCGGTCGGCCGAGCGGGTCGAGCACGCGCACCCGCGTGCCCCGGATCGGGCGGCCGATCGGCAGGGGACCGTCGCCGACGGAGCCCCGGAACTCGGCGCAGGTGGTGAAGGTCGTGTTCTCGGTCGGACCGTAGCCGTTGGTGAACACCAGGCCCGGATGCGCGGCCAGCAGCCGCCGCACCGCGTCGGGGGAGATGACGTCGCCGCCCGCGATCAGGTGGCGCACCCCGGCCAGCCGGTCCAGGTGGTGCTCGACGACCTGGTGGAACAGCCCCGCGGTCAGCCAGAGCACGGTGACCCGCTCGGCCGCCACGACCGCGGCCAGTTCGGCGGGGTCGACGCGGCCCGGCGGCAGCAGCGCCAGCCTGCCGCCCGAGGACAGCGGCCCCCAGATCTCCAGGGTCGAGGCGTCGAAGGCGACCGGGGCGGCCTGGAGGACCACGTCGTCCGGTCCGAGGCGCAGCCAGTCCGGTTCGGTCACGAGCCGCGACACCGCCGCGTGCGGCACGCACACGCCCTTGGGCTCCCCGGTCGAGCCCGAGGTGTAGCTGACGTAGGCGAGGGTGCTCGGGGACAGGTCGCCGGGCAGCGGCCCGGCGGTCTCCCGCGGCTTCGCGTCGAACGGGAGCGCGATCCGGTCGCCGGGCACCCGGTCGACCAGGTCCGGGTCGGCGAGCACGACCCGGACGCGGGCGTCGTCGAGCAGTCCGGTGAGCCGGGCGTCGGGCCAGTCCGGCGACAGCGCCAGGTAGGCGCCGCCCGCCTTGAGCACGGCGAGCAGCGCGGTGACGAGTTCCGCGGAGCGCTCGCCGAGCACGCCGACGACCTCGTCGGGGCGCACGCCCGCGTGCACCAGCGCGCCCGCCAAGGCGTCGGCGCGGTCGACCAGCCACCGGTAGGTCATGGTCGTGCCCTCGGCGGTGAGCGCGGGGGCGTCCGGGTCCAGCCGGGCCCGCTCGTCGACCAGGTCGTGCACGAGCCGCGTCGGCGCCGGGAGCGGGTCGCCGCCCTCGAACCCCGCGACCAGGGCCCGGTCGGCGTCCGAGGCGAGGTCGAGCGCCGACACCACGGGCGAGGGGTCGCGCGTTCCGTCGAGGAGGGCCCGGTCGACCTGCCCGGCCACCTGCGCGAGCTCGTCGTCGTCCGCCGCGTACAACTCGGCCAGCTCCCCGGCGACGACCAGCCGGACGCCGCCGACCGCGGCGGTGAACCCGGAGCCGACCAGGGGGGAGACCTCGGCGCACAGCGCGGCCAGCGAGGGGTCCGCGGACAGGTCCAGCTCGACGGTGACGTCGCCGGTCACGGCGACCGCGTCGCTGTGCGCGCGGCGGGCGGTGACGGCCACGAGGGCGGCGAGCACCTCCGACGGCAGCGCTGCCCGGCCCGGCGTGCCGGCGACCCGTCCACCGACGGTGACTCTTCCGAGCATGATCGCCGTTTCCTCCAGACACCGCGGGACGGTGCGGCCCGCGCGACCTGAGCGTGTCGGGGCCCCCGCGCGGCTGCCAGTCAGGGAACTCCCTGATGCCGGGGCCGGGAACGGGGCGGGGGAGGAGGGATCCCCGACTTTCCCCCGCGGGCGGGCGGGGGGAGCCTCAGGGGACGACCGGGGCCATCCGGGGTGACGGGCGCGGTGAGCGCGGTGAGACGGCCTGAAGGGGATACCGGGGATGACCCACGAGCTGTCCGAGTCCGATCGGCTGCGCCAGACCGTCGGCGAGCTGTCCGACGAGCGCCGGGCCCTGCTGCTGAGCAGGCTCGGGAGCCGCCAGGCCGCGCGGGCGAAGGCCGAGGAGATCCCGCGCAGGCCACCCGGCGTCGACCGGCTGCCCTGCTCGGCGGGCCAGGAGCGGCTCTACTACCTGCACCAGCTCGACCCCGGATCGGTGACCTACCTGCTGCCGATCCGCCTGCGGCTGCGGGGCACCCCCGACGCGGCGGCGCTGCGGGTGGCGCTGGCGGGCCTGGTGGCGCGGCACGAGCCGCTGCGGACCGGGTTCGAACTCGACCCCGACCACGCCCCGATCCAGGTGGTGCGGCCCGCGGACGAGGTGGCGGTGCCGCTCGCCGAGGGCGCCGGGACCACCGACGAGGTCGACGCCCACGTGCGGCGGCTGACCGGGGAGCCGTTCGACCTCGCCGCGCCGCCGCTGCTGAGGGCGGGGCTGTGGCGGGTCACCGACCGGTCCGACGAGTGGGTCCTCGCGCTGTGCGTGCACCACGCCGTCGTCGACGGCTGGTCCCTGGGCGTGCTGGTCGACGAGCTGGCCGAGTTCTACGAGGCCGCCGTGGACGCGCGGCCCTCCGACTTGCCCGAACTGCCCGTCCAGTACGGCGACTACGCGCTCTGGCACCGCGACCGGCGCGCCGAGTCCGCCGTCCGCGACCTGGACTTCTGGCGGCAGGCCCTCGACGGCGCGCCGCCGCTGGAGCTGCACGGCGACCGGCCCTGCCCGGTCCGGCCCACCTTCGGCGGCGCCTCGGTCCCGGTGCGGATCGAACCGGGGCAGGCCGCCGCGGTCACCGCGTTCGGGCGGGACGCGGAGGCCACCCCGTTCATGGTGCTGCTGGCCGCGTTCACCGTGCTGCTGCGCCGCTGGTCGGGGCAGTCGGACCTGGTGGTGGGCACCCCGGTGGCCGGGCGGTCGCGGCCGGAGCTGGACCGGCTCGTCGGGTTCTTCGTCAACATGCTGGTCCTGCGCGTCGACCTGGCGGGGGCGGAGTCGTTCCGCGAGCTGGTGGACCGGGTCCGCACCACCTGCCTGGACGGCTTCCGGCACCAGGACGTGCCGTTCGAGCAGGTCGTGCGCGAAGTCGGGGTGAACCGCCAGGGCGGGCGGCCCGACCTCCCCAGGGTGCTGTTCGGCCTGCGCAACGTCCAGCTGGGCGCGCCCCGGCTCAGCGGGCTCGACGTGGTGAACGAGGAGCTGCCCCGCGTGGGCGCCGACCTCGACCTCAGCCTCGAACTCGCCCCGGACGACGACGGCGGCCTCTCCGGCTGGCTGGTCTACTCCACCGACCTGTTCGACGCCGGCACGGCGGAACGGATGGTCGCCGGGTTGCGGGCGGTGCTCGCCGCGGTCGTGGACGACCCCGCTCTCGCCCTGACCGCCGTCCCCGTCCTCGCGTCCGCCGAGCGCGACCGGGTGGTGGCGGAGCTGAGCGGCGCCGCGGTGCCCGCCGTGGACCCCGTCACGATGCACGAGCTGGTGGAGGCGCAGGTCGACCGCACGCCCGACGCCGTCGCCGTGGTCGCCGACCGACCGCTCACCTACCGGGAGCTGGACGACCGGGCCAACGGGCTCGCCCTCGCCCTCGCCGAGCAGGGCGTGCGCGCGGAGCACCGGGTGGGCGTGCACCTGCACCGCGGCCCCGACCTGGTCGTGGCCCTGCTCGGGGTGCTCAAGGCCGGCGCGGTGTACCTGCCGTTGGACCCGGACCAGCCCGCCGAGCGGCTCGACCGGATCGTCCGCGACGCCGACCCGCGCGTGGTGGTCACCTCCGACGCCCTCGCGGGCACCCCCGCCGTGACCGGCCGCGCCACCGTGGTCGTCGGGGAGCGGACGGCGAGCAGGCCGAACATGCCCATCGACCCGGCGAACGCGGCCTGCCTGCTCTACACCTCCGGCTCCACCGGCACGCCGAAGGGCGCGCTGCTGACCCACCACGGCGTGGCCAACCGGATGACCTGGATGGCCGCCGACCACGGGTTCGGCCCCGACGACGTGGTGCTGCAGAAGACGCCGATCAGCTCCGACCCGTCGCTGTGGGAGATCCTCGTCCCGCTGTGCTCGGGGAGCCGGGTCGTCTTCGCGGCCCCCGGCAGGCACACCGACGCCGGCCACCTGCTGGACCTGCTGCGCGACCACGGGGTCACCGCGTGCGACTTCGTGCCCTCGATGCTGGTGTCCGCGCTGGCCCACCCGCGGTTCGGCGAGTCCGCGGCCACGCTGCGGCTCGTCGTCTGCGGCGGTGAGGAACTGCCCGCGCGTGCCGCCGAGCGGTTCCTGGAACTGGCTCCACGGGCGGTGCTGAACAACTTCTACGGTCCGACCGAGGTGTCCTTCGACGCCACCGTGGCGAACGTGGTCCGCCCGGTGCCCACGCCGGTCCCCATCGGCCGCCCGGCGGCGGGCGTCGAGGCGTACGTGCTCGACGTGGACGGCGCCGTGCAGCCGGTCGGGGTGCCGGGGGAGCTGTTCCTCGGCGGCGCGCAGATCGCGCGCGGCTACCTGGGCAGGCCGGGGCACACCGCCGAAACCCTGGTGCCGCACCCGTTCCGCGCGGGCGACCGGCTCTACCGGACCGGCGACCGGGCCCGCTGGCGCGCCGACGGCTCACTGGACTTCCTCGGCAGGCTCGACAGCCAGGTCAAGATCCGCGGGTACCGGGTCGAACCCGGCGAGGTCGAGGCCGCGTTGCGCGCGCACGTCGCGGTCGAGCACGTCGCGGTGCACGTCTTCACCGACGAGGCCGGCCCCCGCCTGGTCGGCTACCTGACCGTGCCGCGGGGAGCCGCCCCGCCCGACACCGAGGCGCTGCGCCGCCACCTGTCCACCCGGCTGCCCTCGCCGATGATCCCGTCCGTGTTCGTCGTGCTCGACGAGCTGCCGCTGCTGCCCAACGGCAAGGTCGACCGCAAGCGGCTCCCCGAGCCCGGCCGGTCGACCGCGGAGTCGACGCCGCCGGAGACCCCGCTGCAGAAGGTGCTCTGCCGCATCTGGGAGCAGGTGCTCGACGCCAAGGACATCGGCGTGCACGACGACTTCTTCGTGCTGGGTGGGCACTCCCTGCTGGCGACCCAGGTCGTGTCGCAGGTGCGCGAGGTCTTCCGGATGGACTTCCCGCTGCACTTCTTCGTCGAGACCCCCACGGTCGCCGCGTTCGCCGCGCTGCTGCGCGAACGCGGGGTCACCGCGGGTGTCGACGTGGACCGGGTCGCCGGGATCGTGCTGCGCGTCCAGGCCATGTCGGCCGAGGAGGTCGGCTCCCAGCTCGGTTCCCCCTGAACCAGACCGAAAGCGAGAGCGCCATGACCGTCGTGTCCGACCACCGGGTGGACGGGGGCCACGCGGCCATCCCGCGCTGGGCGACCGGCCTGGACGGGATCGCGGAGCACCGGTTCCCCGTGGCGACCGCAGTCGCCGACCTGGCCGCGTCGCTGGGCGCCGACGAGGACGCGGTGGTGTTCGCCGCGCACGCGGTGGTCGTCGGCGCGCTGAGCGGCGAGCCGGTGGTGACCATCGGCCACGGCGGGCGGGCGCGGGTGGTCGACCTCGGCCGCCGCACCTGGCGCGAGCTGGTCGCCCTGGTGCCCCTCGCCCCGACGGGTTCGGCGCGGTGCGACACGTCGGTGGGGGAGGGCGACCTCGACGGGGACGCGATCGTCCACATCGGACTCGAAGGCGGCGCGCTCGTCGTGCGGTGCCGCCGGGAGTGGGTCGACGACGACTACGCCGCCCGCCTCGCCGACTACCACCGCACGGCCCTGCGCCTGGCCGCCGCCGACCCGGACACCCCGGCCGCGGGGCGGTGCCTGCTCGGCGACGACGAGCTGCGCCACCAGCTCACCGGGCTCAGCGGCGCGCCCCGCGAGCTGCCCGACCGCCGGGTGCACCAGCTCGTCGCCGACACCGCGGCGGCCCGCCCGGACGACGTCGCCGTGGTCGCCGGCCTCGACCGGCTCACCTACCGGCAGCTCGACGAGCGCGCCAACCAGGTCGCGCACGCCCTGCTGGCCGACGGCCTCACCGCGGAGGACGTGGTGGCCGTCGTGACCGAGCGCTCCATCCCGTGGCTGGTGGCGGTGCTGGGTGTGCTCAAGGCGGGCGGCTGCTACCTGCCGGTGGAACCGCACTTCCCGGTCGAGCGGATCGCCGCCATGCTCACCCGCTCGGCGTGCGGGCTCGCGCTCACCGACGACGTCGGCCGGGCCGTGCTCGACCGGCTCGGGGACCTGGCGCCGGGCATCCGCTCCCGCGTGGTGGACGACGTCGCGCGCGCCGGCCACCCGTCGACCGATCCCGCGGTGGCGGTGTCGGCCGGGCAGCTCGCGTACATCTACTTCACCTCCGGCTCCACCGGTGAGCCGAAGGGTGTCATGTGCGAGCAGGAGGGGATGCTCAACCACGTGCTCGCCAAGATCGACGACATGGGTCTGCGGGCGGGCACGGTGGTGGCGCAGACCGCGCCGCAGTGCTTCGACATCTCGCTGTGGCAGCTGCTCGCCCCGCTGGTCGTCGGCGGCACCGTGGTCGTCGTGTCGCAGCAGGCCCTGCTCGACGTCGAGCAGTTCGTCGGCGAGCTGGACCGCCGCCGGGTCGAGGTCGCCCAGCTCGTCCCGTCCTACCTGGAGGTCCTGCTCGGGCACCTGGAGCGCGGGCCGCGCGCCCTGCCCGCGCTGCGCTGCGTGTCCGCGACCGGCGAGCCGCTCAAGGCCGCGCTCGTCCGCCGCTGGTTCGCCGCCCTCCCGGAGGTGCTGCTGGTCAACGCCTACGGGCTCACCGAGACCTGCGACGACACCAACCACGAGGTGATGAGCGGGCCGCCGCCCGGCGCCCGCGTGCCGCTGGGGCGGGCCATCCCCGGCGCGGGCGTGCACGTCGTCGACGGGAACCTGATGCCCGTCCCGCTCGGCGCGACCGGGGAGATCGTGTTCTCCGGCCGCTGCCTGGCCCGCGGCTACGTCAACGACCCCGTCCGCACCGCGCAGGCCTTCACCGCGAACCCGCACGACCGGGGACGGCGGATCTACCGCTCCGGGGACTTCGGCCGGTGGACGCCCGACGGGCGGCTGGAGTTCTCCGGGCGCCGCGACACCCAGGTCAAGATCCGCGGGTTCCGCATCGAGATCGAGGAGATCGAGGACCGATTGCTGCGCGTGCCGGGGGTGCGGGAGGCGGCGGTGATCGTGGCCGACGCCACCGGGACCGCCCGGCTGGTGGCCTGCTACTCCGCCTCGCCGTCGCTGGCGCCTGGGCCGCTGGTCGAGGCGCTGGCGCGCACGCTGCCCGACTACATGGTGCCGATGGACTGGTACTGGCTCGACGTGCTCCCGTTGACCGGCAACGGGAAGGTCGACCGCAACGAGCTGGCGCGCGTCACCGGCGGCCTGCACCGGGTCGTGCCGCGGGACGAGCGGCCGCGCACCGACACCGAGCGCAGGCTCGCCGCCGCGTGGGCCGCCGTCCTCGGCGTCGCGCCCGACCGCGTCGGCCGCACCGACGACTTCTTCGCCTCCGGCGGCTCGTCGCTCTCGGCGCTCCAGCTGGTCATCGCGCTCGACCGGGCGTGCTCGCTCGGCGACATCACCGGCCACCCGGTGCTCGCCGACCTCGCCGCGACCCTCGACACCGCCCCGACCGGCCCCCGCCCGGTGCTGTACCGGCTGACCCCGCCCGCGGGGCGCACCCTGGTGTGCTTCCCCTACGCGGGCGGCAACGCGGTGACCTACCTGCCGCTGGCGGGCGAGCTGGCCGCACTCGGGTGGGCCGTGTACGGCGTCGAACCGCCCGGCCGGGAGCGCGGGGAGAAGCCGGTGCCGGTGTCGGAGCTGGCCGAACTCGTCGCCGACGAGCTGGCCGCGCTCGGCACGGGGCCGGTGTCGCTGTGGGGTCACTCGACGGGCGTGGCCGCCGCGCTGGCCGCCGCGCGGCTGCTGCGCCTGCGCGGTCACGTCGTGGACCGGGTGCACCTCGGCGCGCAGCTGCCCGGTGACGGCGTCGGCCGGAGGGCGCAGGCCGCGGAGGTGTCGGAGCTGTCGGACCGGGAGGTCGTGCGCGTGCTCGCCGAGGAGAGCGGCCGGGCGGAGCTGGCCTTCGTGGACGACGTGCAGCAGGGCCTGCTCGCCGACGCCTACCGGCACGACGTGGTGGCCGCCTGCCACTACCTCGCCGACGCGCTCGACGCCGCGGCCCTCGACGCGGGCGACCGGCTCGACGTGCCGGTCACCGTGGTGCTCGTGGCCGACGACGACCTGCCCGGCGACCCGTGGGACTGGTCCCGGCTGGCCCGCGACGTCCGGGTGCTCGAACTGCCCGACGGCGGCCACTACTTCCCGGCGTCACGGCCCGCCACCGTCGCCGGGGTCGTCGCGAAGGGGTAGCACGAAAAGGGGCGGGCTCCCGGTCCGGGAGCCCGCCCCTCTCCGCGCCTTGCTCACTGGTTGGGGAAGTAGTCCTCGCAGCCGCCTTCGCGGCGGACGTCCCAGGTGGCGCAGTGCAGCGAGCCGCCGTACTCGTAGACGTGGCGGAACGGCAGCGGGAACACCTCGAAGCCCAGGTTGGACAACATGTCCTGCAACGGCTTCTCCTGCTCCTCGACGACGATCTTCGTCGGCGAGATGCTCAGCACGTTGATCGACACCCACTTGGTCGACTGGCAGTAGCGGGGCATCTGGTCGTTGTCGGAGACCGGTGCCGGCGCGGTCACGAACTCCCAGTCGTTGGCGCGGAACAGCTTCTCCTCGCCGCTGCCGATCGGCCGGTCGGGGTTGGTGAGCACCAGGCCCGCGCGCAGCGGGATGAACGTGGCGTCGATGTGCGAGGGGAAGTAGTCCAGCGGGAAGTGCACCGGGTGCACGCGGAAGCCCTTGGGCTCCAGGTGCCGGGTGATCCACCGGATGCCCGCCCGGTTGGTGGTCATGGACTCCTGGACGAACACGTCCTTGCCCATCCGCGCCATGTCCGCGGCGTCGAAGACCACCTCGTCCTGGGTCACGCAGAACTCGAAGTTGTGCATCTCCTCGTGCCGCTTCGACAGCGGCCACGACCAGAAGTCCTCGCGGTACATGTCGTCGGCCATGGACGGCTTCGGCGCCACGGACCACGTCATCATCGGGTCCTCGTCCCAGTACTTGTAGACCAGGCTCCGGTAGGCCTGGTACTCGAAGTACCGCGAGCGCCGCGACATCGTCGCCTCGAGGATCTCGTTGCCCAGGGTGATCATCACGTCGCGCGGGCATACCGCGCAGTACTGGTTCTCCACCTCGAACGTGGGCGTCTTCAGCGGCGTCGAGTAGTCCCGCACCGACGGCCTGCGCACGGTGACGTCCTGCGACTCGAGCAGCGACACGAGACCGGCGAGCTCCTCGTTGGCCTTCTCGTTCAGCTCCTGGGGCTTGGGGCCGGTGGGGAAGGGCCGCGGCTCGGAGAGGCCGCGCTCCTGCGGCTTGTGCCCCGGCTCGGTCGGCTCGAAGCAGGCGTTCTCCGCGCTGCCCACGACGACCTCCTGGAGCGTGTCCCACTCGTTCCAGGAGTTGACGATTCTGGTGGTGTCAGTCGGCATCGGCTCGCCACATCTCTCTGTAGGGCGGTTCTGGTGCCCGGGGTGGAGCGGTCTCTCGCGATCAACCGGCGTCCCTAAGCGCCACTCATTCCACCTGCCGGCGCACGGAGGGCACAGTCCGGAGAACCCCCGGATCGGCGCCCCGGTCCGGGGTCGTGTGCGGGGAATGTCGGACTTCGCCGGGCCCGTGGGGTGCGGCACAGTGGAGGGCGAGCCGAGGAGGAGTCCGGTGTCCGAGTCAGTGCCGCTCACGATCGGGGCCCGCTTCAACGGGCCCGACGACAGCGCCAACGGCGGCTACGCGTGCGGGCTGTTCGCGGGCCTGTGCCCGTCACCGGTCGCGGTGACCCTGCACATCCCGCCCCGGCTCGACGTGCCCCTGCGCGCCGAGGTCGGCGGCAGGCGCGCCCACCTGTGGGACGGGGACCGGCTCGTCGCCACCGCCGCGCCCACCCGCCACGGGGTCGCGCCGCTGGACCCGGTGGCCCTGTCCGCGGCTCGCGCGACCACCTCGCGCTACCGCGGTCGCCAGGGGCATCCCTACCCGCACTGCTTCGCCTGCGGACCCGACCGCGCCGCGGGCGACGGCCTGCTGCTCGCACCCGGACCGGTGCCCGGCCGGGTGGACACCGTCGCCTGCCCGTGGACCCCGGACGAGGGCCTGCTGGACGCCGACGGCCACGTGCGCCCGGAGTTCGTCTGGGCCGCCCTGGACTGCCCGTCCGGCTGGACCGCGGACCTCGTCGCCGCGCCGAAGGTGCTCGGCTGGATGCGCGTCGAGCTGACCCGGCTGCCACTGGCCGGGCAGGACTGCGTGGTGGTGGCGACGCTGGACAGCGCCGACGGCCACGGCCTGGCCGCGACCTCGGCGCTGTTCGACGACGGGGGTGGGCTGCTGGCCCGTGCGACCACCCGCTGGTACCCGCCGTCGGCGGGGGTCGGGTGAACCCGGTCAGGCCGTGGCGTCCGCCTCGGTGGCCGCGGGGTGGTCGCCGACGCTGCCGTCGAGCAGCTCGCGCACCACGTCCATGTGGCCCGCGTGCCGGGCGGTCTCCTCGATCATGTGGATGAGCGTGTAGCGCAGCGACACCCGGTCGCCGTACCAGGCGGTGCCCAGCGAGTCCGGCTCGTGGTCGGCGATCACCGAGTCCGACGCGGCCCTCGCCCGGCCGTAGAAGGCGACGATGCCGTCGGTGGTCTCGTCCGGCGCGGGCCGCAGGTCGGCCTCGGGGTCGTCGTCGCTGAACGGCAGCGGCTCCGTCTCGCGGCCGAAGGTCTCGCTGAACCACCCGTACTCGGTGGCCGCGAGGTGCTTGACCAGACCCAGCAGGCTCGTGCCCGACGGGGTCATCGGCTTGCGGAGCTGCTCGTCGCTGAGCCCCCGCAGCTTCCACAGCACCACGTCGCGGTGCCGGTCCAGGCTGGCCTGCAGGCTTTCCTTCTCGCCGCCGGTGGCGGGGACTTTCCTGGTCATGGCGTCGAATCCTAGCCGTCGCCGCCCGACGCCACCGGTGGCGCACGTCCGGGGTTCTCCGGACTCCGCCCGACACCGTGGGCGCGGTTCGATGGTCCGGGGCAGTACTGCGACTGCCCGCTGTCCATCACCGGGGAGAGCGCGACATGCGGATTCCGACTTCGATCGACGTGACCGGGGGCGACACGATCGACCTCGACTCCGTCGACCTCGTGGACCCTCGGATGTACTCCCACGGGGACCCGCACCCGATCTGGGCCGAGATGCGCAGGCGCGAGCCCGTGCGCTGGCACCCCGTCGGCAGCGACCTCGGCTTCTGGTCGGTGACGACCTTCGAGGCGGGCTCCTGGGTGCTGCGGGACCACGAGACGTTCACCTCCCAGCGCGGCACCCTGCTCAACCTGCTGGGCAAGGACGACCCGGCGGGCGGGCAGCAGATGGCCGCCACCGACCCGCCGCGGCACACCCGGATGCGCGAGCCGCTCCAGCGGGCGCTGACGATCAAGTCGGTGGAGCGCTCCGGCGACCAGATCCGCGCCCAGGTGAGCAGGCTGCTCGAACCGGCCAAGTCCGGCGAGCCCTTCGACCTGGCCGACGCGGTCACCAAGCTGCCGATGGCGGTCACCGGGATGCTCATGGGCCTGCCCGAGGAGGACTGGCCCCGGCTGACCGAGCTGACCCTCATGTCGATCGCCCCGGACGACCCCGAGTTCAACGGCGGCGTCGAAACGCACATGGCCCTCCAGCGCGCGCACCGGGAGCTGTTCGCCTACTTCGCCGAGATCGTGCGGGCGAGGCAGAAAAGCCCCGGCGGCGACGACCTGATCAGCCTGCTGCTGAGCATGGACGTCGACGACCGCAAGATGGGCCTCGGCGAGGTGCTGGCCAACTGCTACAGCCTGCTGCTCGGCGCGAACGTCACCACGCCGTACGTGCCGACCGCCGCGCTGGACGCCATCATCGGCACGCCCGTGCTCCACGAGGTCCTGGAGAGCGCGAACACCGGCACGATCGCGACCACCGTGGAGGAGGCGCTGCGCTGGGCCTCGCCCGCCAACCACTTCATGCGGCACGCGGTGCGCGACGTCGAACTCGGCGGCCGCCAGGTGCGCTCGGGCGACGCGGTGGTGGTGTGGCTCGGGTCGGCCAACCGGGACGAGACCGCGTTCGAGGACCCGTTCACGTTCAACCCCAGGCGCAAGCCCAACCGGCACATCGCCTTCGGCGTCGGCGGGCACTACTGCGTCGGGCACACCGTCGCCAGGGTCACGCTGCGCGCGCTGTTCGACGAGATCACCAGCACCTTCTCCGACATCGACCGGGCGGGAGAGGTGGAGCACCTGTCGTCGAACTTCGTCGCGGGCATCAAGCACATGCCGGTGATCGCGAAGGTGCGCGGGTGAGCGGAGCGGACCGCGGGAGGTCGTCGTGAGCGACACCCTGGTCGACCTCCTGCGCCGTCGGGCCGCGGTGACCCCCGGCCGGACGGCGTTCGAGTTCGTCGGTGACGACGACCGCCTGGTCGTCGACTACCGCGACCTGGACCGGAGGGCCAGGGGAGTGGCCGCGGCGCTGCGCGCGCGAGGACTGGCGGGCGAGCGCGCGGTGCTGCTCTTCCCGCCGGGGGTCGACTACGTGGCCGGGTTCTTCGGCTGCCTCTACGCCGGTGTCGTCGCCGTCCCGGTGTACCTCCCGGTGGGCGCGCGGGGCGCCGAGCGGATGCTCGGTGTGGCCGCCGACGCCGGGGCGCGGGTGCTGCTGTCCACCACGGTGGTGCGCGACGACCTCGCGCCGACGCTGTCCGCGGCGGGCGGGCCCGACTGGCTGCCGGTCGACGGCCTCGACGACGACCCCGACTTCGACGGGCCGGGTCCGGCTCAGGACGACCTCGCCTTCCTCCAGTACACCTCGGGCTCCACGGGAACGCCCAAGGGCGTGCGGGTGCGGCACGCGAACCTGACCGCCAACCTGACGACGATCGGCCGGGTGCTCGGCGTCGACGCCGACAGCCGGGCGGTCAGCTGGCTGCCCCCGTACCACGACATGGGGCTCATCGGCGGCATCCTGCAACCGGTCCACGGCGGCTTCCCGTGCGCCCTGCTGTCCCCGGCCGCGTTCCTGCGCAGGCCGCTGCGCTGGCTGGGCGAGATCAGTCGGAGCCGCGCGACCTTCACCGCCGCGCCCGACTTCGCCTACCGCGAGTGCGTCCGCCGCGTCTCCGCGACCGAGCGCGCGGGGCTGGACCTGTCGTCCCTGCGGCACGCGATGGTGGGTGCCGAGCCGGTGCGCGGCGCCACGATCGAGGAGTTCACCCGCGCGTTCGCCGGGACCGGGTTCCGGCGGTCCGCGTTCCACCCCTGCTACGGGCTCGCCGAGGCGACGCTGCTGGTGACCGGCGGGTCCCGGCCGGACGGGCCCGCCGTGGTCGAGGTGGGCCGGGCCGAACTGGCCGAGGGCGTCGTGCGCCTCGACCCGCCTGCGGACCACCCGAGCACGGCGCTGGTCGGCTGCGGCTCCGCCAAGGGCGAGGACCTGGTCCTGGTCGTCGACGCCGAGGGCCGGGAGTGCGCCCCCGGCGGTGTCGGGGAGATCTGCGTCAGCGGGCCGAGCGTCACCGACGGCTACCGCGGGCGTCCGGACGAGACGGCCGCGCGGTTCGGCGTCGCGCTGCCCGGCCACCCGGAACGGCGGTTCCTGCGCACCGGCGACCTCGGGTTCACCCTCGACGGCGAGCTGTTCGTGACCGGCCGCGCCACCGACCTCATGGTGCTGCGCGGACGCAACCACTACCCGGAGGACGTCGAGCAGACCGCCGAGTCCGCCCACCCCGCGCTGCGGCGGCCGGGCCGGTCGGCGGCGTTCTCGGTGGACGACGGCGACGACGAGTACCTGGTGCTGGTGCACGAGGTCGCCGCGGGCACCACCGCGGAGACCGCGGACGCGGTGCGGTCCGCGGTCCGCGAGGCCGTCACCACCGACCACGGGGTGACGCCGCGGGAGGTCGTGCTGGTGCGCCAGGGCGCGATCGCCCGCACCACCAGCGGCAAGGTCCGACGCGCCACGACCAGGGCGAACTGGCTCGACGGCACCCTGGCGCAGGTCGCGGGCGCCCGCCCGGTCACGACCGCGTCGACCGGGCCGGACGCCGATGGGGCCGCGACCGACCCCGCCGACCGGCTGGCCGCGGTCGTGGCCGACGTGCTCGACCTGGACCGGGTCCCCGCGGACCGACCCCTGGTCGGCCTCGGCCTCGACTCCCTGCGCGCGGTCCGGCTCGCCGCGGGCGTGGCCGACGCCTTCGCCGCCGAGGTCCCCGTCGCGCGGCTGCTCGACGGCCTCACCCTCACCGGGCTGCGCTCCCTGCTGGACGAGGCGCCCGCCCCCCGCGTGTCCACGACGGACAGCGCGGAACTCGAGAGTCCGGAACCCGTGCCGTCACGGGCCCAGGAAGTCATGTGGCTGCTGGACTCGATGGGCGCGGGCGGCGCCTACCACGTGCACGGCGGCGTCCGGTTGACCGGACCCGTCGACCCCGACCGGCTCGCCCGGTGCCTGGACGGCCTCCTCGCCCGCCATCCGGGGCTGCGCTCCACCTTCGCCCCGGACCCCGACGGGACGCTCGTCCTGACCGTGCGCCCGGCGGGTCCGCTGCCGCTGCGCAGGCTCGCCTCCACCGACCACGCCGAGGTCGGGCGCGTGCTGCGCGACCTGGCCACCGCCCCGTTCGACCTGGCCGAGGGGCCGCTGGTGCGCGCGGTGCTCGTCGAGCGCCGCGACGACTGGTACCTGGGCATCGCCGCGCACCACGTCGTCGTGGACGGGTGGTCGCTCGGCGTCCTGCTGCGGGAACTGGGTGACGCCTACCAGGACGTCCCGCTGCCCACCCCGGCCTGGCCGGTCGCGCCGCCCGCCTGGGACGACGCGGACGCCGAGTTCTGGCGCGACACCCTCGACGGCGCCCACCCGCTCGACCTGCCGCTGGACGCCCCGGCCGGACCGGCGTGGCGCGGTGGCGCGGTGGAACTGGGCCTGGACGTCGGGTCCGCCGCGCGCCTGGCCGAGTACGGCGCCGCGCGGCGGGCGACGCCGTTCATGGTGCTGCTGGCCGCGCTCGGGGTCGTCGCGGCGCGGTGGAGCGGGCAGGACGACTTCGTGATCGGCGTCCCGGCCGCCAACCGCGACCGCACCAGCGCCGACCGGGTCGGGTTGTTCGTCAACGTCCTCCCGCTGCGCCTGGGCACCTCGGGCGCCCCGACGTTCGCCGACCTGCTCGCGCGGGTCCGGGCCCGCTCCCTGGCCGCGACCCCGCACCAGGCGATGCCGCTGGAGGAGGTCGTCCGGCTGCTCGACCCCGACCGCTCCCACGGGCGCGCTCCGCTGGTGCGGGCGGTCCTGGCGTTGCAGAACCTGCCGCTGCGGCCGTGGCAGGCGGGTTCCGTGCGGGCGGAGGCGTTCGAACTGCCCGCCCCCGGCGCCCAGTTCGAGCTGTCCGTCCACCTCACCCCGCGCGCCGACGGCGGGCTCGACGGGCATCTCACCTACGCCGCCGACCTGCTCGACGACAGCACCGCCCGCCGCTTCGCCGACGCGTTCGTCCACGTCCTGCGCGCCGTCCCGGACCTCGACGGCGTCCCGGTCGACGACATCCCGCTGCTCGACGACGCCGAGCACGCCCGCGTCGTCGGTGCTCTCAGCGGCGCCCTCGAAGCCCCCGCGCCGCCGGGACTGCTGCACGAGCTGGTCGAACGGCGGGTCGACCTCGACCCCCGCGCCCCGGCGCTGCTCGGAGACCGCGCGCTCGACTACGGGCAGCTGGACGCGGAGGCCAACCGGCTGGCGTGGCTGTTGAAGGAGCGCGGTGTCGGCCCGGAGCGGGCGGTCGCCGTGTGCCTCCCCCGCTCGGCCGACCTGGTCGTTGCGCTGCTCGCCGTGCTCAAGGCGGGCGGCTTCTACGTGCCGCTCGACCCCGACAACCCCACCGCGCGGCTGGTCGCGCAGCTGCGGGACGTCCGGCCGGTCGTCGTGCTGACCGACCGCGCCGACCGCTTCCCCGACCACGTCGCGGTCCGCGTGGACGACGCGGCGGCGCACCCGGCGCACCGGCCGGAACCGACGGCCACCCCGGCCACCCTCGTCTACGCCATCCACACCTCCGGCACGACCGGCACGCCCAAGGCCGTGATGAACGAGCACGCGGGGCTGGTCAACCGGATCCTGTGGATGCAGGCCGAGTACGGGCTCGCCGCGGCGGAACGGGTGCTGCACAAGACGCCCATCGGGTTCGACGTGGCGGGCTGGGAGCTGTTCTGGCCGCTGGCCGCGGGCGCCACCGTCGTGCTCGCCCGCCCCGACGGCCACCGCGACGCCGCCTACCTGGCCGGGCTGATCCGCGAGAGCGGCGTGAGCACGTGCCACTTCGTGCCGTCGATGCTGCGGGCGTTCGTCGAGGAACCGGCGGTGGCGCGGTGCGCGGGCGTCCTGCGCCGGGTCGTGTGCAGCGGCGAGGAGCTGCCGCCGTCGGTCGTCACCCGCCTGCGCGAGCTGGTGCCGGACGTGGCCGTGCACAACCTGTACGGGCCGACCGAGGCCGCCATCGACGTCACGGCCGTGGAGATCACGCCCGAGCACACCGCGCGGCCCCGGTTGCCGATCGGCCGCCCGATCACCGGCGCCCGCCTCTACGTGCTGGACCCGCGCGGCGCGCCCGTTCCCGTCGGCGTGCCGGGGGAGCTGTGCATCGGCGGCGTGCAGGTGGCCCGCGGCTACCTCGGCCGACCGGCGCTGACCGCCGAGCGGTTCGTCCCCGACCCGTTCGAACCCGGCGGCAGGCTCTACCGCACCGGGGACCGCGCCCGCTGGGCCGCCGACGACTCGCTGGAGTTCCTCGGACGGCTCGACCAGCAGGTCAAGATCCGCGGCAACCGGGTCGAACCGGCCGAGGTGGAGACCGCGCTCACCGGGTTCACGGGGATCACCGCGGCCGCGGTGATCGCGCGCCCCGGCCCGGACGGGGAACCCCGGCTGGTGGCCTACCTGGTCGGCGCCGACGTCCCCGACGCGGCCCTGCGGTCGTTCCTCGGCGACCTGCTGCCCCCGGCGGCCGTGCCCTCGGCGTTCGTCCGGCTGCCCGCCCTGCCGACCGGGCGCACCGGCAAGCTCGACCGGTCCGCCCTGCCCGAGCCCACCGTCGTCCAGGCCGCCCGCACCGCGCCGCGCGACCCGGTGGAGCGGGCGGTCGCCGACATCTGGGCCGAGGTGCTCGGCCTGCCCGACGTCTCGGTGACCAGCGGGTTCTTCGAGCTGGGCGGGCACTCGCTGCTCGCGACCCGGATCGTGGCCAGGATCCGCCGCGAGTTCGGCGTCGAGCTGTCCGTCGGCGACCTGCTCGGCGGCGGGACCACCGTCGCCGACCTGGCCGCGACGGTGCGCGCGGTCCAGGTGGACCAGGCGGATCCGGAGGAACTGCGCCTGGCACTGGCGGAACTGGCCGACCTGACCGACGACGAGGTCGCCGCGCTGCTGGCCGACGACCCGACAACCAGTAGGAGGACCGATGGCCGTTGACCAGGCCTCGACGGAGACCGACGAGCCGACCTTCCTGGTCGTGCTCAACGACGAGCTGCAGTACTCGATCTGGCGAGCCGACGCCGAGGTGCCCGCCGGGTGGCGGTCGGAGGGCACGACGGGCAGCAAGGACGAGTGCCTCGCCCACATCGACGAGGTGTGGACGGACATGCGGCCGCTGAGCCTGCGCAGGCAGATGGACGGGCAGTCGTGAACGACACCCCGCAGGGCCGCCTCGGCCGCGTCGTCGACGACATGCGCGTCCGCTGGACCGGTCGCGACGTGGTCATGGCTGTGAACCACTTCAACGGCGGCATGAAGGCGCTCGCCGAGGAGCTGGACCGCTCCGGCGCCCGCCTGGCCGCTGTGGTGATCAACACCGTGCCGCGCGCCGACGACCCGCCCGCCGAGCACGTGTGGAGCTGCGCCGAGCACGGCCTGACGATGTCGCACCGGCAGTACGAGGTGTGGCTCGCGAGCAAGCCGCAGGAGGTCGTCGACTGGCTCGACGGCCTCGACCCGGACCGGGAGTGGGAGGTGCTGGGTACCACCTACAGCGAGTTCGAGGAGCTGGGCGGCCGTCCCGCCTACGGCCGCTGGCTCCCGGAGTGGGCGGTGTGGGAGGACAAGACCCGCATCGACGAGCTGTGGCAGCGGGTCGGCATCCCCGCCCCGCCGCACGTGATCGTCGACGTAGACGACCCGGACCTGGCCGCCACGGCGGTGTCGCTGGACCAGGGCCACGGCGTCATGATCGCCATCGACACCACCCTGGACGTCCTGGGCAGCTCGCAGGGCCTGCGCTGGGTCCGTTCCCGCGCGGAGCTGGACACCGCCGTCGAGGTGCTGCGCGCCCGCACCGAACGCGTCCGCATCGCCACCTTCGTCCCCGGCGTCCCGTGCAGCCTCATGGGCATGGTCTTCGACGACGGCGTGGCGGTGTTCGACCCGATCGAGGTCATCACCCTGCACCGGCCGAGCACCGGGCAGCTGGTCTATGGCGGCTGCTCGACGACGTGGCGCCCGGCCGACGCGCGGCGGGAGGTGCTGCGCGACTACGCCCGCCGAGTGGGGCAGGACCTGTCGACGTCGCTGGGGTACACCGGCGTGTTCAGCGTCGACGGCCTGTCCGGCGCGGACGGGTTCGTGGCCACCGAACTCAACCCGCGGCACGTGTCGGGGATCGGCGTCCGGCCCGGCTGGCCGGAGTTCCCCACCCGCCTGCTCAACCGGGCCGTGCAGGGCCACCTGCCGGAGGCCGCGGGAGCGGGCTGGCAGGACGTGGAGGAGGCCTACCGGGAGGTCGTGCGCCGCACGCCGTCGGCGTCGCTGTGGATCGAGGTCCCCGAGGGGGCCGACATCGGCGAAGAGGGCCGCGTCCTGACCACGGCGGTGTCCGTCCCGGTCGGCGATTCGGCGGTGGAGTGCGTGGTCGAGTACCGGCCGCAGTGCGGTGGGGCGTGGATCATCGGGGCGTCGACCCCGACCGGGGCCGTGCCGCACGACGGGGCCTTGGGGCCGGTCACCGCCGCGTTTGCGGAGAAGTTCGGCGTCCCGGACCTGGCCTCCTTCGGCGAGATCACCGCCCGGTCGACGCTGACGGGCTGACGTCCAAGGCGCGTACCGGCCCCTCCACGTCCCCGGCCACCGCGGCCAAGCCCGCCGACAGCGAGTCGGCGAGGCGGCGGACGCGGGACTCCGGGACGAGGTGGGGCCGGTAGGTGAACGCCATCCGCAGCGTCTCGCCCGGCGTGATCAGCAGGCTCACCGCGTAGTGCGTGTCGTCGCTGTGCCGCACGCCGGTGATCCGCGGGTCGTCGAGCAGCAGGTCGGGGTTCTCGAACACCAGCAGGGTGTCGAACTCCGACTCCCAGGACGCCAGGCGCCGGATCGCGCCGAGGCCGAGGTGCTGGTGCCGGGCCAGGGCCAGCTGCTCGGTCCGCACCCGCCGCAGGAAGGCCCGCACCGGCTCATCGGGGTCCACGGCCACCACCACGGGCACCGTGTTGACCAGCATCGCGACGAGGTCCTCCACGCCCGGCACCTCGTCGGTCCGCCCCGACACCGTCGTCCCGAACACCACGCGGGACCGGCCGGTCTCGGCGGCCAGCACGACGCCCCACAGCGCCAGCATGATCGTGTTCAGCGTCAGCCGATGGGCCCTGGCCGCCTCCACCAGGCGGGCCGTCACCTCGGCGGGCAGGTCGACGACGTGGTGGACCGAGTCCGACGTGCCCTCCGCCGCGGTGGCGAGCGCGGTCGGTTCGGTGATGCCGTCCAGCGCAGCCCGCCACGCCGAGGCGGCCGCGTCGCGGTTCTGGGCGCGCAGGACGCGCATCCAGTCGCGCAGGGCCGGAACCGGGGTCGCGACGACCTCGGCCGCCAGCAGTTCGCGCACCAGCAGCGTCACCGACCACCCGTCGAGCAGCAGGTGGTGGTAGTCGAGGACGAGGTGGGCGGTGCCGCCGGGCAGGTGGACCAGGTGCAGGCGCAGCAACGGGGGAGTGCGCACGTCGAACGGGGTGGCCTTGCCGCGCGCGGCGAGGACGTCCGCCCGCGCCTCGGCCGCGGCCGGGTCGAGCGCGGTCAGGTCGGTCTCCCGCCAGGGCGGCTCGACCTCGGCCACGACGACCTGGAGGGGTTCGGGCAGACCGTCCACCAGGAAGGCGGTCCGCAGCGGAGCGTGCCTGCGGAAGGCCGCGACGACCGCCGCGCGCAGGGCGGGCGCGTCCACCGGACCGGCCAGCGCCAACCGCAGCTGCTCGGTGTAGCCGTCGGTGTCCTGGAGGCGGTGGAACAGGAACCCCTGCTGCACGGGGGTCACCGGCAGGATCTCGACCAGGTTCGGGTGCGCCGCGCGCAGCCGGTTGAGCTGGTGGTGGTGCAGGGCGACCAGCGGCCGCACCGGGATCGTCGGCGCCGTCGTGCCCGTCGCGGCGGCGGCGAGCCTGCGCGGCGTGCCCAGTTCGAACACCTCCCGCGTGCCGACGGCCAGTCCGGCGCGCCGGGCCAGCACCACCAGCCGCACCGCGCCGAGGCTGTCGCCGCCGAGGGCGAGGAAGTCGTCGTCGACGCCCGCGGGGACGCCGAGCACCTCGGTGAAGGCGTCCACCAGCGACTGCTGGTCCGGTGTCTCCGCCTCGGCGCCCCCGGTGGCGAACTCGGGTGAGGGCAGCGCGCGCAGGTCGACCTTGCCGTTCGGGGCGATCGGCAGCGCCGGCAGCGCCAGCACCGCGGCGGGCACCATGTGGGCGGGCAGGACCCGCGCCAGCTCCGCCCGGATCCGCACCACGTCCACGTCCGAGCCCACGACGTAGGCCACGAGCTGCTTGCCGCCGTTGGCCGCGTGCCGGGGCAGCGCCAGCGCCTGCCGCACGCCCGGTCGCTCCCGCAGCCGCGCCTCGACCTCGCCCAGCTCCACCCGGAACCCGTTGATCTTGACCTGGTTGTCCCGGCGCCCGAGGCACTCCAGCTCGCCGTCGGCGTTCCACCTGGCCAGGTCGCCGGTGCGGTACATCCGCTGCCCCGGCTCGCCGAACGGGTCGGGCAGGTAGCGCTCCGCGGTCAGCCCCGGCCGCCTCAGGTAGCCGCGCGCCAGGCCCGCGCCCGACACGTACAGGTCGCCCGTCTCCCCGTCCGGCACCGGCCGCAGGTCGTCGTCCAGCACGTGGACCCGCACGTTCCACAGGGGAGTCCCGATGGTCGGCACCGCGGTCCGGCCGGTCGACCAGGTGGTGGCGTCCTGCATCTCCGTGGCGCCGTAGTGGTTGTGCACGCGCAGGGAGGGGTGGGTGCGGAGGAAGTCGCGCAGGGTCGCGCCGAGCACGAGGGGTTCGCCGGACTGGATGATGTCGCGCAGGTCGGCCAGGGCGACGCCGGTCACGGCCGCCGCCTCGCAGAGGGACTCGATGAGCACGTTCGGCAGGAACAGCTGGTGCACCCCGTGCCGGTCGAGCCAGCGTGCCAGCCGGATCGGGTCGGCGCGCACGTCCTCGGTCGGCACGACGAGGCACTTGGCGTGCACCAGGGCCGACAGGATCTCGTGCATGCCGAAGTCGAACCCGATCGCGGACAGGTTGGCCGTGCGGGTTCCCGGTCCGACCGCGAACCGGTCGCCGTGCCAGGCCAGCAGGTTCACCAGACCGGTGGCGGGCATCGCCACGCCCTTGGGGACCCCGGTCGACCCGGAGGTGTAGATCAGGTAGAGCGGGTGCGCCGGGTGCAGCGGCGCGACCCGGTCCGCGTCGGTCGGGTCGGTGTCGGGGTGCTCGTCGAGGGCGATGGCGTCCCAGCGCAGGACACGGGTGTCGGCCGTGCCGGTCCGGCTCGTCGGATCGGGGAGGACGTCCAGGTCGGTCGCCGTGAGCACCGCGACCGGGCGGGAGTCGGCGACCATCGCGGCCAGCCGTTCCACCGGGTACTCCGGGTTCAGCGGCAGGTGCACCGCCCCCGCCTTGATCACCGCCACCATCGCGACCACCGCGTCCAGCGACCGGGGCAGCGCCACCCCCACGACCCGCTCCGGCCCCGCGCCCATGCCGATCAGCAGGTGCGCGAGCCGGTTCGCCCGCGCGTTCAGCCCGGCGAAGGTGAGGGTTCCCTCGACGTCGCTGATCAGCGCCGGAGCCGTCGGGTGCGCGCGCACGGCCGCCTCGACGAGGTCGGCCATGGTCGCGTCGGGGACGGACCGGACCTCGCCGCGCCCCCAGAGGTCGCCTGCGGTTGTCGCAGAAGAAGCGGTCATGGCTGAAGCGGCTCCATCCATCCGGCGTTTCCCGTCATGCTCGGACACCGGGTCGGGGCGGGGGAAGTCAGGGGAACCGCTACACCTGTTCGCCCAGGCCGCGCAGCAGCCGCGGTCCGAACACCAGCAGGGCCGCCGTGGCCGCCGCGGCCACGAAGAACGGCGTGCGCAGCGTGAACTGCTGGGCGACGAGCCCGCCGACGAAGGCGCCCAGCGGGGCGAGCCCGTTGACGAACAGCCGGTAGGCCGCGTTGACCCGCCCGTAGGTCTCGGTGGGGATCATCCGCAGCCGCAGCGTCGTGCTCACCACACCGCCCAGCGACGCGGCCACCCCGACCAGCAGCAACGCGGGTGCCGCCACCCAGGCCCGCGAGGTCAGCCCGGCCACCAGCAGCGGGGCGGGGCACAGCGCGAACGCCAGGAGCAGCGTCCGCCGGGCCCCGATCCGCGCGGTGAGCGCCGGGGTGACCGCGAGCCCGAGCAGACCGCCCACCGCGATGAGCGCCAGGAGCAGCCCGTAGGTGGTGGGGCTGACCCGGAGCACCTCCAGCGCGTACAGCACGGCGATGCTCAGCACCCCGACGACGGCGAAGTTCAGCACGCCCATGAGCAGGCACAGCGACCGCAGCGGGCGGTGGCGCAGCAGCCAGCGCATGGCGTCGGCGGTGTCCGCGACCACGGACCTCCGCACCGCGTCGGGGTCGCGCGGCGGGGAGGGCAGCCGCCTGCCGAGGGCGATGATCAGCAGGGCCGACACCAGGAACGTGGCGGTGTCCACCGCGAACGGCAGCGCGAGCGCCCAGGCGAACAGGAACGCGGCCACGGGCGTGCCGATGAACTCGGTGGTGATCATCTGCCCGCCGAACAGCAGGCTGTTGGCCGAGTCCAGCGACCGCGCCCCGGCCACCTGCGGCGTGAGCGCCTGCGACAGGTTGTCGGCCAGCGTGTCCAGGCAGCTGAGCAGGAACGCCACGCCGACCAGCACCGCGACGTCGACCCGGTCGAGCAGGGTGACCAGGGTGAACACCCCCATGACCACCGCACGGCCGAGGTCGCAGAGCCACAGCGTCCGCACCCGGTCGAACCGGTCGACCACCACCCCGGTGAACGGCCCGACCAGCAGCCACGGGAGCTGCCCGGCCACCGTCACCAGCGCCACCGCGAGCGGGTCGCGGGTCAGCACCGCGGCGAAGAGCGCGAAACCGGCGAACCGCACGCCGTCACCCAGGCCGGAGATGGCGGTGGCGCTCCAGAGGTACCAGAACCTCGGGTCCGTCCGCTTCGGCGCGGTCCCGGTGGTCATCACCTGGCGGGATCCGGGAGGGCGTCCCGGTCGATCTTGCCGATGGCGGTGAGCGGGAACGCGTCCAACCACACGAACGCGGCCGGGACCATCGCCGAGGGCAGGCGCTTGACCAGGTCCGCGCGCAGCGCCGCGGCCCGCACCTCCGACCCGGCCGTCGAGCGGGTCAGGTAGGCCAGCAGCCGCTGCCCGCCGTCGGGCGCGGGCCGCGCGATCACCAGCGCCTGGGCGACCTCGGGCCGCGCGGTCAGCGCGGCCTCCACCTCGGCGGGCTCCACCCGGTGGCCGCGGATCTTGATCTGGTGGTCCAGCCTGCCGAGGAACTCCAGGGCGCCGTCCTCGCGCCACCGGGCCCGGTCACCGGTGCGGTACAGGCGTTCCCCGGCCGCGGTGGGGTGCGGCACGAACCGCTCCGCGGTCTGCGCCGGACGGCCCTGGTACCCCCTGGCCAGCTGCACGCCCGCGATGACCAGCTCGCCGGTCACCCCGACGGGGCAGGGCGCGCCCGCGTGGTCGAGCACGAGGATCTCCGTGCCGGGGACGGGGTGGCCGATGGGGATGGGATCGGTCTGCCCGGTCCGGGGGATCCGGTGCGCGGTGACCGCGATCGTCGCCTCGGTCGGCCCGTAGAGGTTGTGCAGCGCGGCGCCGGGGAGCACCTCGGCGAACCGGGCGGCCAGTTCGGCGTTGAGCTCCTCACCGCCGCAGATCACCGTGCGCAGCGCGGTCGCGCGCTCGGCGGCGCGCGGTTCGGCCAGGAAGTGGCGCAGCAGCGAGGGGAAGAAGTCGCACGCGGTGACGCCGTAGTGGTCGTGCACGTCGAGCAGGTAGGCCGGGTCGCCGTGGTTGAGCGGCTCGGCGAGCACCAGCGCGCCCCCGCTCATCAGGGGCACCAGCAGCTCCCACAGCGACGGGTCGGACGCCAGCGGGGTCTTGTGCAGGACGACGTCGTCGGGACCGAACCCGAACCGGGTGCACAGCCAGCCCAGCTGGTGGGCCAGCGCGTCGTACGGCACCACCACGCCCTTGGGCGTCCCGGTCGACCCGGACGTGTAGACGACGTAGGCCGCGCTCGCGCCCGGGTGGGGCGCCTCCGGACGGGTCGCCGGGACGTCGGCCCACTCCGCGCGCAGCGCCTGCACCGCGAGGGCGCCGTCCACCGGGAGAGCGGGCAGGTCGTCGCTGGTGAGGACCACCGCCGGGGCCGAGTCGGCGAGGATGTGGCGCAACCGCGCGGCGGGCAGGGTCGGGTCGAGCGGCACGTAGACCGCGCCCGCCTTGAAGATGCCGAGCAGCACCCCGACCAGGTCCAGGCCGCGGTCCAGGTGCACGCCCACCCGGTCCTCGGCGCCCACGCCCCGCCCGTGCAGCCAGCGCGCGATCCGGTTGGCCGACCCGTCCAGCTCGCGGTAGGTCAGCGACACCGCGGTCAGGTCCGTATCGGCGTGCACCGCCACCGCGTCCGGCGTCTCGTCCGCCCGCTGCTCGACCCACCGGTGCACCGGCCGGACCGCCGCCGAAGCCCCGGTCCGAGTCGGGGTGTCGACCGACATGCCCACCTCCGCGTCATCGTCGCACCGGCGCGGCGAGCGGCTCGGCCACGCACCACCCGTGCCGTCCGCGCCGCTCCGGATCCGCTCCGACGTCGGCGGCCAGCCTCACCCCGCTCCGCCGTCCGCGCCAGTCGGGGAAACGACCGTTGCGCGACCGCGTCCGGGACGTCACTGACTACCGCCGTTCCGCGTGGTGGGAAGGATCGGTACCACCGGGCGTCCAGGCGGCCGGACGACTTCGAGTGCCGTTCAGCGCGAGATCTCTTCAGCATGAAGGTGGTTCGACTCCATGGGGAACGACTGGCTCAGTCCCGAGCAGCGCAAGCTCCTGGACCGGATGCTCGACGACGAGGGCGTCGACCGCGGCGAGTCGCCCGTCGTCGCGCGCGGGGGAGACCGCTCGGCGCTGCCGCTGTCGTTCGCCCAGCAGCGCATGTGGTTCTTCCACCGCCTCCAGCCGACCTCCACGATGTACAACATCGTCGGCGCGGCGACCATGCGCGGGCGCACCGATCCGGCCGTGCTCCAGCGCTGCTTGGACGAGCTGGTGCGCAGGCACGAGGTGCTGCGCTCGACGTTCCACCTGGTCGACGCGGGCAACTCGGTGCAGCGGGTCAACCCTCCCAGCCCGGTGCCGATGCCGGTCGTCGACCTGCGCGACCTCGACCCGGCCGCGCGCGACGAGGCCGTGCGCACCCGCTACCAAGAGGAGATCGACCGCCCGTTCGACCTGACCCGCGACGTGCTGCTGCGGCCGACCCTGCTGCGGGTCGCCGACGACGAGCACCTGCTGCTGCTCAGCCAGCACCACATCGCCACCGACGGCTGGTCGCTGGGCATCCTGCTCCAGGAGCTGGCCGCGCTCTACGACTCCTACGCCGCCGACCGGGCGCCCACCCTGCCCGAGCCGGACCTGCACTACGGCGACTTCGCCCTGTGGCAGCGGGAGTGGCAGGCCACCGGGGCGCTCGACGAGCACCTCAAGTACTGGCGCGAGCGGCTCACCGGAGCGCACGCCCTCGACCTGCCCACCGGCAGGCTGCGCGTCGCCGACCGCAGCTGGGACGGCGGCATGTGCGAGGTGCACATCCCGGCCGGGCTGGTCGGCGCGCTCAAGGCGCTGGGCGAGTCCGAGCGGGCGACCCTGTTCATGGTGCTGCTCGCCGGGGTGTCCACCGTGCTCTCCCGGTGGACCGGGCAGCAGGACCTGGTGGTCGGCGTCCCGGTCGCGAACCGCAACCGGGGCGAGATCGAGTCGATGGTGGGCAGCTTCGTCAACACCCTGCCCATGCGGATCGAGCTGACCGGCGAACCGACCTTCCGCGAGCTGCTGCGCCACGTCCGCCAGGAGGCGGTGGACGGCTACGCCCACCAGGACGTGCCGTTCGAGAAGATCATCGAGGAGATCAACCCGGAGCGGGAGGCCAGCGCGCACACCCCGCTCATCCGGCACATGCTCGGTCTGCACAACACCCCGTGGCGCGAGCTGCGCGTGCCCGACCTCACCGTGGACATCCTCACGCTGGACACCGGCAAGGCCCGCTTCGACCTCGAGTTCGAGCTGACCCCCACCGACGACGGCGCCATCGCCGGGCAGCTGTGGTTCGCGGCCGACATCATGGACGAGGTGTTCGCGCGGCGGCTGCTGGAGTCGGTGTACTCGGTGCTCGCCGCCGCGGTGGCCGACCCGGAGACGCCGGTGTGGCGGCTGCCGCTCATGCCCGCCGCGCAGGCGCCCGCCGAGTCCCCGGTCCGGGTGGACGCGGCCGCGGCGGATCCCGCGGCGATCGTCGTGCTGGGGGACCGGGAGCTGACCGGCGCGGAGTTCGCCGAGCGCGTCACCGGGCTGGCCAACGAGCTGCGCTCCCACCACGGCGTGGTCGAGGGCAGCGTGGTCGCGCTCGTCCTCCCGCACACCGCCGACCTGGCCGTCGCGCTGCACGCCGTCCTCGCCGCCGGAGCGGTGGCGCTGCCGCTGGACCCGGCGCTCACCCGCGCCGAGATCACCGCGGCGATCGACCGGACCTCCCCGACGCGCGTGCTCACCACCGAGGCGCTGGCGGAGGTGCTGGGGGACGGCGCGGTCGCCGTGTCCGCCCTCGACCCGTCCGCCGCGGACCCGCTGCCGCCACGTTCGCCGGACGCGCCCGCGGTGTGCCTGCGCTCGCGCGGCGGCACGCTGAGCACCCACTCGTACGCCGACCTGGCCGCCCGCGTCCGCGCGCTGGCCACCCGGTTCCCCGCGGACGCGGTCGCGGTGTCCCCGTCGGTCAGCCCCGACGTGCTGGTCACCGCCCTGTTGTGGCCCGCGGTCGCGGGCGGAGCCGTCGTGCTCGGCGCCTCCGACCGGACCCCGGACCTGCTGCTGACCACGCCCGCGCACCTCCCCACCCTCACCGCCGCGGCGGCCCGCGTGATCACCACGGGGGAGCAGCTGTGGCCCGACGCCGCCACGGCGTTCGCCCGCGCGTTCCCCGACGCCGAGCTGGTCACCCTCTACGCCCTCGCCGAGGCGGGCCCGGTGGCCGCGCACGTGGTCGACCCGGACGCCCCGGCGCCGTCCGGCCGGATCCCGGTCGGCTCGCCGCTGGGCGCCCGGCCGCGGGTGTGCGACGAGCGCGGCGAACCCGTGCCGGACGGGGTGGCGGGCGACCTGCGCGTGCTCGTCGACGGCGCACCGGTGGCCACCGGCGACCGGGCCCGCTGGAACACCGCGGGAGACCTGGAGATCCTCGGCAAGCCCGACGGGCGCACCGTCGTGCACGGCAGGCCGGTCGAACTCGGCGACCTCGCGGCGGAGCTGACCGCGCACCCGGCCGTGTCCCGCGCGCACTTCTCCCGCACCGAGGCGGGCGAGCTGATCGCGCACGCGGTGCCCAGGACCGCGCCCCCGGCCGGTCCGGACGCCTGGCGCGAGCGGTTCGTCCAGGGTTACCTGGCGCGCGACCCGGAGAGCGACCCGCTGCTCAACCTCACCGGCTGGCGGAGCCCGAACAGCGACGCGGTGCTGCCCGCGGCCGCGCTGCGCGAGTGGCTCGACGGCGGCGTGCGGCACATCCTGGACACCGAGCCCCGGCGGGTGCTGGAGATCGGCTGCCGCAACGGGCAGCTGCTGTTCCGCCTCGCCCCCCGCTGCGACGCCTACCGGGCCACCGAGCTCTCCGGCCGGGCGCGCCGCTCGATCGAGCGGCAGCGCGACCGGCTCGCCGCCAAGGCCGACGTGGTCGAACTCGCGGACCTGCCGCCCGACGACCTCACCGGCCTGGGCGGGGACTTCGACACCGTCGTGGTCAACGGCCTCGCCGGGTACTGCCCCGACCCCGGCTACCTCGAACGCGTCCTCGCCGCGGCGGTCGCGGCGACCCGACCCGGCGGCGCGGTGTTCGTCTCCGACGTGGTGGACCTGACCGCCAGGCAGGCGCTGCACCTGCCGGGTGTCGCCGCGCGCACCCCGGCCGACGCGCCCGCCTCCCGGCTGCGCGAGGCCGTCGCCCGCCAGGCCGCCGCCACCGACGGGCTGGCCCTGCACCCGGACTGGTTCCGCGAGGTCGCCGCCCGGCTGCCGGGGGTGCGGGACGCGGCCGTCCTGCGCCGGGTGGGCACGCACTCCAGCGAGCTGACCCGCTTCCGGTTCGACGTCGTGCTGCACGTGGCCCGGCCCGACGGCGACGACGCGCTGCCGCCGGTCCAGGAGCTGGACTGGGTGGACGTCGCCGCCGCGGGTCTCACCGACCACCTCGCCTCCGCCCCCGATCTCGTCGTGCTGCACGACATCCCGGTGTCCGGTCTGGTCGGCGTCGCCGCGGCGCTCGACCGCCTCGCCACCGCGGACACCGCGGGCGAGGTGCGCCGGATCCTCGACGCCCCGGCCGCCGGGGTGGACCCCGCCGACGTGGTGGCCACGGCCGCCGCGATGGGCTTCGACGCCGTCGCCGGGCCGTCCGGATCCGGGTTCGCCGGGTTGACGATGGCCCTGCGCAGGCAGGGGACGGCCGCCGTGCCGCTCTCGCGCGTCCTCGCCGCGACCGTCGTCGCCCAGCCGTCCCCCGGACCGCTGGCGGGCGACACCGCGTTCGCCGAGTGGGCGAGGAGCATGCCCGCCGTGCTGCGCGGGTGGCTGCGCGACCGGCTGCCGCTCAACGCCGTCCCCGCGTCGGTGGAACCGGTCACCGCCTGGCCGCACCGCCCGGACGGGGCGGTGGACACCGCCGCCTTCACCGTGTCGGCCAGCGCGGAACCCGAGGTCGACGAGGAGTCCGACCAGCCGAGGACCCCGACGCAGAAGACCGTCCTGACCATCTGGTCGGACATCCTCGGCGTGGACCACATGGGCGTGGACGACGACTTCTTCGCGCTCGGCGGCCACTCGCTGATGGGCGCGCTGGTCGTCGACCGCCTGCGCGAGGAGTTCGCGCTCGACCTGCCGCTGGGGCAGCTGTTCCAGACCCCGACCGTCGCCGAGGTCGCCGAGTACATCGACGGCCGCAGCGCCGCCGAGCCCGCCGCGCCACCGACCGAGGACGTCCCCGCGCGCCCGGAACCCGCCGCGCCCATCCGCGCGCTCGACCGCTCGTCGTTCCGCCGCAAGCGAAGCGCGTCCGCCCCGGCCGGGACGCAGGAGGAGAGCCGATGACCGACCTCCAGGAGAACGGGCCGCAGCTCGACGACGAGGAGGACGTGTTCGTCGTCCCCACCTCGTTCGCGCAGCAGAGCATGTGGCTGGAGAACGAACTCGACCCCGGCCAGGCCACCTACCACGTCGTGGCCGCCGTCCGGCTGGTCGGCGACCTCGACCGGGCCGCGCTCGAACGCGGCCTCAACACCGTGGTGGCCCGGCACGAGGCGCTGCACACCGTGTTCGAACTCGAGGACGAGGGCCCGGTCCAGGTCATCGGCGCGCCGCCGCGGCTGGTCGTCGGCGTGACCGACGTGGACCCCGCCGACGCCGAGGCCGCGGTCGCCGCCGAGGTCCGCGTGCCGTTCGACCTCGAACGCGGCCCGCTGGTCCGGCTCCGGCTGCTGCGCACCGAACCCGACCGGCACATCGCCGTGCTCACCATGCACCACATCGTCACCGACGGGCTCTCCTCGGCGATCTTCGTCGCCGAGCTGGCCGCCTGCTACGTGGCCTACCGGGAGGGCCGCGAGCCGGAGCTGCCGCCGCTGGCCATCCAGTACGCCGACTTCGCGGTGTGGCAGCGGGAGAACCTGACCGGCGTCAGGCTGGACGCCCTGGCGGAGTACTGGGCCGGGACGCTGGAGGGGGCGCCCGCCCTCGCGCTGGCCTCCGACCGCCCGCACCCGGCCGTCCCCTCGGCCGACGGCGCCACGCACGTGTTCGAGGTCCCGGCCGCGCTCGTCCGCGAGGTCGAGGCGCTGGCCAGGGCCGAGCGGGTCACCGCGTTCATGGTCTTCCTCGCCGCCTTCGACGTCCTGCTGGCCCGCTACAGCGGCCTGCGCGACATCACCGTGGTCTCCCCGATGGCGGGGAGGACCCGGCCGGAGGTCGAGAACCTCATCGGGTTCTTCGTCAACCCGCTGCTGCTGCGCGTGGACCTCGGCGGCACGCCCTCGGCCCGCGACCTGATCGCCCGTGCCCGCGCCACCTGCGCCGGGGCCTACGAGCACCAGGAGTACCCGTTCGAGCTGGCGCTGGAGATCCTGCGCGCCGAGCGCGGCGCCGCTCCCGGAACCCCGCAGGCGCAGGCGATGCTGGTGCTGCAGAACCAACCCCCGGTCGACCTGCGCGCCGCGGGCCTGGCCTTCGAGCAGATGCGGGCGGACACCCGCACCGCGGGCTACGAGCTGGCCCTCGACCTCGAACCGGACGGCACCGGCGCGTACCGGGCGTTCCTGGAGTACGCCCGCGACCTGTTCGACGACACCACCGCGGCGGAGATGGCGGAGGTGTTCGTCGACGTCCTCGCGGACATGGCCGCCGACCCCGCCGCCCCGGTGGACCTGGCCGTGCTGCGCGAGCACCCCGAGCCCCTGCCGGTCGAACCCGAGCCCGAGCGGCAGGCCGAGGTCGCGCACCGCGCGCCGGAGACCCCGATCGAGATCGAACTGCAGGAGGTCTTCCACGAGCTGCTGGGCGTCGGGAACGCGGGGCTGGACGACGACTTCTTCGTCCTGGGCGGCGACTCGCTGTCGCTGATCCAGCTGCGCAACCGGATCCGCCAGCGGTTCGGCGTCGAGTTCCGGGTCCGCGACCTGTCCACCCGCGTCGACATCGGCTCGCTCGCCCCCGAGGTCCTGCGCCGGATGCTCGACCAGGACCCCGGCGCTCCCGACGCGGCCGCCCCGGTGAAGGAGAACCCGTGACCACCGCCCGTGCGCCCCGCCGCCCCCGATGGTTCCTGCGCGAGCCCTCGCCGGACGCCGGGGTCCGCCTGTTCTGCCTGCCCTACTCGGGGTGCGGCGCCAGCATGTACCGGCAGTGGCCCGCGACCGTCGCCGACATCGAGATCTGCCCGGTGCAGCTGCCCGGCCGGGAGAACCGGATGCGGGAGGAACCGTTCTCCTCCTTCGGTTCCCTGGCCGAGATGCTCTGCGACGCGCTGGCGCCGTACCTCGACCGCCCGTTCGCGTTCTTCGGCCACTGCAGCTCCGCGCTGGTCGCCTACGAGACCGCCCTGCGGCTGCGGCGGCGCGGTCTGCCGGTGCCCACCCGCATCTTCGTGTCCTCCCAGGTCGCTCCGCACAAGGGCCCGCACGGGCGGTTCCTGGAGATGTCCGAGGACGAGCTGCGGGTGGAGGTCGCGAACCTGATCACCGCGCTCGGCGGCACCCCGCGCCCGGACATGGTGGACCTGAGCCTGGAAGTGCTCGTGTCCGATGTGGAGGCCCACAAGGCGTACGGGGTCAGCCCGCCGGAACCGCTGCCCTGCCCGGCTTCCGTGCTCGGCTGGGACGCGGACGTGGAGGTTCCCCACGAGCTCCTGCACGACTGGTCCGACCTTGGGGAGACCACGTTCCGGTTGTTGGAGGGCCCGCACTACGGCTTCATGGGCGGCCCCGACTCGCTGATGCGGGCGTTCGCGACGGATCTCGGCCGCGTGCACCAGCCGCAGGCCGGGTGAGCCGTGGGATCCGCTGACACGGCCCGGCGGGCCGAGCTGGAAGCCGCGCTGCTGCGCAGGCTGCGCGGCGGCCGCCAGGGCATCCCCCGCCTGCCGAGACCCGCGGGCACCGCCCGGTTCCCGGCGTCCCCGGCGCAGGTCGAGGCCTGGAACCGGGCCCACGCCGCGACCGCGCCCGACCGGGTCGTCCTCAGTGGACTGCGGCTGCGCGGTCCGCTCGACGTGCCCGCGCTCGACCGCGCCCTCGCCGCGGTGGTCGGGCGCCACGAGACCCTGCGCACCGCGTTCGAACCGACCGACGACGGGCTGGTCCAGGTCGTCCACCCGACCGCGGACGTCCCGCTGACGGTCGTCGAGGCGACCGAGGAGGACTTCGCCGCGCAGACCCTGGCCGCCCTGGAACCGGGGCTGGACCTGGGCACCGGCCCACTGCTCCGATTCCGGCTGCTGCGGCTGGCCGCCGACGACCACATCGCCATCGTCGTGCTGCACCACGCCATCGCCGACGCGCGGGCCACCGAGGTGCTCCTCGCCGACCTCGTCGAGGCCTACCTCGGCGCGGAGCTGGCGCCGCTACCCGTCCAGTACGCCGATTTCGCGGTGTGGCAGCGGGAACAGCTCGCCCTGCCCGCCGCCGAGGCGAAGGCCGAGTACTGGGTCACCCGGCTCGCGGGCGCGCACGCCGTCCCGATCCCGGCGGACACCCCGCCGTCCGACGGGCCCGCCGATCGTGGCGAGCTGCTCGCCGTGCCGGTGCCCGACGACCTGTTCGCCCGGCTGCGCGAGTTCGCCACGGCCCGCGGCACCACGGTGTTCGTCGTCGCCCTCGCCGCGTTCCAGCTGCTGCTCGCCCGGCTCGGCGGCACCCGCGACGTCGCCGTCTCCGTCCGGGTCGCCTTCCGCGACCGGGCGGAACTGGAGGACCTCGTCGCGGACTTCTCCCAACCCGTGGTCAGCCGGATCGACCTGGCGGGCGACCCGTCCTTCGAGACCGTGGTGGCCACCGCGCGGGACCGCTTCGCCGAAGACCTCGACCACGCCGACGTGCCCCGCGCCCTGGTCGTCCCGAAGCTGCCCGAGCACGTCGTGGAGCTGTTCGACCGGCTGGAGTTCGGTGTCGACCGCGAAACGGCCACCGACGCCCCCGGCATCGGTCTCGGCCTGGAACCACTGGCGCCGCACTGGCCCTACGCCGAACGCGCGCTCACCGTCCGGCTGGGCCACGACGACGAGCACGCGGCGCTGCACCTGACCTACCGCTGCCGCGACTTCTCCCGTGCGCGGGTCGAGGACCTGGCCGCCGACTACCTCACCGTGCTGGCCGACGGCCTCGACCACCCCGCCGCCGGTCCGCTGCGTCCCGGCGCCCCCGCGCTGCGGATCGGCTGAGCATGAGTCGCATCTACCGCGACGCGGGCGAACTCGTCTTCGACGACGTGTTCCTCGAAGTGCCGGGAGTGCTGCTCGACAGCCGCGTCATCCTCAAGGTGGAAGGGCTCAACCCGGCCGGGTCCATCAAGTTCAAGACCGCGCTGGCACTGGTGGACTCCGTCGAGCGCGACGGCAGGCTGCGGCCGGGCGGGCGGGTCGTCGAGTCGTCGTCGGGCAGCCTCGGCGTGGCGCTGAGCCTGGTGTGCGCCCAGCGCGGCTACCGGTTCACCTGCGTGGTCGACCCGGTGAGCAACCCGCAGTCCGTCGACTACATGCGGGCCATGGGCGCGGAGGTGCTGACCGTGCGCGACCGCGACGAGAACGGCGGTTTCCTGGCCACCCGGATCCGGCTCATCCAGCGGCTGCTGGGCGAGGACCCGGAACTGGTGTGGGTGAACCAGTACGCCAACCCGGCGAACCCCGACGTGCACGCGAGGCTGACCGCCCGCTCGATCCTGTCCGCCGTGCCGCACGTGGACCACCTGTTCGTCGGCGTCGGCACCGCGGGCACGATGATGGGCTGCGCGGCGGCCTTCCGCGAGTCCTCGCCCGCCACCCGCATCATCGCCGTCGACTCGGTCGGGTCGGTCACGTTCGGCCGGGCCCCCGGCCCCCGGCACATCCCCGGCCTCGGCACCAGCAGGCGCCCCGAGATCTGCGACCCCACCGCGCCCGACGACCTGGTGCTGGTCCGCGAGATCGACACGATCCGCGAGTGCCGCGAGTCGTCGCGCCGCATCGGCCTGCTCGTCGGCGGCTCGACCGGCACGGTGATCCGGGCCATCCGGATGTACGCCGACCGCATACCGCCCGGCAGCACGGTAGTGGCGATCTCGCCGGACTTCGGCGACCGCTACCTGCCCACGATCTACGACTCGGACTGGGTCGAACGCACCTACGGTCTGAGCGCCCTCGAGCCGGAACCGGCGCGAACCACGGGAGAAACGGTGATGAGGTCATGAGTTCCTGGCTGACGGGCGCGCTCGCCGAACCCGAGCCCGAGTCCCTGCTCTTCCTCCGCCGCGACGAGGTCGTCGAGTGCCTGGAGGACTGCGACCCGGTCGACATCGTCCGCGGCGCGCTGCTCGCCCACGGCGCGGGGCGCACGAGCCTGCCCGGCGAGGCGTACCTGTCGTGGGACAACGGGAAGGGCGCCTACACCCGCTCCATCGGCATGCCCGGCGCGGTGGAGGACCGGGACTACGGCATGAAGATCATCAACGCCAGCGTCACCAATCCCGAACTGGGCATGGAGCGCGCGGGCGGCCTCGGCCTGTGCTTCGACCGCGAGACCGCCAGGGTCACCGCGGTCATGGAGGTCGGCGTCCTCAGCGCCGTGCGCACCGCGGCCGTCAGCACCCTGTCCGTCGAGGCGGCGGGGCGCGGAACGGCCGAGCGCGTCGCCGTCGTCGGCTGCGGCACCCAGGCCCGCCTCCACCTGGCCCTGCTGCTCTCCCGCACGGACACCGTCCGGGAGATCGCTCTCTTCGACAACCGGGCCGCGACGGCGGAAGCCCTGGCTGCGTCGCTGGCCTCCCGCCACCCGGCGCTGAAGGTCACCATCGGCTCGTCCGTCCCGGAGGTCATGGCGGACAAGGACATCGTCTACTTCCTCACGACCGCGGCGGAGGGCTACGTCCTCCGGTCCTGGATCAGCCCCGGCACCCTGCTCGTCAACGTCTCCCTCGGCGACCTCACCGACGACGTCCTGGTCAACGCCGGGTCCCTCTACATCGACGACCTCGACCTCATCGTCGACAACCCCCGCCGCCCGTTGGGCAGGCTGATCAACGAGGGCCGCATCGCCCCCACCGCGACCGACGGGCCCTCGGTCACCGCGACGATCGCCCAACTGCTGGCCGACCCCGCGGGGCCGGGTCCCCGCGACGGGTACGTCGTGGTCAACCCGTTCGGCCTGGGGGTGCTCGACGTGGCACTCTTCGCGGCGGTCCGCGCCCAGGCGGAGAAAACCGGCCGAGGCCAACGCCTCCGCCTCCTCTGATCCACACAGGAGCACCACTTGGCCACCGTGAAGGACCCCGGCGCGCGGAACGAGGCAGGCGGCCCGGCCGTGGTCCGCGGTTGGCCCGCGTGGGCCGCGGGCGTGCTGGTCCTGCTGGTCGCGGTGCTCTCGGTGCTCCACACCGCGGTCGCGCCCGAGCCGCGTCCCGGTGACGCGCCCGCGGCCGAGTTCTCCGCGACCAGGGCGTACGCCGAACTCACCCGGATCGCGCAGCGGCCGCACCCGGCGGGCTCGGCCGCCAACGAGCAGGTCCGCGACCGGCTGGTGGCCAGGCTCACCGAGTTGGGGCTGCGGCCGCAGGTGCAGCGGTCGAGCGCGGGCGTGACCGGCGCGGACTCCTCGCACGTGTTCGGCTGGGCGCAGAACGTGCACGCCACCCTGCCCGGCACCGCGGACGCCGGGCGGGTGCTGCTGGTCGCGCACTACGACTCGGTGGAGGCCGGTCCCGGCGCCTCCGACGACGGGGTGGGGGTCGCGACCCTGCTGGAGGTCGCGCGGGCGGTCACCTCGATGCCGTCGCCGCACGCCGAGATCACCTTCCTGTTCACCGACAGCGAGGAGTTCGGGCTGCTGGGCGCCAGGGCGTTCGTCGCGGCGGGCCTGGCGGGCGACCCGACCCGCGACGTGGTGCTGAACCTGGACACCAGGGGCACGACCGGGCGGACCATCATGTTCGAGACCGGCGCGCACAGCAGCGCGCTGATGCCCGCCGTGCGGGCCGGTTCGCCGCTGGTGACGTCGGTGTCGCGCGAGGTGTACCGGCTGCTGCCGAACGAGACCGACTTCACGGTCTTCCGCGACGCGTTGTACACCGGGCTGAACTTCGCGATGGTCGACGGCAGCGCCCGCTACCACTCCGAGCAGGACGACCTGTCCCATGTGGACACCGCGAGCCTCCAGGACATGGGGCGGGCGGTGCTCGGGGCCACCATGACGCTGGCGACCGCCTCGCCGGGACTGGCCGACGCGGGCGAATCGGTGTACTTCAGCGTGTTCGGCCTCGTGGTGGACTACTCCGCCGGAGCGGTGCTGCCACTGGGGGCGCTCGCCCTGCTCGGATCCGCGGCCGCGCTGTGGTTCGCCCGCCGCCGGGGGCGGCTGCGCCTGAGGTCCGCGGCGCGCGTCGCCGCCACGGCGCCGCTGGTGCCCGTCGGCGGCGCGGCGATCGGCTGGCTGGGCTGGCGGGCCATGGTCCTCGCGGGCCCCCACGACGAGCGCTTCCTCGGCGGTGACCCCTACGCCGTGGTGTTCGCGAGAACCGGTCTCGCACTGCTCGTGGTGGCCTTGGCGGCGCTGTGGCTGGTGTGGGTGAGCAGGCGCGGCCGTCCCGCCGAGATCGCGGCGGGCGGCGTGCTCATCACGGCCGTCCTCGCGGTGGTGACCTCGATCCTGCTGCCCGGCGCGGCCTACCTGTTCACCTGGCCCGCGCTCGCCGGGGCCATCGGACTGGCCGTGGTGGCCCGGTTGCCCGAGGACTCACCGTGGAGTGCCGCGGTGGCGTGGCTGGCGGGCGTGCCCACCGTGCTGTTGACGGCCCCGCTCGTGTGGCTGCTGTTCGGGACCGTCGGTCTCGCGTTGGCCTCCGCGCCGCTGCTCCTGCTCGGCCTCGCCGCGGTGACCGTGCTCCCCGCGCGGCGGACACCGCGCCGCACCGGGGCGGTGCTCGCCGCGGTGGCGGTCGTGGCGGTGGTCGCCGTCGGCCTGGTCGTCGTCGACACCGTGACCAACGTGCCCGGCGCGCGGGATCCGGCTCAGGTGAGCCTGGTGTACGCGCTCGACGCCGACCGGCGCGAGGCGGTCTGGGCCAGCGAGGGCGACGGGTCCGGCGACTGGGTGCGCGGCTACGCCCCGACCGACGACCCCGGCCTGGAGGAGCGGTTCCCGGCGCTGCTGTCCACGTCCGAGGGAACGCGCAGCGGCCCGGCGCCGGTGGTTCCGGTGCCCGAGGCCACGATGACGGTGGCTGGGGAGACGACCGAGGGCGACCTGAGGCACGTGCGGCTGCGGATCTCGGCCACCGCGCGTCCCGACCAACTGGCGCTCTACGCCGACGTGGGCGGCGCGCGGGTGGAACGGGTGGACCTGGGCGGGACCACGTTCCCCGGTGGGGAGAACCGGCCGTCCACGGACACCCCCTGGCATTGGGGCGTGGTGTTCTCCGCGCCGCCGCCCGAGGGCTTCGACCTGACCCTCACCGTGCGCGGGTCCGCTCCTGCGCGGCTGCTCCTGATCGCCCAGGGCTCCGACTTCCCGCTGTCCGCGTTGAACGGCCCGCGGCCCGACACGATCCGGTGGGGCGGCTACGCCTCCGGCCTCACCTTCGCGGCCCGCTCCTACCAGGTCTGAGCCGAACCGCCGGTCGCGTCCGATCGGGCGCGACCGGCGCGTCGGCTGCGCCCGAAGCTGTCGGCGGCGGCGGTGAATCGGAATTGATCACGCATTCGTGCTCGTCATTCGCCGATCCACAATGGACCTGATGGTGACGGGTCCGGTTGTTCGAGGGCGAATTGTGGAACCGTCGATAATCCGCCATGCCAATAGTGGTGCGCGATGTTGCTGTCAATCGCCCGAAGGTGGCGGTCGGCAATGGAAACCGAACGTGAAACCGGACAGACGAACGGCAATATTCGACTGTTTACCCTGGTAGCAGTCTTTTGAGCTGTCGGACAAATGGCGGCGAAGTTATCCGCTTCAGCTCGTAGGCCGGATGGCTGACATATCATTTTGGTTATGGGCATCGGGCAGATAAATGCCATCCGTTCCCCTTGAGGCGTTCTCATTCCTGCCCTACCGTGATGGAATACGGTCGTTACGCCGTTCGACGCAGCCCGGTCCACCGCTGGCGGAGGGAAATGCCGCATGAGCGCAGCTTTGCCCATCGTCGGATCGGACCGGGGATTCCAGTGGTACTGGTCCGGCGCCGCGTCGAGCGCCATGGGGGACCGGCTGACCGGGTTCGCCGTGCCGAGCATCGCCATCCTGGTGCTGGACGCGTCCGGCACCCAGGTCGGCGTGCTGGCCGCGATGGGCTGGCTGGCCTACCCGGCGCTCGGCATGGTCGTGGGAGCGCTCGTGACGTCCCTGCCCCGCCGCGGGGTGATGGTGGTGGGCGAGCTGGTCCGGTTCATGGCGTTCGCGACCGTCCCGTTGACGGCCGCGCTCGGGTCGCTGTCCATGGGCCTGCTGTTCGTCGTGGTCGCGGTGGCCGGGGTGGCGACGGTGTTCGTCGACATCGCCGGATTCGTCTACCTGCCGACCCTGATCGGGCCGGATCTCCTGGTCGGGGCCAATTCCCGGCTCCAGAGCACGGACAGCCTGTCCAAGCTGGTGGGGCCCGCGCTGGCCGGTGGGCTGATGAACGCGGCGGGCCCGTTCGCGGGTCTGCTGCTGGGTTCGCTGCCGTTCCTCGGGTCCGCGTACGGCCGGGCCAGGCTGCCGCGGACCGCGGTGGGCCCGGTGGTCCGAAGCGGGTCGATCGGGTACCGCATTCGCCAGGGGTTCGACTTCGTCCGGCACGACGACGTGCTGCGCGGGCTCGTCATCGCGTCCGCCGTGCGGAACTTCGGCACCGGGGCGGTCGACGCGGTGCTGCTGCTGTTCGCGTACCGCGCGCTCGGGCTGTCCAGCCTGACCGGCGGCCTGCTGCTGGCGGCGGGCGCGGTCGGGGCCATCGCGGGTGCGCTGGTCGTGCGCGCGATGACCGCGCGCCTCGGTGTCCGGCGCGTCCTGCTCCTCACCGGGCTGGAGGGACTGTCGTGGCTGGCCGTGCCGTTGTGCCTGATCGCGCCCGCTCTGCCCGTCCTGGTGGCCATCAGGGTGTTCTCGTCGTTCTGGATGCCCGCCTGGAACGTGGTGACCACGAGCGTCCGGCAGGCGCTGACCCCTGACGACCGGCAGAGCACCGTGCACGCCACCGCGCGAACCGCGATGTCGTCGACCATTCCGCTGGGCTCGATCACCGGTGGAGTGGCGGCCGGCGCGTTGAGCGCCGGTCTCGGCCCGGCGCCGGGTCTCGTGCTCGTGCTCGCCGCCGGAGGCGCGTGCGCCGCTCTGAGCGTCGCCCTGATCAACCGAGTTCCAGAGCAGCTGTAGGAAGGGATGCCGATGCGGCCCACCACGACGCGGACGCTGAACGCCAAGGAATTCGCCGACATCAAGCACACGGTGGCCATGCGCTCCTCGGCCCGCCGCAACCTGCTGGCCGATCCGGGGTACGCCGCGCCGCTGCCGCAGGAGGTGAGCCTCCAGCTGACCTACCGGTGCAACCTGCGGTGCACCCACTGCTACCAGTGGAACGAGCAGGGGTTCTTCCGCGACTTCACCCCCGAGCGGCAGCGGACCGAACTGGACGTGGCGGTCGTCGAGAACGTGCTCGCCGCGACGGCCGCGCAGCGCTCCAAGATGTTCCTCTGGGGCGGGGAACCGCTGATGCACTCGCGGTTCGGCGAGATCGCCGAGCTGCTCGAACGGTACCCGCGCACGGTCAACATGTGCACCAACGGCCTGCTGTTCAAGCGGCACCTGGACGACCTGCTGCGCATCGGTCGGAACCTCAACCTCCTGGTGAGCCTGGACGGGCTGGGGGAGGACCACGAGGTGCTGCGCGGCAAGGGGACCTTCGGCAGGACGACGGACAACATCCGCACCATGCTGGACCTCAAGCGGTCCGGCGCCTGGGACGGCGAGCTGTCGTTGTCCTGCATGGTGTCCCACGTGACCGTGGGCAAGATGTACGAGTTCATGGAGTGGGCCGAGGAACTCGGCGTCAACACGGTGTACTTCCAGTTCCCCTGGTACATCAGCCCGGAAGTGGCGCGGGCCATGGACAGCCTCTACGCCGAGTCGTTCGCCTGGCTCGCCCCGGAGACCGGGACCAAGCAGCCGACCTGGCACTCCTACACCTACCAGCTCCCACCGGAGCAGCTGCCGGCGCTGCACGAGTCGATGGCCCGCCTGGCCGCGCGCCCGTGGCGGGTCCGCGTGCGCTACCAGCCGCAGCTGGAGGCCGACGAGGTGGACGACTTCATCCTGGGCACGTCCCGCCCGGCCCAGCACCGCAGCAAGTGCCTCGCGGTGTCCAACCGGCTGGAGGTGCACGCCGACGGCAACGTCAGCTCGTGCAAGTTCTTCCCGGAGTTCGTGGTGGGCAACCTCTACGACACCCCGGTGGGCGAGCTGTGGCAGAGCCCGTCCTTCCGGCAGGTCCGCGAGATCATGTCGGCCAACGGGATGATGCCCGTTTGCTCCAAGTGCATTCTCCTCTACCTGAACGGGGTGTGACATGGGCGCGGACGTCGAGGAGAGGATCAAGGCGGTGCTCGCGGGAGTGCTGGCCAACGGGATCGACCCGGCGGGGATGGCGCACGACGCCGACCTGGTCGAGGAGTACGGCCTCGACTCGTTGCAGATGATCTCGTTCCTGCTCGGCATCGAGGACGAGTTCGACGTCGAACTCGACTACGAGAACCTGGAGCTGGACGACCTGCGCTCGGTGCGGCAGTTCGCCGGGTTCGTGACCGGTCTGGTGCCGGCCGCCTCGTGAGCGGTCGGGTCCGGCTCGGCACCTTCGACGCGGAGTCCTGGTGGCGCCCGGCGGACCTGGCCGCACTGCCCGCGGTCGCCCGTGATGGTGCCGCGGTGGCGGGCATGGACGAGCTGCTCGCCGGGTTCTGCCTGCCCGGCGACCTGCTCGTCACCCGCGGACCGATGGATCCCGTGCTGGTCGCGGGTCTCGCGGAAGCCGGGGTCCACTTCGGACGGACGACCGCCGACGCCGCGGCGGGGGCGCCGGTCGAACGGGAACTGACCGGGCCGGTCCTCACGCGGATGAAGGGGTTCGAGGGCTTGGCTCCCTACGCGGTGCTGTCCGACACGGTGGCGTTGGCGGGCAGGATGGGCTGGGACGACCTCCCGGACCTCGACGCCGTGACCCTGGTGAACTCCAAGACGTGGTCGAACGAGGTGGTCCGGCGGCTCGGCCTGCCCGGTGCGGGCCGGGTCGCGCGCACGGTCGACGACCTGGTGGCCGCGGTGTCCGAAGTGGACGGTCCGGCGGTCGTCAAGGACCCGTACGGGGTGTCCGGCCGGGCGATCCTCGAGGTCGGCACGCCCGGAGTCCTGGCGGCGGTCGAACGCGTGCTCCGCAAGCAGGTCGCGGCGGGCAAACGGGTCGAACTGCTCGTGCAGCCGAAGTTCGCCAAGCGCCACGACTTCTCCGGCCACCTCGTGGTCGACCGCGGCGGGGGCTGGGAATGGCTCGGTGTCCAGGCGATGACCAACCGCGGCTTCCGGCACATGGGGTCGGGTCCGGCGTGGCCGGGGCTCGTCGACGAGGACGACTACCGCCGCACGCTCACCGCGGTGGCCGAGGCCGTGGCGGAGACCGGGTACCACGGCCCGGTCGGCGTCGACTCGATGGTCCTCGACGACGGGCGGGTGATCCCGGTGCTGGAGGTCAACGCCCGCCACTCGCTCGGCCTGCTGACCAGGACGCTCGACCAGCGCGTCGCGCACCACGGGCTGCGGTGCCACCTGGAGCAGCTGGACCTCGTGGTCGGGCCGGATCGCGGTGTGGCGGACCTGGTGCGCGCCCTCGGCGCCGCGGCCTACCGGGGTGGGCAGGACGCGGGGGTGGTGGTCCTCAGCGGAAGTGCGCTGACCGCGCCCGGCGGACGCGTCCACGTCGCCGTGTTCTGCCACCGGGGCGAGCTGCCGGTCTGGCTGGACCGGCTGCGCGCCGCCGTCGCCGCGGCCGGGATGAGCACGAGGGGAGTGCCGGATGCCGCTTGAGATCGGGCTGATCGGCGCGACGGCGATCGCCGAGCGCGCCGTCGTGCGGCCCAGCGCCGGATCGGAGGGGATCTCGGTGCGCGCGGTGGCGGCGAGCGATCCCCGGCGCGCCGAGGAGTTCGCCGCCCGGAACGGGATCCCGCTGGTCCACGGGACCTACGACGACCTGCTCGCCGACCCCGGTGTCGACGCGGTCTACATCTCGCTGCACAACTCCGCCCACCACCCGTGGATCCTGCGGGCGGCGAAGGCGGGCAAGCACGTCGTCGTCGAGAAGCCGCTGTGCCTGGACACGGACGAACTCGCCGAGATCCAGGCCGTCGGCGGCGATGTGCGCGTGGCGGAGGCCGTGCCCACCGCGGGCCACCCGTGGCAGGCCGCGCTCCGGGAGATGATCGCGGACCGGCGGTACGGCGACCTCCGGGCGGTCGACACCGAGCTGACCTTCGGCGCGGGCAAGCCCGGCGGCTACCGGGACCACCCCGAACTGGGCGGCGGGATCTTCTACGACACCGCGAGCTACTGGCTCCAGGCGGTCCAGGCGACGGTCGGGCTCACCGGTGCGGCCGGGACCGGCGAGTCGGCGTTCGACGGCCCGAACGGCGTCGACCGCTCCTTCCGCGCGGGCCTGTCCTGGGAAGGCGGGCGCACGGCGAACCTCCGCTGCCAGGTCGGCGAGCCCCACGTGGCCACCCACGAGTTCGCGTTCGACCTGGCCACCGTCACACTGCGGAACTTCCTGCTGCCCGTGCGCGGAGCCGTGCCGGTGAACCTGGTCGTCCGGCGGGCGGACGGCGCCAGGGAGGTGATCGGGTTCCCGGCGGGTTCCTACTACGCCGAACAGCTCAAGGCGATCGGGAGCTGGCTGGCGGGCGGCCCGCCGTGGGGTGGCGAGCTGACCGCGGCGGCCGAGCGGATCGCCGTGATGACGGCCGTGCGCCGCAATGCGCGGCGGCGCGGACTCCAGGAGGCGCGATGACCGACCGGCGCCGTCCGCGACTGGACGAGGCGACCGTGCTGCGGGTGCTGGAGGTGTCCGGAGTGGACCCCGCCACCGTCGCCTCCTGCGAGGAGCTGACCGGCGGCACCTCCAACAGCGTCCACCGCGTCCGGACGACCGGTGGTGACGGGCTGGTGCTCAAGGTCGCGCCCGACCCGGACGCGCCCGCCCTCGGCCACGAGCGCGGCCTGCTGCGGACCGAGGCGGAGTTCTACCGCGCCGCCAGGGGAAGCGCGCCGGTACCGGAGGTGGTGCACGCCGACTTCACCCGCACGACCGTCCCCGCGGACTTCCTGGTGATGACCGAATGCCCTGGGGAGAACTGGGGATCGCGGAGGAAGACGATCACCGGCGCGGAGCGCTCCGGCCTCCGGGCCGAACTCGGTCGCGTCCTGCGGCGGACGCACGCGGTCACCGGTCCCGGCTTCGGCTACCCGCAGCTCGGACTGGCGGACACCTGGCGGGCGGCCTTCCTGTCCATGGTGGACATCCTGCTCGCCGACGCCGACCGGTTCGCCGTCACCCCGCCCGTGCCGCCCGCGCGGATCGCCTCGTGGATGCGCGGGCACGCCGACCTCCTCGACGAGGTCGACCGGCCCGCGCTGGTGCACTTCGACCTGTGGGACGGGAACATCCTCGTCGAGGGTGGCCGGATCACCGGGCTGGTCGACGGGGAGCGGGCGTTCTGGGGCGATCCGGTCGCGGACCTCGTGTCCGTCGCGCTGTTCGGCGACGTCGAACAGGACCGGGATCTCCTCGCCGGGTACGACAGCGGGCCGTTCACCCCCGGCGTGCGCCTGAGGCTGTCGATGTACCGGGTGTACCTCTACCTGGTGATGCTGGTCGAAGCGGTGCCGCGGGGGTACTCCGGGCCGGGGCACGCGATGACGGCCCGGTCGGCCCGCAAGCATCTCCTGGCGGAACTGGGTTCGCCGTGATCGAGATCCTCACCTCCGGCGTCGCGCTCGGCGTGCACGTCCCCGGCCTGCTGCTGGCGGACCGGCTGCGCGAACAGGGTGTCGACGCGACCGTGTCGGTGCTCGAACGGCTGCTGCCGCGGGACAAGCTGCGCACCACGGCGGGGATGAAGGTGGCCTTCCACCGGGACTTCCGGCTGGCGCGGGCGGGTCAGCGGGTCGCGTCCGACCCGGTCGCGGCCGTCGACCCGTCGGCCGTGTCGTCGCTGCTGGAGCGGTGGCGGACCGGGCAGGTCCGGCAGTTCGTCGTGTTCTCGGGGTTCTGGCTGCGCCTGGTCGAGCGGTACCTGTCCACCTGCTCCGTCCGGCCCCGCGTCGACGTGTGCCACGTGGACTCGGTCCTGTCGCCGTCGTTCCGCCGGGCCCCGGACGTCGGCGCCCGGCCGATCTGGCTCGCCCACGCCGATTCCGGACGCCTCCCGTACAGCATCCCGGTCACCCGGCGACCACCGCTGCCCTGGCGGGACAGGGCGGACCGGCTGCTGGTGCACGGCGGCGGCTGGGGGATGGGGACCTACCGCGGGGAAGTGGGAGGCCTGCGCGCGCAGGGCTTCGAGCTCGACGTCGTCGCCTACGAACCCGCCGACGTGTCCGATGAGGACGGTGGGGTCCGCTACCACATGATGGATCCCGACTGGCATCCGTGGCTGGACGTCGGCTATCCGCCGTTCGGCGAGGTCACACCCGGCACCGCTCCCGAGTTCCGGCGCGGTAGCGGGCACCACGGGTCGTTCGACCTGTGCCGCGAGGCGCTGGCGGTGGTCAGCAAGCCCGGTGGCGGCACGCTGCTCGACTCGCTGTGGTCGGCGACCCCGATGGTGTTCCTCGACCCCTTCGGCGACCACGAGCGGCGCAACGCCGACCTGTGGTGCGGGCTGGGTTTCGGGCTGCTCTTCGCGGACTGGAAGGCGAGCGGGTTCGACGTCGGCCTGCTCGGCGAGGCGCACGAGGCGCTGCTGGCCGCCAGGGACGTCCCCGACTACTCGCGCGTGCTGGCGGAGGCGTCATGACCGCGTGGCCGCTTTCCCTGTGGCAGTCGTTCGCCTGGGACATGGAGAAGTCCAGGCCCGGCTTCGTCGACAGCCCCTGGTTCACCATGAACGCGGTGGTCGAACTGCGCGGCCCGCTGGACACCGGCGGGTTGGCCGTCGCGGTCGACCGCCTCGTCCGGCGGCACGAGGTGCTGCGCACGGAGGTGACCGGCGACAGCCAGGTCGTCGCCGCGGAACCGGGCACCGGGTTGGAGGTCGTGGACCAGGACGGGGTGGAGGACTGGACGCACGCGCCGGTGCCCCGTGACGTCCCGATCCGCGTGCGCGTGGCCAGGACCGGACCGGACGCGCACGTCCTGGCACTGCACCTGCACCACCTGGTCGCCGATCCCGAGACGCTCTGGATCCTGCTGGCCGATCTCGGCCTGCTGTACGCGCGGGAGCTGGGCGGCCCGTCGCCGCCGGACCCGGCCGGGCAGTTCGGCGGGTACACCCTCGCCGAGGCCGAGGTGGTCCGGACCGGACGCGGGGCGGCCGAAGCCTGGTGGGACGGGGTGGTCGGCCGGACGTCGTTCGCCGGTGTCGCGGCCACCGACGTGGGCGAGGCCTTCGCCTACCGCGCGGAAGTCCTCGCGGCGGAGGAGTTCTCACGCCTGGAGCGGGGGTGCCTGGCCCGGCGGAGCACCCCGATGGCGACCCTGCTGGCCGCGGTGGCCGACGGGATGGCCCGGCAGGTCGCCGACGGCGACATGTTCGTGTTCACCACCATCTTCGGCAAGCGCGACCGGCCGTGCTGGCAGCGCGTCGCGGGCCCCTGCATGGTGCCCTCCTTCGTCACCGCGCCCAGGACGGACGACCACCGCCGCGTCGTGGACGCGGTCCGCGGCTGTTCGGCGCACGCCCGCTTCCCGGCCGCGGAGATCCGCGCGATGAACCACGGCGTGGCCTCGGGCATCGTCCCGTTCTTCGAGTACATCCCGAGCCGGCGGCCCGCCGTGATCGACTTCGGTCCCGTTCGGGCGACGGTCACCGCCTCGGCGGGGCCGAAGGACACCGGGAAGGCGGGGGAACTCGGCATCCGGCTGCGCAAGGCGGACGGGGGCGCCCTGCGCGGCCACTTCAGCGCCGACGGCGTCGGCTGGTCGCGGGAGGCGACCCGCCTGCTGACCGGGCACGTGGGCGCCTTCGTCCGCGCGCTGTGACTCCCCCGCTCACGCGCTGAGCCGGAACGCGGGAAGGGTGGCCCACCGGGGAGGAGGTGGGCCGCCCTGGACCGGGGGTGGGTCAGAACGCGATGGCGTTGTCGCTGAGGACGTCGCCGACGCCGATGTCGCCGAGGTCCACGTTGTGGAGGTCCGCGACGTGGCCGAGGTCGCCGACGCCGGACACGCCGCCGATCCCGGAGGTCACGTCGCCTACGTGGCCGACGCCGCCGAGCACGTCACCGGCCTGCGCGATGTCGCCGAAGCCGGACAGGCCGCCGCCGAGGACGTCGCCGCCCAGGACGTCGCCGGTGCCCAGGCCCGTGGTGATGTCCTGCACGGCCCCGGTGACCTGGGTGGTGTCGAGGACGTCGGTGCCGGAGGTGAGGTCGCCGACGATGTCGGTGACCTGGCCCTGCGCGGTGATGTCGCCGACGACGTCGGTGATCCCGCCCTGCGCGGTGAGCCCGTGCACGCTGTCGAGCGAGTCGCCGAGGACGTCGGCGTCCAGGCCCTGGCCCAGGTCGGTCACGGCGGAGAACTGGCCGGTCAGCTGCTGCGCGGTGGCCGTGACGCCGGAGAGGGCGCCGGTGACGCCGGTGTCCTGGAAGCCCAGGCCGCCGAGGACGCCCAGCGCGTTGTCCGTGGACAGCGACCCGAGGACGGTGCTGAGGTCGCCGAGACCCTGCACGGGGGAGTGGTCGAGGACCAGCGGCAGGATCTCCTGCACGTCCAGCGCGGAGACGTCGCCCAGCCCGGCGGTCTGGAGGACGCCCTCGGGGTCGGTCTGGAACGCCGAGAGTGCCTGCGAGTCGTTCAGCAGGTGGGAGGCGAAGTCTTGCAGCGTCTCGAACGTGGCCATCGGTGTGAACTCCTGGAGGGGGATTCGGTGTGCCTGACGAGGGCAACGCTAGGTCCGTCGTCACTGTCCGCGCATCGGGTGACACACCTAGTTCCGAACGTGGTAGCCCGTTAAGGGGAATGGGTCCCTCGGCCTAGGGGGACGGGGGTAACCCCGCATTCCCCCTAACGGGCTAAGCTTGAGTTTTAAGGTCTCGGAGCCCGATGGGACACCCGGTTGATCATGGATGAAGCCCTTGGTTGATCATTCTTCTTGCGACAGAAGGAAGATCACAACCAAGGGCTTCGATGATCAGTATGCACCACCCCGGCACGGCCGCCGCGCTGAGGGACCTCTCCCAGTTCCGCCACGCCTTCCACCAGTGCCTGACCGCGCGAGCGGACGCGTTGTTCGAACTGACCGACAGTGCACTGTGCGCTGACGGGCCGGTCACATCGCTGGTCGAACTGTCGCTGGCCACCGAGCACCGTCGTGGCCACGGCAGCCTGTACGACGGTCTGAACCAGGGCCGGATCGACATCGGTCGATTCCGTAATGTCATAGCCCGCCAACAGATTCCGCGTGGTCACGATGGTCGGATCATGCTGGGGATCGACGTCAGCCACTGGCTACGTCCCGATGCGAACACCAGCCCCGACAGGCTGTTCTGCCACACCTACGCACGCGGCAAAGGCCAAGCCCAGATGATCCCCGGCTGGCCCTACTCCTTCGTGGCCGCCCTGGAACCCGGCCGCACCTCCTGGACGGCGATGCTCGACGTCCTCCGGGTACGCCCGAGCGATGACCACACGGACCTGGCCGCCACCCAACTGCGCACCGTGGTGGACGCGCTGATCACCGCCGGACACTGGCGCGAGGGCGATCCCGAGATCTGGATCATCGGCGACAGCGGCTACGACGGCCCCCGCCTGGCGTTCCTGCTGGCCGATCTCCCGGTCCACGTGCTGGTACGGATGCGCTCGGATCGGGTGCTGGCTTTCCCCGTACCACCACGGCGACCCGGCACCCGTGGCCGCAGTGCCCGGCACGGAACCCGGTTCGCGTTCGCCGATCCGGCGACCTGGTCGACCCCCACGCACACCACGACGACCGACACCGCCCGCTACGGAGCCGCGCACGCCCGCTCGTGGGATCGGTTGCATCCCACGCTGACCCGCACCGGCGCCTGGACAGGCCACCATGGCCCGCTCCCGATCATCGAGGGCACCGTGATCCGACTCCAAGTCGAGCGGCTGCCCGGAACGGGAACACCGAAACCGTTGTGGCTGTGGCATTCCGCCACCGCGACCACCGCCGCACAGGTGGACCGCCTGTGGCAGGCGTTCCTGCGTCGGTTCGATCTGGAGCACACTTTTCGGTTCTTCAAGCAAACCCTGGGCTGGACCACGCCCCGTATCCGGACTCCCGAGGCGGCGGATCGATGGACCTGGCTGGTGATCGTTGCCTACACCCAACTTCGGCTGGCTCGTCCTCTCGTGGAGGACCTACGGCGTCCCTGGGAGCGGAAGGCGGTCACACCTGACAGGTTGTCCCCGGCCAGGGTCCGACGGGGATTTCGTCGAGTTCGACCGGCGGCAGCCTTGCCCGCCGGCGCGCCGAAATTCTCCCGACCCGGTCCTGGGCGTCCAGCAGGATCACGAAACGCCCGCCGAGCCCCACTCCATGCCCCCGGCAAGACCCCAAAAACGGACATCAATGGTTAAACAAAAAGCTAAGCGTCAGCCTTGCGGGGGACGGCCGGGGGAATCCCGCCCGGTTGCCGGGTCACTCCGACGTCGCCCGAGTCGCGCCGTGCCGGACCTCCAGGTACACGGCGCGGACGGCCAGCGTGCGTTCCACCTGCTCGATGACGGGGGCGAAGAACTGCTTGCGGTGCTCGGCGTCGCTCATCGACGCCACCGCGAAGTACATGCTGCCGAACGCCGCGAACAGGGTGGCGTTGCGCAACAACGCCACCGGCACGTCGGGCAGCCACTTCGCGTACGCCACCGGACCCCCCGATCCACTGCTCCGCGGTCTCGGGCAGCACCACGATCAGACCGAGCACCACGAAGAACCCGAACAGCGCGAGACCGACCACCGCCGCCTGCACGAGTTGGCGGATCGCGAGCATCACCAGCAGGTTGCGCAGCTGGCGGCCGGTCAGCTTCCGCGCCCGCACCGGTTCGGTCAACGACACCCCGGCCAGCGGCGTGCCCCCGCACGCGGCCGACAGCACCGACGGGGTCAGGTCGTGCTCCACCCGACCGATCTCCTCGCGCAGCCGGGCGGCCGCGGCGAGGACCGTGATCGCCACGAACAGCGCGACGATCAGGCTGAGCCGGGCCCACCCGAGCCGGTTCACCGCCTGCCACAGCTCGCCGGTGAAGAAGAGGAACAGCGTCACGAACAGCAGCGGCGGCAGCGCCCGGCCCAGCAGGTTCACGCTGTTGCGCAGGTCCTCCACCGTGTGCCGGATGGCGGCCCTCAGCAGCGACGCCAGACCGTAGGTGACCGCGAACCACGTCGCGGCGAACACCCCGGCGAAGAAGAGGGCCAGCTGCACCGGATCGCTGTCCGGGGTGTCCTCGATGGCCCGTTGCAGGACCGGCACCACCACCGGCACCAGTGCGTAGCCGACGAGGACCGCGACCGTGCGGTTGCGGGTGAAGACGGGCAGCCGTCGCACGAACAGCGACAGCACCGTCGACACGACGACCGTGCTCGCCAGGATCACCGCGAGCAGCACCCACCGCCCGTACCCCGCGGCGCCCAGCGGCACCAGCCACACCAGGCTGGCGATCGCGACGAAGGCGAGGGTCGGCAGCATCCGCGGCAGCACGTGCGGGAAGAACCCGTAGCCCTCGATCATCGTCGGTGCGCCCTGCCGGACGAACCAGCGTTCGGTCCTCAGCACCAGGAGCCGTGAAGCCGTCATGCGCGGTAACTATGGTCGGTGTTCGGGCGCGGAGCGGAAGGGGTGCGGGGTGGGCAGGTCGAAGCCGACGATCAGCGATGTCGCGGCGCGGGCGGACGTCTCCCGCGCGACGGTGTCGCGGGTCATGAACAACGAGCCCGGCGCCTCCCCGGAGGTGCGGGAGCGGGTGCGCCGGGCGATGGCGGACCTGGGGTACGAGCCCGATCAGACGGCACGGGCCCTGGCGTCGGGTCGGCAGCGCGCGGTCGACGTCGTGGCCATCACGAACGGGCCGGTCATCGGGTGGTTGGGCTCGCACCCGTACTACAGCCGGGTGCTGGCGGGCGTCATCTCGGCGTTGGAGGGCACGGACGTGCAGGTCCGCGTCCAGGCGCTGTCGAGGCCCGACGACTTCGAGGCGGTGGACGCGATCGCGGCGCGGGCGACCGTCGGCGTGGTGCTGGCCGACGTCCCGCTCGCCGCGGCCCTGCGGTTCCAGCGGCGGTGCCGCCGGGTGGTGTCGCTGTCGGCGACGTCGACGTCGATGCCGACGATCGAGGCCGACAACGCCGGTGGCGCGTACGCGGCCGTCGAGTACCTGCACCGGTCGGGCAGGCGCCGCATCGCGGCCGTCCACGGTCCCGAGCACAGCGCGGACGCCCGCGAGCGCCGGGACGGGTACCTGCGCGCGATCCGGGCGTTCGGCCTGCACGGGTTCGGCGAGAGCGGGGAGTTCCGGCGGGAGGACGGCCACCAAGCCGCGCACCGGCTGCTGGCGGCGCATCCGGGGATCGACGCGATGTTCGTCGCCTGCGACCTGATGGCGGCGGGCGCGGCGCAGGCGGTCACCGCGCTCGGGCGGAAGGTCCCCGACGACGTCAGCCTCGTGGGGTTCGACGACAGCGTGGCGGCGGTGTGCGCCAACCCGCCGCTGACCACGATGCGCATGCCGGTGGAGGAGATGGCGGTGGCGGCGACCCGCCTGCTGCTCGACGGCAACATCGCGTCCGGCTACCGGCGTTGCCTCCCGGTCGAACTGGTGGTGCGCGGCAGCACCACGCGCGGCGCGGACTGAGACCGGTCCCGCCGCGGCGGGACTCAGAGGTCGCGTCCCGTCGAGCGGGCCATGAGGGCCAGGCCGACGGCCGCCACGAGCGCGAGCGCGGCCGGGATGAGGAAGACCAGCGGCAGCCCCATCCCGGCGGCCCCGATGCCCCCGGCGGCCCCGCCGAGGGCCGAACTCAGGGCGGTCGAGCTCAGGAACACGGCCGAGGCGGTGGCCACGGCCGTCGGGAGCAGGCGTTGGGCGACGATGATCCCGAGCGCGGCGAAGACGCCCCACACACCGCCCATGAAGACCTGCCCCGCGAACAGCCCCGCCGCGGTGCCGGTCAACGCGAAGCAGAGGTTGGCGGCGACCCCGAAACCGGCGCCCAGCACCATCAGCCGCACCATCCCGGTCCGACGCGCCACGACCACCGCGAGCGGCATCAGCAGGATCTCGACGAGCGGCTGGATCCCGATGACCGCGCCGCTGAGCCCGGAGGCGAAGCCGAGCCGGCCGTTCATGTAGATCGGCAGGTAGGCGTACTTGATCGACTCCCCGGCGTAGACCAGGACGTACAGCGCGGTGAAGGCGAGCAGGGGCAGCATCGCCCGCACACCGGGACCGCGCGACAGCGAAGCCCTTTCCACCAACGGGGTTTCGACGACCGGTGCCCGGACAGTCCACAGTGGAACGACCTGGGCGAGGGTGCAGAGCGCCGTCGCGAGGAGCATGGCGCGCAACGACGTGTGGGCGGCCAGGAAGGAGCCCGCCACCGGACCGACCACCCACCCCGCGGTCAACGCCATCCGCACCACGGCCACGACCCCGTCGTCCCCTGGCCGGGGCCGGGCCTGCATCTCGTCGTGGACGGCGGCGAACAGCTGGGAGGTGGCGGCACCGGCGAACCCGAGCACGACGGCGCTCACGACGTACGGCATCCACAGCTGCGTCGAGTACGCGATGCCCGCCCAACCCGCGAAGCCCGCCAGGGCGCACAGGCGGAACAACCCCAGCCGCCGCCCGGTGCGGTCCGACCGCGCGCCCACCAGGTAACCGGCGACCGGCGCGGTGAGGTTCGTCAGGTAGAACAGCCCCGCGGCGGTCAGGGACCCGCCCAGGTCGTGGACCAGGAACGACGCGATCTGCGGCGCGGCGGCGGAGAACCCGAGACCGGAGAGGAACAGCGCGATCGCGGCGCCCCGGTACAGCGGCGACGCCAGCGTCAGCCGCGTCGCCGACGTGCGCGCGACGGGCGGCTCCGCCGTGCCCCGCGCCTCGGTCGAGCGCCCGTGTTCCGTCGCGTTGTCCATGGACACCCCTGTGCTCGGTGATCGACGTACCGGTCCGCCGTCGTGCGGTCGGACGGTAGGGGCGAGAGCGGTTCCAGGAGAAGCGTCGGGGCGGGGAAGTCGAAGGCGCACGCGGGTAGAAGGCCCCGGTGTCCGGCGCCAACTCAGTTAAGAGCTTGACCATTAAGCACTTAACAATTAAGGTCGGGGAGTGGAATCGCCGGAACGCCCTCCCGTCAGCCCGCTCGCGAAGCTGCGGACCATCAGCTGGGCCCAGGTGCGGGCGGGGCAGGACTGGATCCGCTCCCGCGGGCTCACCCCCCAGCAGGCCTTCGTCCTGAACCACCTCGCGGGCAACCCCGGAGCCATCCAGCGGGACATCGCGCGGGAGACCCGGACCACGCCGGCGAACGTCTCCGGCGTCCTGCGCGGACTGGAAGCCCGGAACCTCGTGGAACGCCGGTTCGAGGGCGGTGACGAACGCAGCAAGCGCGTCTTCGCCACCGACGCGGGCATCGCGCTCATCACCGGTCACGAGGAAGCCATGGCCGCCGCCGACGAATCACTGCTCGCCCCGCTGACCGGCGCGGAGCGAACGATCCTCGGGGAACTGCTCGACAAGATCACCGCCGACCTGCCGGAGGCGGGCAACCCCTGACCCGCCGGGCAACGGCCGGAAGCGCATCGCGCCGTGTCCGGCGCGCCTTCGAGAAATGGGAGGAAGTCACCATGTGACGGGAGAACCCGCTCCTGACCATGATCCGCGAGGTGTGCTCCCTCGGGCGCGCCGAGTTCGACCGACCGCACACCGACGGCGGCGACCCCGACGCCGCGCGCCTGCTCGTGCGGGGACTGCGGGCCGTCGGTCCCGACGGCCCGCCCAGCGACATCTCCCCTTCGCTGGACCTGCTGGCGCCGCGCGCCCCCTACTTCGACCGGCTCGTGCTCGACGCCGTCACGGCGGGGGTTCCCCAGGTGGTCGACCCCGGTGCGGGCTACGACGACCGCGCGCTGCGGTTCCGGACCCCCGGCGTGGAGTTCTTCGACCTCGACCTGCCCGACGTCATCGCCGACAAGGCGCGCCGACTCGAAGCGACCGACACCGCCCACCTCACCCTGGTCGCCGTGGACTTCGGGACCGACGACGTCGCCGAGGTCCTGGCCCGCGCCGGCCACGACGCCGACCGCCCGACGCTGTTCATCGCCGAGCACCTCGTGCTGTTCCTCGAACCGGACGACGTCGAACGGCTGATCACCGCGACGTCCGGCCGCGCGGCCCCAGGCAGCACTCTCGCCATCACCGCCGAGACGCACCCCACCGCCCTCGACTCCGACCTCGTCGTCTCCGCCGTCGACGAGCTGATGTTCGGTGGCGCCGGGCCACTGCGCACCATCCGCGCCCGCGATGCCTGGCTGGCGCTGTTCGACAAGGCCGGATGGCGGGTGGAGGACGCCGACGAGGTGACCGCGGTGGACCACTTCGAGCTGCCGGTGTCCGGTGAGGTCGTCGGGATCCGGACGCAGTTCCTCACCGCGACGGCGTGACCGGTCGGGCGGGTTCCACAGCGAGGGTCGTCCGCCGGCACCGCATCGGCGGCGGCTGGTCGACGTACCCGGTCGGCGGCATGGGGGCACGTCCGGTATCCGGATACTGGGTCGATGGCGACCGATCGACTCCTCCGCGACGTCACCTTCTCCAACGCGGCCGTGACGCTGTCGGGTTCGGTGACCGTTCCCGATCACGCGGTCGGGTCTCCGGGGGTGGTCATGGTCGGCGGGTCGGGGCCGTCGGACCGCGACAACGACACGCACTTCCCGCCGATCCGCCGGCACCTGGTGGAAGCCGGGATCGCCGTGTTGTCCTACGACAAGCGCGGGGTCGGCGGGTCGTCCGGTGACTGGCGGGACGCGACCATCGACGACCTGGCGGGTGACGCGGTCGCCGCGCTGGACTTCCTGCGCGCGCAACCAGGAGTCCTGCCCGGAACGACCGGGCTGTTCGGGCACAGCGAAGGCGGCTGGATCGTCCTGCGCGCCGCCGCCCGGCACGACGTCCCCTGGGTGGTCGCCAACGGCTGCCCCGGCATGACACCCGCCGTGCAGGACCGGTACGCGCTGGCCGCCATCCTGCGGCAGATCACCGGTGCCACCCCGGATGGCGTCGACGCCGCCCTGGCCGCGTACGACCGCATCGTCGAGGCCGGTCGACGCGACGCCGACCTCGCCGAAGCCGCCCGGTCCTTCCGGTCCGCGCCGCTACCGCGGGTCTTCGACGAGGTGTTCGACGAGTTCTGGGCCGAGATGGACGAACGACTGTGGGATTTCACCAAGCGCAAGCAGGACCACGATCCGACCCCGGACCTGCTGCGCCTGCGCTGTCCACTCCTGGCGGTCTTCGGCGGCGCGGACGAACTGGTCCCGGTCGCCAGCAGCGTCGGCCTGTTCGCCACCGCCGCCTGCCATCCCGACCGCCACCCCCGGTCCACCCTGACCGTCGAGGTGTTCCCCCACGCCAACCACCGCGTCCAGGTCGGCACCGGCCTGGCGCCCGGCTACCTCGACACCCTGAGCCGGTGGATCACCAGGCGGTGAACCGCTCGACCCCATGGCGCGGGAACGCTGAAGGGCGCGCCGGATGCCGCCGCCGGGCCGTTCACCCGATCTGCTCGGCCAGCGCGACGACGATGCCCGCGGGGCCGCGGAGGTAGCAGAGCCGGTAGCTGTTCTCGTACTGCACGACCTCGCCGACGAGTTCGGCGCCGTGCGGCCGCAAGCGGTCGAGGATGTCGGCGATGTCGTCGACGGCGAACATGATCCGGTGCGCCCCCAACGTGTTCGTCGGAGCGCGCGGGTCGCCGTCCCGGCTCGACGGCGTGAGGTACTCGGTCAGCTCGATCCGTCCGTGGCCGTCCGGGGTGCGCATCATCGCGATGTCCGACCGGACTCCCTCCAGCCCGAGGAGGCGGTCCACCGTGCTGCCCTCGACGGTCGCCTCGCCCTCCAGTTCCAGGCCGAGTTCGGTGAAGAACGCCTTCGCTGCCGCGAGGTCGTCGACGACGATGGAGACGTTGTCCATCCGCTGGATCGTCCCGCGACCGGGGGCGGTGTCGTTCACGATGATCTCCGTTCGGGGGCAGCCGCCGGGTTCGGCGGCGGATGTGCGTGTCCCCAGCGTCCCGCGCGTCGACCCGTTCGTCCAATGACGACAACGCCGAGCAACGCCCAAGTCGTTGTCCCGGCGGCCATGAACGGGATCACACCGGCGTGGCGCGGTCGGGGTGACCACGACGAGGGGATGATGACCATGCCGATGTGGGCGTACGCCGTGGTGTTCTGCGTCGTGTTGGCGGGTATCGGGTACGTGGTGGATCGGCGGTCCCGTGCCGTTCGGGCGGGGTTGGAGGTTCCAGCGGACAGGCGGGGGCGGTCCCGTGCCGATGGTGTGACCCGCGCCCGGTTGGAGTCCGGTGGCGCGGGAGGTCTCGCCGACGTCGGCCCCGGCGGCGAGGGCTGACGTCAGCCGCACGCTCACCTGCCCGCCCTGAACAGGTCGGCGAGCAGGGGAGTGGCGGATTCCGGGGCTCGGACGGTCAGTTCCAGCCTGGTCGGGCTCAGGTGCAGGGTGAAGTCGAAGAACGCGCAGCAGTCCTGTTCGGCGACGGCCAGGGCGGCGATCTCGGCGGCCAGTTCGGGGGTGGCGGGGAACAGCAGCCTGACCCCGTCCTCGATGTCGTGGCGTGCACTGGCTCGCGCGGTGATCCTGTGCCAGTCCGCGGTTCGCGTTCCCAGTGCGGCGCCGTCGAGCGTGCACGCCACCGGAGCCTCCTGCCGCGGTTCGCTCATGGGCATCCTCGACTCCTTGCAGGACAACGGGTGCGGCTCAGCAGCAGTGCTCGCCGCGCCAGGCCTCGCGGCCTTCCTTCACGGCGACGGCGGCGATGACGAGGGCGACGAGCGGGTCGGCCCAGGACCAGCCGAGCAGCGAGTTGAGCAGCAGGCCGACCAGCAGCACGCCGGACAGGTAAGTGCACAGCAGGGTTTGCCGGGAGTCGGCCACGGCGCTGGCCGAGCCCAGTTCACGTCCCGCGCGGCGTTGCGCGGTCGACAGGAACGGCATGACCAGCAGTGAGACCGCCGCCAGCGCGATGCCCACCGGGGAGTGGTCGGCGGTGTCGGCGCCGAACAGGGTGCGCGCGGACTCGACGGTGACGTAGGCGGCCAGCGCGAAGAACGACACCGCGATGACCTTCAGCGCCGTCCGTTCGCGGGCCTCGGGGTCGGTGCCGGAGAACTGCCAGGCCACCGCCAGGGCGGAGGCGACCTCGATGACGGAGTCGAGGCCGAAGCCGATCAGCGCGGTGGAGGAGGCGGTGGTCCCGGCGGTGATCGCCACGACGGCCTCGACGACGTTGTAGGTGATCGTCGCCGCGACCAGCAGCCGAACCCGCCGGGTCAGCGCCGTGCGCCGCCGCGGATCGGTCGTGCCCCGCGGCGCGGCGGCCGGGGCGCAGCAGCCGTCAGCGCAACCGTCCGACTCGCGGTTGGCGGTCAGCCCGAGGTCGCCGCTCACCGGCCCACCTCCGCCGTGACGTCGTTGAGGCACGGTTCCGCGGGGTCGACGGCCAGCACGACCTCGACCAGTTCGCCGAGCGCGCGGGCCAGGTGCTCGTCGGCCAGGGCGTAGCGGACCTGGCGGCCCTCGTAGGTCGCGGCGACGAGACCGCAGCCGCGCAGGCACGCCAGGTGGTTGGACACGTTCGACCTGGTCAGGTCGAGGTGGTCGGCCAGTCGGGCGGGGTAGCTGATGCCGTCCAGCAGCGCTACGAGGATGCGGCAGCGAGTGGGGTCGGCCAGCGCCTTGCCCAACCGGGCCAGTGCGCTCTCCCGCGTCTCACACTTCAGCATGGGCGAAACCATACAGCCAAGGCTGAACCATGTGAACGGTACACGTCGACCGGGTCAGCGCTCCATCATCCGCATCTGGGCCTCGTTGTGGGTGTCCCCGGCGGCCGGCGGGAGGCTCGTGAGCGTGGCGAGCTGTTCCGCGGTGAGCCGGACCGCGTCGGCGGCGGTGTTCTCCTCGACGCGGGTCACGCGCTTGGTGCCGGGGATGGGGGCGATGTCGTCGCCCTGGGCCAGCAGCCAGGCGAGGGCGACCTGGGCGGGGGTGGCGCCGATCCGGGCGGCGATGGCGGCGACGTCCTCGGCGAGGCCCAGGTTGTGCCGGAAGTTCTCCCCGGTGAACCGGGGGTTGTCGGCGCGGAAGTCGCCCGCGTCGAACCGGGCGGTGGAGGGGACCGCGCCGGTCAGGAAGCCGCGGCCCAGGGGCGAGAAGGGCACGAAGCCGATGTTCAGTTCGCGCAGCACGGGCAGGACGCGGGCTTCGGGGTCGCGGGTGAACAGCGAGTACTCCGACTGCACGGCGGTGATCGGGTGGACGGCGTGGGCGCGGCGGATGGTGTCGGGGCCCGCCTCGGACAGGCCGATGTGCCGGATCTTGCCCTCGGTGACCAGGTCGGCCAGCGTGCCGACGGTGTCCTCGATCGGGGTGCCGGGGTCGACGCGGTGCTGGTAGTAGAGGTCGATGCGGTCGGTGCCCAGACGGGTGAGGGAGCCCTCCACGGCGACGCGGACGCTGTCCGGGCTGCTGTCCGCGCCCCCTCGTCCGGTGTGGGAGATCAGGCCGAACTTCGTCGCGAGCACGACCTCGTCGCGACGGCCCTTCAGGGCGCGTCCGACGAGTTCCTCGTTGGTGTAGGGGCCGTAGACCTCGGCGGTGTCGATGAGGGTGACGCCCAGTTCCAGGGCGCGGTGGACGGTGCGGACGGACTCGTCGTCGTCGCTGCCGGCTCCGGTGTAGCCGTGGGACATGCCCATCGCGCCCAGGCCGATCCGGGCCACGTCCAGCTCTCCCAGTGTGATGTGCTCCATCGCTTCTTCTCTCCTTTGTGGACTGTTGTCGAGTCCGGTTCTTCCAGGGTAGGCGGATGACCGGTGAACGGCAGGGTCCACCGCGGGCCCGAGCCCGTCGTGGGCCGGGGAACCCCCGGACCTCGGCGCGAGGATCGATGCGGCCCGTGGAATCGACGGTAGGCCGTGCCGCGGGGATGAGGGAGGTACCGCCATTACCCCGCGCTCGACGTCGTGGTCGGGCACGGCCCGGCGGAGGATCGAGGGCGGTGGGTCCGGGGGGTGGGACTTGGTTAGGCTGGCGGGATGGCTCTCGTGCTCAACTACGCCGCGCGCAGCGACCCCGGTCTGGTGCGCCAGAACAACGAGGACTCGCTCTACGCGGGTGCCAGGTTGGTGGCGGTCGCGGACGGCATGGGCGGGCACGCTGCGGGTGAGGTGGCGAGCAAGGTCGTCATCGGCGCGCTGGCCTCCCTGGACGACCACGCGCTGCGCGGGGACCCGGTGGAGCGGTTGCGGACCGCCGTCGAGTCGGGCAACGCGGCCATCACCGAGCTGACGGCCGCGAATCCCGCGCTGGGCTCGATGGGCACGACGTTGACGGCGCTGCTGTTCGGCGGGGAATGGGTGGCGTCGCTCAACATCGGCGACTCGCGGACGTACCTGCTGCGCGGCGGGCAACTGACCCAGGTGACCAAGGACGACAGCTTCGTGCAGTTCCTGGTGGACGCGGGCCACATCACGCCGGAGCAGGCCAAGACCCATCCGCGCCGGTCGATCGTGCTGCGGGTGCTGACGGGCGGGTCGACCGTGGAGCCGACGATGCACGTCCGGTTGGCGCAGGCGGGCGACCGGTTCCTGCTGTGCTCCGACGGGCTGTCCGACGTGGTCGACTTCGACGCCATCGCGCGCGTCATGCGCGAGGACGACGTGGAGACGTGCGCCGACGCGCTGATCGCGCTGGCGCTGGCCGGGGGAGGACCGGACAACGTGACGGTCATCGTGGCCGACGTCGTGGACGACGGGACCGCACCGCCGTCACCCCTGTCGTCGGCGCCCACCGAGGTGATCCCGAGGATCCCGCCGCGCGGGAAGTCCCGCTTTCCGCTGTGGGCACTGGTGTCGCTGTCGCTGTGCGTGGTGGTGGCGGCGGTCGCGCTGGCCTGGGCGATCTGGTGGTGAGGTAGTACCCGCTCCCGGATCTCGGGAGCCGTGTCCGACCGCTGCTGACAACACAAAGGGTAGTGAATCAGCGACAGAGCGTGCATTTCGGGCAGACAGAAGGCGCGAGGCGTGTTACACCTGTGTCACGGGTAGTTGTGCATGCTAAGTAACCTCCTGGAGGCTGCGGATGTGCGGAATCGCCGGCTGGGTTTCCTACGAAGTCGACCTGACGCGACGGCGGGACGTCGCGGACGCGATGACCGAGACCATGTCCTGCCGCGGTCCCGACGACCGGGGCACCTGGGTGCGTCGCGACGTGGTCCTCGGCCACCGGCGGCTCGCCGTCATCGACCTGCCGGGCGGCAGGCAGCCCATGAGCGTGAAGACGCCGAACGGCGAAGTCGCCATGGTCTACAGCGGTGAGGCGTACAACTTCGCCGAACTGCGCGAGGAGCTGGCGGCGCTCGGGCACACCTGGGAGACCGACAGCGACACCGAGGTCGTCCTGCACGGTTACCTGCAGTGGGGCGACGCGGTGGTGGACCACCTCAACGGCATGTACGCGTTCGCGATCTGGGACGAGCGCGAGCGGAAGCTGGTGATGATCCGCGACCGGATGGGGATCAAGCCGTTCTACTACTACCCGACCCGCGACGGCGTGCTGTTCGGCTCCGAGCCGAAGGCGATCCTGGCCAACCCGCTCGCCGCCGCGGTGGTCGACACCGACGGCCTGCGCGAGCTGTTCGGGGTCACCAAGCGCCCGGGGTGGTCGCTGTGGAAGGGGATGAGCGAGGTCGAGCCGGGCACCATCGTGACGGTGTCGCGCGAAGGCATCCGGACCCGCGTGTACTGGCGGCTCGACGCGAGGCGGCACACCGACGACCAGGAGACCACGGTCGAGCGCGTGCGCGAGCTGATGACCGACATCGTCGACCGGCAGATGGTGGCCGACGTGCCGCGCTGCGTGCTGCTCTCCGGCGGCCTCGACTCCAGCGCCATCACGGGACTGGCGGCCGTGCGGCTGGCCGAGCGGGGCGAGCGGCTGCGGACCTTCTCCGTGGACTTCGTCGGGCAGGAGGAGAACTTCAAGCCGGACGAGATGCGCGACACCCCGGACTCGCCGTTCATCCGCGACGTGGCGCGGATGGTCGGCTCGGCGCACCAGGACGTCGTGCTGAACCCGGAGGAGCTGACCGACCCGGCCGTGCGCCGCGCCGTGATCACCGCGCGGGACGTCCCCGCCGGGCTCGGTGACATGGACGCCTCGCTGTACCTGCTGTTCAAGGCGATCCGCGCCGAGTCGACGGTCGCGCTGTCGGGTGAGTCGGCCGACGAGGTGTTCGGCGGCTACCGCTGGTTCCACGACGAGGCCGCGGTGAACGCCGACACCTTCCCCTGGCTGGCCTTCCGCAGCGGCCTGCTGTCGCGGCGGGAGTCGCTGCTCAGGAGCGACGTGGCGGCGGAGCTGAACCTCCCGGAGTACGTGGCGGACCAGTACCGCACGGCCGTGGCGGACGTGGAGCACCTCGACGGCGAGTCCGGGCGCGAGGCGCGGATGCGCACGATCTGCAACCTGCACCTGACCCGGTTCGTGCGGATGCTGCTGGACCGCAAGGACCGCACGTCGATGGCCGTGGGGCTGGAGGTGCGGGTGCCCTTCTGCGACCACCGGCTCGTGGAGTACGTCTACAACACGCCGTGGTCGCTGAAGACCTTCGACGGCCGGGAGAAGAGCCTGCTGCGCCACGCCACCAAGCACGTGCTGCCCGATTCGGTGCGCGACCGCGTGAAGAGCCCCTACCCGTCCACCCAGGACCCGAGCTACGCCGCCGCGTTGCAGCAGCAGGCCAAGGAGGTCCTCGCGGAGAAGGGCAGCCCGGTCTTCGACGTCGTCGACCGCGACTGGGTGCACCGGGTGTCCGAAGTGGACGCGGCCACCATGGCGCCGATGCAGAGGATCGGCCTGGACCGGACGCTGGACCTCCACCACTGGTTCGACATCTACCACCCCGTCCTCCAGCTCGACTGACCTGTCTGCGTCACCCGCGCCCCGCCTCCTTCCCCAGGGGGCGGGGCCGGTCGCTTTTCCCTGCCCTGCGGCCGTAATCCGGGATGCCGCGCAGAGCCGTGCGCGAACGGCTTGTCCGCCATCGGGTCGCCGTGGTGCCGGCCGCCGGCTCGTGCTGCTCCGACCGGGTGACCCGGCATCCGCACGCGGACAACAGGTGTGCGGCGGTCTGATCAACGAATACGATTCCACGTCAGCACAACGCGCAGGTCAGCGAGCGCTTTTGCTTGTGCCGCACCGAAAAATCACGGCCATCACGCACCGTGCCGTTGAAGTTCCGGAGGGTTACCGGTAGTATTGATGTTCTGGGAACGCTCCCATTCCGCCGCTGCCGCCCGTTCAACGGAGAATGGAGCTCATTCATGCGCATGCGCAGCACCTTCGGGTCCACGACCCGACGGCGGGGTGTCATCACGCTGGTGGTCAGCGTGCTGGTGGGCATGTTCGTCCTCACCCCGTCCGCCTCGGCGCACGGCACGATCGTCGGCCCCGCCACCCGCGCCTACCAGTGCTGGCAGACCTGGGGCAGCCAGCACACGAATCCCGCGATGCAGCAGCAGGACCCCATGTGCTACCAGGCCTTCCAGGCCAACGCCGACACCATGTGGAACTGGATGAGCGCACTGCGGGACGGGCTCAAGGGGAACTTCCAGGCAGCCACCCCCGACGGCCAGCTCTGCAGCAACGCCCTGTCGCGCAACAACTCCCTGAACACGCCGGGCAAGTGGAAGACCACCAGCCTGGGGAGCACCTTCTCGATGCACCTGCACGACCAGGCGAGCCACGGCGCCGACTACCTCAAGGTCTACGTCAGCAAGCAGGGCTACGACCCGGCCACCCAGCAACTCGGGTGGGGCAACCTCGACTTCGTCACGCAGACGGGCAAGTACGCCCCGGCCACCGACATCAACTTCACCGTCCAGACCAACGGCTCCTACCGGGGCAACCACGTCGTCTTCACGATCTGGCAGGCTTCGCACACCGACCAGGCCTACATGTGGTGCAGTGACGTGAACTTCGGCTAGGAACCCGTTCCGCCGACCACACGGGAGTGCCCATCCGGCGCAGGCGCCGGGTGGGCACTCCCGACGGAGAACCGTTGGGGGCGCCGGACTTCAGCCGGTGGACCAGTCCGGTCTCCGACTCCCGCGGGCCGCGAAGTCCGTCCACGGCCCCGTTCGAAGTCGCCAGTCCTGGTCGCCACCGGGCGGACCGCTGGTACCCGCGAGCGCGAGCGGGTGACAGCGGCCGATGGGGAACCATCCGCAGCGCCTACTCGCGCGGCGCCTTCCGCGCGCGGTGCGCCGCCACGTGCACGCGGTTGCCGCACACGGCGGGGGAGCAGAACCGCCGCGACTGGTTGCGCGAGAGGTCGACGAACACGGCGTGGCAATCGGGACCGGCGCACCTGTGCAGCCGGTCGGCCCCGCCCTGCTCCACCACGGCCAGCAGCGCGAACGCCGCGTTGCCCGCGACCCACTCCGGCAGCGTCGCGTCGGCACGGCCGAGGTGCAGGTGCCACGGCAGATCGTCGTGCCGCACGAGTTCCGGCGCCAGGCGTGCGGCCGCCAGCGTCGCGTTGGCCGCTGTCACCGACCGGGCTTCGAAGACCTCCCGCAGTTCCGGGCGCAGCGCCCGCACGGCGGCGACGTCCCGAGCCGTGGCGCGAGCGCCGCGCCAGCCCCGCGCGCGAGCCATGTCGTCGAGCAGCGGCCGGGTGAGGTCGTCGTGGCCGACGCTGTGCCGGTAGCTGTTGACGACGTCCTCGGCCAGGGTGGTCACCGGATCCTTGTAATCACCAAAACGCACCTTGACTCCTTTCGCGTCCCCGCCTTAGCGTAAGTCACCATTATGACTCATGGTGATTACACATCCGTGCGGACCGGCAGACTGCAGGCCATCGCCCCGGTGGCCGCGGCGGCTTTCCTCTTCGGGGTGACCTTCGGCGTCGTGGCCACGGCAGCCGGGTTCTCGGTGCCCGCGGCGCTCGTGATGTCCGCGACCACGTTCGGCGGCGCGGCCCAGATCGGTGCCGCCAGCGTGCTGGGCGCCTCCGGCGGTGCGGCCGGGGCGATCCTCACCGGGGTGCTGCTCAACCTGCGCTACTTGCCGATGGGCGTCACGGCCGCGGGCGCCTACCGCGGCCCGTGGTGGAGCCGTGCCGCGCAGGCTCAGTTGCTCGGCGACGAGACGTGGGCGCTGTCCAGGACGCCCGACGGCAAGCACGACTCCCGGCTGCTGCTCATGTCCGGTGCCGCGGTGTACGTCGTGTGGCTCGCGGGCACCGCGCTCGGCGCGATCAGCCTGGGTTCCGTCGGCGACGTTTCCGCGTGGGGGCTGGACATGGTGAGTCCCGCCATCTTCTTCGCGTTGCTGTGGAAGCAGCTCACGACCGCGCGGGCGCGGATCGCCGCGGGTGCCTCGGTGGCGGTCGCGCTGGCGCTGGTGCCGTTCACCCCGTCGGGCGTGCCGATCGCGGTGGCGAGCCTGGTCTGCCTGATCGGACTGGCCCGATGAGCCCCGTGTGGTGGGTCGTCGTCGTGCTCGGCGCCGTGACGGTCGTGATCAAGGCGGTCGGGCCCGTCGCACTCGGCGGGTGGACCCCGTCCGACCGGGCGGGCCGCGTGCTGGCGCTGGTGTCGCCGGTGGTGCTGGCCGCGCTCATCGCCGTGCAGGTCTTCACCACCGGGCAGCAGTTCCAGGTCGACGCCCGGCTGGTCGGCCTCGGCGCGGCGGTGGTGGCCCTGCTGCTGCGGGCGCCGCTGCTGGTCGTCGTGGTCTGCGCGGTGGCCGCGACCGGCGTCGCCCGGCTGCTCGTCGGTTGAAACGTCGCGGTGTGCACAGACATCCGGGGCCGATGCTGTGCTGATGTCCATGGTCCGCGTCCGCGCCCCCCAATAGCGTCGTCGGTGGTGGACGACGACGAGGGGGCGCTATGCCGATCGACCGGGACGCGGGCGCGACGGCCTCGACGAGTCCGTTGTGGACGGTGCGGAGCCGCGCGGCCGGCACGTCGTGCACAAGGAGTTCCGCCTGGACGTGGAACGGCGGCCGGACCACCGGACGTCGACACCGCCGCGCGCGGACTGGCTGCTGCTCGTCCTGACCACCACGATCCCGCACGACCTACTGGGAGAGATGCGATGGACTTCCCTCTTACGCTGCCCGAACTCTTCGCGGCGAGCCTCGCGCGGCACGGTGATCGGCCCGCGGTCGGCGACGACGGCACGACGCTGACCTACACCGAACTCGACACCCGTTCCGACCTGCTCGCGAACGCCCTGCTGCGCGACGGGGTCCGCGTCGGTGAGAACGTCGGCATCTGCCTGGACCGGGGCGCGCTGGTCGTGGTGGCCATGCTCGCCGTCGCCAAGGCGGGCGCGGCGTACTTGTCGATCGACGCGGACTACCCGGCGGCGCGCCGCGACCTGATGGCGCGCGACGGCGCGGTCCGGTTCATGATCACCCACACGGGGTGGGCGAGCCGCGTGCCCGACGGCGTCGAACCCCTGGAGTGGGACCTCGACACGACCGGCGAGGCAGTGCCCGTGCACGTGCGCGTCGAGCCGGAGGACGCGGCCTGCGTGCTGTACACCTCCGGTTCCACCGGCGAGCCCAAGGGGATCGTCTTCGAGCACCGCAACATCGCCGCGCTCGCGGTCAACCCGAGCCTGCCCAAGCTGGGCCCCGACGACAAGGTCGGGCAGATCTCCAGCACCTCCTTCGACGGCATCACGCTGGAGGTGTGGGCGGCCCTCGCCGCGGGAGCGGAGATCGTGGTCCTGCCGAGGATGAGCTCGTTGCTGCCGATCGACCTGGCGCAGGAGCTCAAGCGGCGCAAGGTGAGCATGATGCTGGTGCCCGCCACCGTGCTCAACGAGGTGTGCCGGGTCGACCGCGACACGTTCTCCTCGCTGCGGCACCTGTGCAGCGGCGGCGACGTGATCCTGCCCGCCACCTGCCGGGCGCTGCTCGGCGGGAAGTTCACCGGCGACCTCTACAACCTCTACGGGCCGAGCGAGATCACCACGGCGGCGACCGCGCACCGGATCGTGGAGGTGCCCGACGACGCGGAGGCGATCCCGATCGGCACCGCGATCGACGGGTACGAGACCTACGTCGTGGACGAGGACATGCGGCCGGTGCGCCGCGGCGAGCCGGGGGAGCTGCTGATCGGCGGGATCGGCGTCGCACGGGGCTACCTGGGGGCGGCGCGGCTCACCGCGCAGCGGTTCGTGCCGAGCCCGTTCGGCTCACCGGGCACGCGCGTCTACGCGACCGGCGACCGGGTGCGCGAGGACGAGGCGGGCGAGCTCGCGTTCCTCGGCAGGCTCGACGGCCAGTACAAGATCCGCGGCCACCGGGTCGAACCCGCCGAGGTCGAACGCGCGCTGTCGCGCCACCCGCGGGTGCGCCAGGCCGCGGTGCTGGTCGAGGAGTTCGACGGCGACCGCAGGCTGGCCGGGTTCGTCGTGCCGGTCTCCGGCGACCTGTCCACCGCGGAGCTGCGCGAGTTCCTGGTCGACGCGCTGCCCAAGCACATGGTCCCGGCCTCGCTGACCGTGATCGGCAAGATGCCGACCACCGGCAACGGCAAGCGGGACTGGGACGCGCTGTCCGAGCTGCGGCGGCGCGCGGCGGTGCGGTCGGCGTCGAGGGTCGAACCCACCACCGACACCGAGCGCTGGCTGGTCTCGCTGTGGGAGCGCGTGCTCGGCGTGGACGACGTGGGGGCCGAGGACGACTTCTTCCTGCTGGGCGGCCATTCCCTGCTCGCGTTCCGGGCCCGCACGGCGATCGTCCGGGAGTTCGGCGTCAAGGTCGACTCCCACGTCCTGTTCGAGCACAGCACCCTCCGGGAGCTGGCCCTGGTGATCGAGGAGGCGAAGAAGTGACGACGGCGCAGATCGACCTCGGATCGACCGAGCTGTTCGCCGAAGGCGACCCGTACGAGGCCTACCGGTGGTTGCGGCACAACGCGCCCGTGTACTGGAACCCGACGCCGGACGGCGGTTTCTGGGCGCTGTCGAAGTACGAGGACATCTCCGAGGCCTACCTGCGGCCGGAGCTCTACAGCTCGGCCAAGGGCACCATGCTCGGCGGGTCCTACCGCAGCGAGAGCGACTCGGCCTCCGGGCAGATGCTGATCGCCACCGACCCGCCGCGCCACCAGCAGCTGCGCAAGCAGGTGCACAACGCGGGCTTCGCCCCGGCGAAGATGGACCACGCCCGCGCGGGTGTGCGGGCGTGCGTCAACGCCGCACTGGACAAGATGATCCGCGACGGCGGCGGCGACTTCGCCACCGACATCTCGATGGCACTGCCTACCGGGGTGCTCGCCGGCACCATGGCGTTGCCGCCCGAGCACGCCGCGCGGCTGCAACGGCTGACCAGGACGATGATCGGCTTCCGCGACCTCGAGTACCAGGACGGCCTGTCCGCCACCGAGACGCTGATCCGCTCCCAGCTCGACGTCTTCGAGTTCTTCTTCGACCTCGTCGAGCAGCGCCGCGAGCGGCCGGGCGACGACCTGGTGAGCAACCTGATCGCCAGCGAGATCAACGGCGAGCCGATGAGCGAGGCGGAGATCCTCTACAACTGCATGAACGTCGCCGTCGGCGGCAACGAGACCACCGCGCACACCGCGTCCTGGAGCGTGGTCACGTTCGTCGACCACCCGGAGCAGTACGAGCGGCTGCTCGCCGACCCCGGCCTGCTCGGCACGGCGATGGAGGAGATCTTCCGCTGGACGGCGACCAACACCTACGTGCAGCGGCACGCGACCCGGCCGCTGGTGATCCGCGGTCGGCGCATCGAGGAGGGTGACGCGATCACGTTGTGGAACTCCTCGGCCAACCGGGACGAGGACGTCTTCCCCGAGGCCGACGTGTTCGACGTGGCGCGCACGCCCAACAAGCACCTGACCTTCGGCGTCGGGCGGCACCACTGCATCGGCGCGGTCATCGCCCGGCTGGAGATGGAGATCCTGCTCGGGGAGATGGTGCGGCGGCAGTTGCGGTTCCGGCTCGCCGGACCGGTGGAGCGGCTGCACTCGAACTTCGCCTACGGCATCCGCCACCTCCCGGTGGAGATCGTGTCGTGAACTGGTTCGCGCACGCCCCCGCTTCCGGTGAGGTCCGCCTGCGGCTGCTGTGCTTCCCCTACGCGGGCGGCTCGGCGACGGTGTTCCGCGGCTGGGAGGCGGCGGTGCCCGACGGGGTGGAGGTGCTCGCGGCCCGGCTGCCCGGCAGGGCCGACCGGTGGCGCGAGGAACCGTTCACCGACCTGGACCTGCTCGTCGACGCCCTGGCGGAACCGGTGTCGCGCTACGTCGACGAGCCGTTCGCGTTCTTCGGGCACAGCATGGGCGCGCTGATCTCCTTCGAGCTCGCCCGCAGGCTGCGTCGCGACCACGGCCGTGAACCCGCGTACCTCTTCGTGGCCAGCTGCAACCCGCCCCTGGCCGACGTGCCCATGCCGGTGCTCGCCTCGCTCGACGACGAGGGGCTGCGCGCGAAGCTCGCCGACCTCGGCTTGGCCGACGACGTGCTGGCCGAGGAGGAGCTGATGGAGGTGATGCTGCCGCTGGTGCGGGCGGACCTGCACATCGCCGACGGCTACGTCGACCGCGACGGCGAACCGCTGAGCTGCCCGATGACCGCGTTCCGCGGGCGGCGCGACCCGATGGTGGACGAGGCCGACATGGCGCAGTGGGCGCGCGGCACCACGGGGCCGTTCGCGCTGCGGTCGGTGGAGGGCGCCCACCTGTTCGACGACCCGGGGTGGCGCGACGTGCTCACCGCCGTGTCGGACGAGCTCGACTCGGCACTGCTGCGGAAGGAGGCGTGATGGACACGGTGGTGGTGGTCAACGACGAGGAGCAGTACTCGGTGTGGTCCGCGGCGACCGAACCGCCCGCGGGGTGGCGGACGGTCGGCGGACCCGGCACGAGGGAGGAGTGCCTGGCGCGGATCGACGGGCTCTGGACCGACATGCGACCGCTCAGCCCGCGTCGCCGAACGGGGTGACGGCGCGCATCGCCAGCCACAGGTGCACGCGCGCCTCCACCGAGGACAGGGAGAGCCCGGTGAGCCGTTCGATCTGCTCAAGGCGGTAGCGGACGGTGTTGCGGTGCACGAACAGCTCCTTCGCGGTGAGCTGCGGCGACCCGCCCGACCCGAGGAACAGCTCCAGGGTGCGCACCAGCTCGCCACCGCGTTCGGCGTCGAACGCGGTGAGCGGCTGGAGCACCTTCGCGGCCACCTCGCGCACGGGCAGGTCGGGGTTCGACATCAGCAGCGTCGGCATGTTGATCACCCGGCCCTCGTGCACGCCGGGTCCGCGGCCCGCCGCCTCCTGGGCCTCGATGAACGCCCACCGCAGCCCGTGCACGCCCCGGTACGGGCCGCCGACACCGATGGAGGTGATGTGCGGGTTGTGCTCGGCGAGCGTCCGCGCCACCTCCAGCGCGGGCTGCTCCTCGTGCAGCACGACTGCCTCGTAGCGCCCGACGGTGGCGACGGCCGTGGCGACGCCGGGGTCGGCGGTCGGCGCGCCCCCGGCGAACACGAGCACGCTGTGCGCCTCCGCCGGGTCGATCCCGGCCGCCCGCAGCCTGCTCGCCGCCTCCCTGGTGGTGATGGCGGACCGGACGACGTCCTCGATCACCTGCCCGACCAGCTCCCGCCTGCCCGCCCGCACGGCCTGCTGCTTCGCCAGCTCCAGCTTGACCAGCCCCGCGGCGTGGTTGCCCAGGTCGACCGCGAGGTCGCCGTCCCCGGTGGTGAGCAGGGCGCACCGCAGCCGCGGCAGGTCCACCGGCACCACCCTGCCCTCGCCGCTGCGCAGGCGGTCGAGCGCCCAGTGGTGGCCCGCGGGCGCGCTCGCGAGCACCTGGTCGGGCAGCCGGACCACCGCCGAGGGCTCGCCCGTCGCCTCGGTGAGCCTGGCGAGCACACCGGGGATGCCGTGCGAGAGCAGCGAGTCGAACATCGCGCGCTGCGCGTGGAGCACTCGGTCGAGACGGGTCTGGAGCGGTGGGCCGACCTGTGTCATTATCGAGTGGAACGAGGTTTGGGAAGGGATTTCCAGAACCGGGAGGTCGTGTTCACGCGCGGCGTCGAGGACGCTTCTGGGAACGGAAATCCCCTTTGTCCCCACGGCGAACCCGATCGCGGTCGCCCGTGAATTCGCCACTTGGTGGACGAATGAGGCCTGAGTGTCCGGATCCGCTAATCGCCGACCGGCCGTCAGCACCAACTCACGCCCGCTGAGCAGGGCCGCTGGATCATTCAGCTCAGTTGTCAGCACTCGGTCTATCGCGCGGTCGAGGTGCGCGTCGTGGCCGTGGAAGCGGAGCCGCAGCTCCTCGGATGCCAACAATCCCCCCACTGTTGTCATAGGGCCATGATGCACTCGGTGGGTGGTCGCGGCAACTCGATGGCCCATTCCGCGGAAATTCGCTATTCCAAGTCCTGCGGATCGTCCAATTGTCGGATCGGGTTGTTCCCCCGAATCCCGGACCGGGACGGGCCGATTGGTGGGCGTGACCGGGTCCGCCTCCCGGCGACGCGCTCGGGCCGTCCGACGAGGCGTGGACGCCGGCGCGGTGCGCGGCCCGTGATGGCGGTGCCTGCCGAGGGCGTCGACCGCGCGTCCCGAGAACTTCTTCGAAAAAACCTGAAGGGTGTGTCGGATCGGGGCGGTGGTGTTCGTAGCAGGGGTGAAGCCGCCCGAGGGGGGCGGCGCCGAGGTGGAGGAACCGCGATCATGAAGCTGACGACCCTGACCCAGATCACCGTCGACGGAGTCGTGCAGGGCAACGGCGGGCCGGGGGAGGACCGCAGGAACGGGTGCGAGCGCGGCGGGTGGGCACGGGGGAAGGGCGACGACGGGACCAGGGAGTTCATCACCCAGGCCTACCAGCGCGCCGACGCGTTCCTGTTCGGCCGGTGGACCTACGAGATGTTCGCGGGCTCCTGGGGCGCGAACGAGGGGATGCGCGCCCACCCCATCGGCGTGGCGCTGGACGGGAAGCCCAAGTACGTCGCGTCGACCACGCTCGCCGAACCGAGCTGGGGGGACACGACCGTGCTCTCCGGTGACCTCGCGGGCGCCATCGAGGACCTGAAGGCCAAGCCCGGCGGCGACCTGCTGGTGAACGGCAGCGGGACCCTGGTCCGGTGGCTGCTGGCGAACGGCCTGGTCGACGAGATGACGCTGATCGTGGTCCCGGTCGTCCTGGGCCAGGGCGCGCGGCTGTTCCCGGAGGCGGGCCCGGACATCGCGCTCGACCTGGTCGAGTCGCGAGTCGACTCGAAGGGCGTGACGATCCAGGTCCACCGGCCCGCCGGGCGTCCGCGGTACGCGGCGCTCTGACGCGTCCGACCCGCACACCACGCTGTTCCGACACCCGAAGATAGGACCTCGAGATGCAGTACCTGGTTTCCGTGATCGACGACAAGAGCGACCCCGGCAGCACGGACGGGCAGCCGGCCATCAGCGCGTTCAACGAACGGCTGATCGCCGGGGGCTACTGGGTCTTCGCGGGAGGACTGGCGGACACCGACGCGGCCACGGTCGTCGACAACCGGGGCGAGCAGGCGGTGTTCAGCGACGGGCCCTTCGTGGAGTCGAAGGAGTACCTCGCGGGCGTCTGGGTGTGGGAGGCCCCGGATCTGGACGTCGCGCTCAAGCTCGCCACCGAGGCGTCGAAGGTCTGCGATCGGAAGATCGAAGTGCGACCGTTCCGGTGAGCGACGTCCAGGGGGCGATCACCCGTGCCCACCGCGAGGAGTGGGCTCGGGTGGTCGCCGCGCTGACCCGGCGCTTCGGTGACCTCGACATCGCCGAGGAGTCGGCCGCCGAGGCGTTCGCGACCGCCGTCGAGCGGTGGCCCGCCGACGGTGTGCCGCCCAACCCCGGCGCGTGGCTGACCACCACCGCCAACCGCAAGGCCATCGACCGGATCCGGCGTGAGAACAAGCGCGACGACAAGCACAAGGAGGCCCTGGTGGCGCACGACGACGATCCGTCCGAGCCTTCGGGCGCCATCGACGACGACCGGCTGCGGCTGATCTTCACCTGCTGCCACCCGGCGCTGGCGGTGGAATCCCGCCTGGCGCTGACGCTGCGGTTGGTCGGCGGCCTGACCATGCCCGAGATCGCCCGCGCCTTCCTGGTGGCCGAGAGCGCCATGGGGCAGCGGATCACCCGCGCGAAGGCCAAGATCAAGGCGGCCCGCATCCCCTACCGGGTGCCGTCCGCCGAGGACCTCCCCGCACGCGTCTCCGGCGTGCTCGCCGTCCTCTTCCTCGTCTTCAACGAGGGCTACCTGGCCACCGGCCCCGACACCGATCCCGTGCGCCACGACCTGACCGCCGAGGCGGTCCGGCTCACCCGCCTGATCCGCGCCCTCCTGCCGGACGACGGCGAGGTGGCCGGGCTGCTGGCGCTGATGCTCCTCACCGAGGCCCGCCGCACCGCCCGGATCTCGGCCACCGGCGAACTGGTCGCCCTCGCCGAGCAGGACCGCGGGGCCTGGGACGCGGGGCTGATCGCCGAGGGCCACCGGCTGGTGCGCGAACGCCTCGCCGCCGCTGCCGCCGGGGTGGCTCCGGGGCGCTACCAGATCCTCGCGGCGATCAACGCCGTGCACACCTCCGCCCGCGACGTGCGCGACACCGACTGGTCGCAGGTCCTCGCCCTCTACAACCAGCTCGCCCGCCTCGACCCCTCGCCGATCGTCACCCTCAACAGGGCCATCGCGGTCGCCGAACTCGACGGCCCGGAGGTGGCGCTGGCGGCCGTCGACCGCCTTGAGGACAGGTTGGCCGGCTACCACGCCTACCACGTGACGCGCGCCGACCTGCTGCGCAGGCTGGGGCGGAGCCAGGAGTCGCGCGCCGCGTACGACAGGGCCATCGGGCTGGCGGGCAACACCGCCGAGATCGCCTACCTGACCCGCCGCCGCGACCAGTTGCGGTAGCCGGGCCACGTGGTCCGGCCCCGAGCGGTCAGGCGTCCCTTGGCGGAGGCGTCACCGGGACAGGCGTTGAAGTTGCCCCGCGTGCACGTCGGCCACCCATTCCCAGCCGGGTTCGGCCGACGGGCCGACCCGCGGGTCGGCGGGATCCAGGCCGTCGCGCAGGGCGTGCGCGTACGCCCGATCCCGGTCGATCCGCGCACGTGCCTCGTCGGCCCCGCAAACGGATCCGTGACCGGGGACGACGACGTCGACGTCGCCCAGCACGTCCTCCAGCAACCGCAACGCGGTGAGGTAGTCGCCGATCGGGTCGGCGGTGCCGTTCAGGTCGAGCATCGGGACCAGGACGTCGGAAAGCATGTCGCCCGCGACGAGGACGCCGCGTTCCCGGACCACCAGCGCCGCGTGACCGGGGGCGTGCGCCCGGTGCTCGACGATCCGGACCTCCGGGCCGTCCCACGGGATCCGCGCCGCGTCGGCGGGCAGGCCCGTGACGAGACCGAGCAGGTCGAGGGAAACCTCCTCGGGGATGCCGAACCGGCGGGCGTCGATCCCGCCCGACAGCCGATCCCGGACGGTCGCCGCGCAGCGCGCGGTGCCGTAACGGGGCGCGGCGCCGAGACCGGCGTGCCAGAGCAGGTGATCCCAGTGCGGATGCGTCGAGAAGCCCGCTACCGCGGTCCGCCCCAGGTCCGCCAGATCGCCCACGAGGCAGGTCAATTCGTCCTCGTGCACCCCGGCGTCGACGAGCAGCACACCGGCTTCGCCTTGCACGACAACGGTGTTGCTCCGGCAGAAAGCGCTCTCGTGGACCAGCACGCCCTCCGTGACCGGCGTCAGCACGGGCCCGCGGCCTTCGCGTCGCGGACGGCGTAGCGGTGCATCGTGACGCCCTGCTCGAACGACCGCTGCTCCAGCAGGTCGAGGTCGATCGGCCGGTCGTGGTCGTCGAACAGCGGCCTGCCGAACCCGAGGAAGGAGGGGTGGGTGAAGAGCAGCAGCTCGTCCAGCAGCCCGGCGCGGAGGAGCTGCGTGGCCAGCGTCGCGCCGCCGACCCCGATGGTGCCGTCGGTCCCGGCCCGGAGCGCGGCGAGCTGCTCGATCGCGTCGTCCCCGCCGATGACGCGCGTGTTGTGGTCGGCGTCGAGGCGGGTGCGGGAGACGAGCACCTTCGGCGTGCTGGTCCAGATCTCGCCGTACTCGCGCAGGACTTCCGGCAGCGACGCGTCCCCGCGCGCCCGCGGCCAGTACTCCTCCATCGTCTCGTACATGACCCGGCCCTGGACCATCACCGCGAGTTCCCGCGCCCGCGCGTTGAACTCGCGGTGCAGCTCCTCGCCGATGCGCAGCCACTCGCCCGCGCCGTTGTCCCCCGGAACCTGCTCGATGCGCAGGTCGAGGGACACGTTCATCCAGTAGACGAAGCGGCCCATCATCACCTCAGCCAATAGTGGTTGCGATTTGCAATCACTATAGTGAGGGCGAAACACCTGTCAAGGAGGAATGGTGGAGCCACGATCCGACTGCCCGATCAACGCCGCCGTCGAGGTGCTCGGAGACCGCTGGTCGCTGCTCGTGCTGCGCGACGTCGTCTTCGCCGACCGCCGCTACTTCCGCGCGCTGCTCACCGGGTCGGTCGAGGGCATCGCCACGAACATCCTCGCCGACCGCCTCGTGCGGCTCGTCGAGGCGGGCATCCTCACCCGCGGCACCGCGGCACGGGGGCAGCGCGCCCGCTACAGCCTCACGGAAGCCGGCATCCGGACGCTCCCCATCATGTACGCCCTCGGCGACTGGGGCCTCGACTGGCGCCCCGGCGGCGGCGAACTCCGGAGCAGGCAGCAGCTCATGCGCGACGAGGGCCCGGCGTTCGTCGAGGAACTCATGGACGACCTCCGCACCCGCCACCTCGACACCCCACCGCGACCACGCGACGGTCCCGGCCCGTTCGAACGCCTCGCCGCCGCCCGCGCCGCGGCCGCCGAGCGGGAACAGGCCGATCGGCGGTGACGGCGCGGGCGCGGCAGGAGGCCTGAGCGCGCGTCGGTTTCCGCGAGTGTCAGCTCACGATCCCCTTCGCCCGTCAGACCGACCGCACGTCGTCCTGTCCTGCCGAAAGCTGTCGTACACCGAGGCGGTCGATCTCGGCCAGGCACACCCCGACCGCCTTGGTGGCGTCGTAGGTGACGTTTGGCTCCACCCGCCGGTTCTCGACGACCGTGAACCGTCCGTCGCCTGCCGATCGCACCTAGGGGCCAGGTACCCGGCACTCGGCCGCGGTCGGCCGGAACGACATCCAGAACAGCGACGTGAACGGGTACATCCGCCGCAGCGACTGCTCCCGCATCGCCGCCTCGATGAACTCGCCCAGGTCGTGCTGCTTGTGCGCGCGGAACATCTGCCACCGGAGTTCGGTCCGGTCGCCGCTCTCGTGCGCGTCGGCAACGTCGATGAAATCGGCGAACGGCCACTCAGCGGCCAACTCCCGCGCGGTGGCGCCGCCCAGCCAGGTCGCGGCAGATCCAGTGACTTCAACCAGTTCGGTCGTGGCCAGCCAGCTCAGGTAAGTGCCTCGCAGCCTGTGCCGCACGAAGAACAGGCACTTGTTCTTGAGCGGTATGACGTGCACCTCGCGGTCGCCCTTGCGCACCACGGCACTGAACTCCCCGAAAGCACCTGGGGCGTCCTTCATGTCGACATCGCAGTCGGGGCACGCGGCTTGGAGGACGGCCTTGAGGCCACCTGCGTCGACCAGGTCTTGAAACGCCGGTTCACCCATGTCGACGAAGTTACCCGCGGCGCTGCCGGAGGTCTGAGCGCGCGTCGTAGGATCCTTGCGCGGAGCGGGTTCCGCGTTGCGAGGCGGGGCCCGCGGCGGGTGCGTCCCCTCCGGCCGGACTGTTCAGGACTTCTCGGGGAGGACGCCGTGGTCGCGGCAACGACGATCGTGAACGCCAGGGTGTTCGACGGGGTGAACGCGCGGGACTGGACTTCGGTCCGGTTCGCCGACGGCCTGATCACCGAGTGCTCGATCGCCTCGGCCGCCCGAGAAGGCGACGTCGTGGTCGACGCGGCGGGCGGGACGGTGTTCCCCGGTCTGATCGACGCGCACGTGCACCTCGTGCCCGGCGCCCTCGCGCAGTCGTTGACCTTCGGCGTCACCACCGTCCTCGACATGTTCAGCAAGCCCGACATGGTGGCCGCGGCCAAGGAGCAGGCGGGTTCCCGCGCGGACGTGGCCGACGTGCGGTCCTCGGGCATCGGCGCCACCGCGCCCGGCGGGCACCCGTCGATGATGTACGCCCCGTTCCCGACGCTGACCACCGCGGGCGAGGCCGAGCGGTTCGTCGTGGAACGGGTCGCGGAGGGCTCGGACCACCTGAAGATCATCTCCGGCGTCGGGGGGCTGTGGCCGTCGTTGGACTCCGGGACGATCACGGCGCTGGTCGCCGCCGCGCATGTGAACTCGGTGGCGGGGGTGGAGCAGGTCGTGTCCGCCGGTGTCGACGTGGTGGCCCACGTCCCCGCGGAGGCCGAGCTGGACGAGGCGCTGGTCGGGCGGATGGCGGAGGCCGGGATCGCGGTCGGTCCGACGCTGGCCACCATCGAGAACACCCTCGGCGAACCGGGAGGTGCCGCGGTGGCGGGGGACCCGCGGCTGGCCGAGGTGCTCGGGGACGCGTGGTTGAGCCGGTTGACCTCGGCCGCCGCGGAGCTGGGCGGCCGGGCGATGCCGCCCTACTCGCGGGCCGAGGACAACGTGCGGCGACTGGCCGACGCGGGGGTCGCCCTGCTGGTGGGCACCGACGCCCCGAACCCCGGAACCGTGTTCGGGGCGAGCCTGCACCGGGAGCTGGAACTCCTCGTCCGGTGCGGCATCAGCCCGGCTCGCGCCCTGGCCGCGGCCACGACCGAACCGGCGCGGGTGTTCGGCCTGTCCGACCGGGGGAGTGTCGCGGTGGGACAGCGGGCGGACCTGGTCCTCGTGTCCGGCGACCCGTTGACCGACATCACCGCGACCCGCGCGGTCGAACGGGTGTGGCGCGCGGGCGTCCAGTGCGATCGCCGCGCCTTCGTCGCCAGCGGTGCCGAGATCGAGCAGCTCGACGCCTTCGACGCCCAGGTCGCCAAGGTCGTGGCGGCCGTGCGCGAACGCCGGTCCGGCTTCGGTCGCGGGAAGGTGCGCTGACCACGCGTCGGCGCCGACCGCGGTAGCGCGGGGGAAGGCGCCAGCCGACAGCACGCAGACCAGCGACGGGCCGAGCTTCCGCGGCGGGCGTCGGCCTTGACGGCCGAGGTGGTGGTGTGCGGAAGTTGCGGGCGAGGCAGGATGGTCGGGTGCTGATCGTGCGTGCCACCAAGAAGCTGCTGCGCCTGGCGGGTCCGTCCACCGCGCCCGACGACGATCGCGGCACGACGTTGCTCGGCCCGTGGTACGCCACGGTCATGTTCTGGCGGCCGCGGGTCGTGTTGCTGGTCAACGAGGCGACGTTGCTGCCCGTGCTGCTGCCCATGGCGCCCGCGGCGACTCTGACCGGCAGGGTCGGCGAGCAGATCAGCGCGGTGCTGACCGCCCACGGCGTGCCCGCCGCGATTCTCGACCAGGAACGGCTGCACATGCGGACCGCTCGGTTGGGTGTCACCGCGAACCGCAGCGTCGTGGGCGTCATGGTCGACTTCGCCCGCCTCGCGGAGATCCACCACAACGCTTCCGCCGTGGACCTCATCGCGCTCGCGGTCCGGCTGGCCTCGACCCCGTGCAGTCCGCTGTACGGGGGCAACATCAGTCCGGACCGTGAACTCGCTGCCACGGTGCAGGCGATCGGGACCTGACGTCGAGCGCTCGCCCCGGCGGTCCGGGACGTCAGACCGCGCGAAGCCCCTGACGGGCCGTCAGAGTTGGACGTCCTGCCACGGCGTGGTCGCCTGGAGCACCGCTTCGCTGAGCGCTTCGGTGCGCAGGTGGGTGACCTGCTGGTAGTCCGGGTCGGCGACCATCCGGCTGAACGCCTCGCGGCTGGGGTAGCGGACGAGCAGCACCGCGTCCCAGTCCTGCCCCTGCTCGGCGACGAGCGGGGTCGATCCACTGCCCGCGTACAGGACCTCCGCGCCGTAGCGGGGCAGGAAGGTCTCCTCGAGCGCCGCCGCGTAGCGGTCGTAGCTGTCCCGGCCGTTGTCCCGGAACCGCAACAGGTTCAGCATCACGACGGGACCGCCGGGATCCTCGGCCAGGTAGCGCTTGAGGTCCGATCCCCGAGGGTCCACCGCCATGTCGCGCCTCCGCCTTCGGATGGTCGTCGACTCACCCTAGACGGGCCCGCGGTTCCCGGTGCCGCTCCGTTCGCGGTCGACGCGGGCGAGCACCTTGTCCGAGATCCGGTGCAGCGTCCGCAGTTCGTCCGGGTCGAGGACGTCGACGAACATGTCCAGCACCCGGCCCGCGTGCCGGGGCGCGGTGTCCGCCAGGTGGGCGAAACCGGCGTCGGTCAGGATCGCCCGCGTGTACCGGCCGTTGCCGGGGTCGGGTTCGCGGCGCACGAAGCCGCGCTTCTCCAAGCGGGTGACCATGTGCGACAGGCGCGACAGCTCCGTGCCCGCCAGTCCCGCGAGTTCGCTCATCCGCAGGCGGCGCTCGGGCTGTTCGGACAGGTGCGCCAGCACGTGGTACTCGACGAAGCTGAGCTTCGAGTCCTGCTGGAGCTGGAGTTCCAGCACCACGGGCAGGGTCTGGACGAGTTTCACGAACCCGCGCCACGCCGCCAGTTGGTCGTCGGTGAGCCGGCGCGGGGAGGTCATGGGCGCAGTCTAGCTGGCTTGAACATTCACGTCAGGCCCGCTACGTTGGCACTTGAAAATTCAAGCGCGGACGCCGTTCCGCGCCGGGAGGAGTGAGCGCACGTGATCAAGCCGGAAAGCCGGTTGCAGGTCGTGTTCGCCGACCTGCGCCGCGCCGTCGACGACGTCATCCTCAAGCACCAGGTCACCCGCGACGAACTCCTCGCCACCACCGACTGGCTGCGGCGGGTCGCCGACGCGGGGCAGATGCGGTCCGCGAGCGTCCTGTTCACCAAGACCGTCCTCAAGGCGACAGCGGGCGCCCCCTACGCCCATCCGGAGAAGGACGGCGCGAGCTACTGGGAGATGGAGGGCCCCGCCCACGTGCCCGGCGCCCCGCTCCTGCGCAGCCCCGCCGTGCTGCCCATGCGCCCCGACGAACCCGGTGAACCCCTTGTCGTGTCCGGAACCGTGCGCACGACCGCGGGCGACCCGCTGCCCGGCGCGGTCCTCGACGTCTGGCAGATCGACGCCGACAACGTCTACTCCGGTGTGGACGCCGCGGTCTTCACGATTCCGGGCATCCCCAACGACTCCACGGGCATCCCCACCCACAACCTCCGCGGGAGGGTCGTCACCGACACCGACGGGCACTACGAGTTCCGCACTGCGGTACCCGGCGTCGAGACCCTCGGCCTGACCGCGGGCAGCCCGCTCGCCGAGCTGGCCGAGGCGTTGCGGCTGGAGGGGTCGCGCCCGGTGCACATCCACTCGATCGTCTCCGCCGACGGGTGCCTGCCGCTGACCACCCAGATCTACTTCGACGGCGACCCGCTGGTCGAAAGCGCCGTCGAAGGCGCCATCCCCGCCGACGCGGTCAGGACCACCACTCTCCACGACGACCCCGACGACTACCGCGCCCGCGGGCTCGACCGCCCCTACCGCGCCCTCGCCCACGACTACTCCCTGCGCCCGGCGTGAACGCCCGGAACCGGCGATCACGGCACCAGGACGAGTTTGCCGACGTGGTCGCCGGTCTCCATGACCCGGTGCGCCTCGGCGGCCTCCGCCATGGGGAACGTCCGGTCGACCACGGGGCGGATGGCACCGGTTTCGACCAGTGGCCACACCTCGGCGGTCACGCCCCGCACGATCCTGGCCTTCTCGTCGTGGGCTCGGGTGCGGAGTCCGGTGGCCGAGATCGACCCGGACTTCGCGGCCGGCGCCAGGAAGTCCAGTTCCGCGCGGAGTCCGCCCTGGAGGCCGATCGTCGCGATGTGCCCGTCGGGTGCCAGTGCCGCGATGTTGCGGGCGAGGTAGTCCGCGCCGACGATGTCCAGCACCACGTCCGCGCCCCGGCCACCGGTGTGCTCCAGGGTGGCGGCCACGAAGTCCGCGGCGCTGTGGTCGACGACCAGGTCGGCGCCGAGCGCGTACAGCCGCTCGTGCTTGGCCTGCCGCGCGGTGGCCACCACGGTCGCGCCGAGCGCCTTGTCCAGCTGGATGGCGAACGTGCCGATCCCGCTCCCGCCGCCGTGGACGAGCAGCGTCCGGCCCCGGCGCAGCCCGGCGATGTCCACGGCGTTGAACCACACCGTGCACGCGGCCTCGGGCAGGGCCGCCGCCTGGACCAGCGGCACTCCCCGCGGCACGGGGAGAAGTTGCCCGGTCCGCACGGCCACCTTCTCCGCGTACCCGCCGCCGCCCAGCAGCGCGCACACGGGCAGGCCCACGTGCCAGTCAGCCACGCCGGGGCCCACCGCTGTGACGACCCCGGAGCACTCCAGGCCGGGATACGGGGGCTCGCCGGGCGGCGGTGGGTAGAAGCCCTGCCGCTGGCCGAGGTCGCCCCTGTTCACGGCCGCCGCCGCCACGTCGACGACCACCTCACCGGGGCCCGGCACGGGGTCGGGCACCTCGGTCCACACCAGTACCCCGTGGCCGCCGGGCTTCTCGATCACGATCGCGCGCATGGGACGAGCCTGCCCCGGCCACCGGTCCCGGCACGTACCCCGGCGTCCGGGATACCTGCCCGATCGTCCGGCGGGGGAGGAGACGGGTGTGACGTACGTCCGGTTCGTCGCGCGGGGGCCGTGGGGGTTCTCGCCGTCGTCGGGCGCGGGACTGTGGATCGTGGAGGTCGCGGCCGGGGGCGTCGCGATCACGTCGAAGCGCGACGGCACCGCGGTGACCGCGGGGGCCGGTGAGCACGTCGTCGTGTCGGATGGCGGGGGACTGGTCGTGGCGGACCGGGCGGGCCGCCGCCCGGTCGGTTGCGCCGGGGTCGCCGCGGACGACCGGGGCGTGGCGCGGTACGGCGACACCGGTGCCGTGACCGAGCTGCTGGTGGTCAGGAAGGTCGTCGCGCACGACGTCGTCGGGATCCTGCCCGCGGTGTTCCGGCTCGACGTCGACCGCGGTGTCGCCGCGGCGCTGCACGCCACCCTCGGTCTGCTGGAGCACGAGCGGGACCGCGGGGAGGTGGGTGCGGACCTGGTGACCGGCAGGCTCGTCGAGGTGCTCGCACTGCAAGCGTTCCGGACCGCCACCGCCTCGGCGTCCGGCACCGTGCTGCGGCTGCTGCGGGATCCGCGGCTCGCGGGCGCCGTCCGCGCGATGCGCGACGACCTCGCCCGGCCCTGGACGGTGGCCTCGCTCGCCCGCGAGGCGGCCATGTCCCGCGCGAGCTTCGCGGAGGCCTTCCGCGTCGCCGCCGGGAGGACCCCGCTCGCGCTCCTCCGGCAGTGGCGGCTCTGCGAGGCCAAGCGCCTGCTGCGCGAGACGCCGTTGGCGTTGCAGGAGATCGCGCTGCTCGTCGGCTACGAGTCCGCCCCCGCCCTCGGCCGCGCCTTCGCCAGGCGTGAAGGGATCTCCCCAGGCACGTGGCGCCGTGAGGTGGCGGTTCAGTCCGCGAACGCGGCCACGTAGGACGCCAGGCACGACTCCGGCGTGGCCCGCGACGCCACGACGTGGACGTCGACGGTCACCGGTGGGTCGAGCGGCACGTGCAGCAACGTCCCGGACCGCGACCCGGCGACCTGGTCGGCGGGCATGAGCGTCCAGCCCTCCGGGTCGCGGGTCACCTCGAACAGCACGTTGAGCACGTCCCCGGCAGGCGGTCGCGGCGGGGCGATGGGCAGGACGGCCAGGATCGCGTCGTGCATCGGCGGGTCGTTCTCGCGGGCGGGGAGCCGCAAACCGCGCGGGTCGAGGTCGTGCAGGCCCACCGCCTGCTTGCCCGCCGCGCGGTGGTCGCGGGACAGCACCACGTGCACGGGTTCGGCCCACGCACGCGCCACCGCCACCGCCGTGGACCCGACGGCGCCGCGGACCAGCGCCAGGTCCAGTCCGCCGTCGCGCACGGCGTCCAGGCGCGCGGTCACCGGCAGGTCGACCAGTTCCGGCTCGGCGGGTCGTTCGCCGGCGCGCAGGCGGGCCAGCGCGCGTTCGACACGGGGGCTGACGCAGGACGCCAGCCCGATCCGCAGGGTGGCCGCCGATTCCCCGGCGACCACCCGCACGCGGGCCGCCGCGGCCAGGGTCTCGCGGGCCGCGGCGAGCACCCGGTCACCCGCCGGGGTGAGCCGCACCCGGCGCGAGGTGCGGTCGAGCAGGCGCACGCCCAGTTCGCGCTCCAGCCGGGCGATCTGCTGGCTCACCGCGGGCTGCACGATCCGCAGCCGTTCCGCCGCGCGGCCGAAGTGCAGCTCCTCGGCGACGGTCACGAAGTACTTCAGCGCCCTCAGTTCCACCCCTCTGATCTATCACACGACGTGATCGCCGCAGGTGGGTTCCGGTCGTCGATGGCGCGGCTCCCACCGGTTGGGAGGGGTGGCCCCGCCGAACGGAGAACAGACGTGACCACACCGACCCCCGGCATCATCGGCACCGGCCCGGTCGGCGCAAGGGTGGCCCGCCGCGCCGTCGACGCGAACCTGCGCGTCGACCTCGCCGACTCGCGCGGCCCGGCCGGATTCCGGTTCTGGCGACACCTCGACCGCGGGCGCCGGCTACCGGACCTCCGGGTAGGCGCGCATCTGTTCGGCCATCCGCTCGAGTTCGGCCACCGACGCCGCGGGCGAGGTGGTGTTGAGCCCGCTTTGCGCGGCGGTCGAGCTCCGCAGGAAACGGCGCAGCACCACCACGAGCAGACCTTCCGGCAGGGTCCGCAGCGCACCGAACCCGCGGGGGACCGGGGGATTCGGCATGGTGGCGAGGTTCCGCCGCATGAGGCGGACCATGTCGCGGACCGCGTCCGGGTCGTCGGCCAGCGCCTCCGGGCCGCCCGCGGCGTGCACCGCCTGTTCGAGCGGCACCGCGAACGCGGCGTGCGTCCTGAGCCAGGCGTCCACCCGCGGCTCGGCCTTGGCGTTGACGCCGGTGTCGCGGAACGCCCGCACGATCCGCTCCAGCCGCGGGGTGGTGCGGCCGTCGGGTTCGCCGATCGGCATCGGGTACCGGCGGGCCATGGGGCTGGGGGCGCGGTAGCGGACCACGTCGCCGTCCATCGTGCCCCCGTTCGGGTAGCCGCCGAGCAGCACCCGCTCGTGGCCGATCACCGCGCCGAGCGGCTCCGCGCCCGCCGCCCAGTGGAGCAGGAACAGCACGTCGCCCTCGAGCCCGACGAGCGACTCCAGCACCGCGTCCACCTGGTGGGTGCGGACGAGGACGGCGGTCAGGTCGTACCCGCCCGCGGGGTGCTCGACCACCGGCACCGGCACCCGCCGGACGGTCGTGCTGTCGCCCTCGGCGAGTTGCACGCCGTGCTTGCGCAGGGAGGCAAGGCGTTCGCCCCTGGCGAGGAGCGAGACGTCGTGCCCGGCCTCGTGCATGCGGACGGCGAGCAGGCTGCCGAGTACTCCGGCGCCGTACACGAGCAGTTTCATGATGACCCATTTCCACGCGGCGATTCAGTCATACGTTCGTTTGAATCAAACGTACGTACAATATGGGCATGGCGCCACCCGACACCCGGACCCAGCTCCTCGACGCGGCCGAGCGCCTGTTCGCCGAGCACGGTTTCCGCGGCGCCTCGGTCCGTGCGATCACCGACCTGGCCGGTGCGAACCTGGCCGCGGTCGGGTACCACTTCGGCTCGAAGGCGGGGCTGCTGGCCGAGGTCGTCCGCAGGGTGGTCGAGCCCATCAACGCCGCGCAGCGCGCCGGACTCGACCGGCTGCTCGCCCGGACCCCGGACCCGGCGGTCGCCGACCTGGTGGAGGCGTTCACGGGGCCGATGTTCGACGGGATGCCCGCGGGCGAGGAGGGCGGCGCCCGGACCTCCCGGCTGATCATGAGGATCCTCGGCGACCCGGCCGAGGAGATGCGCGACTGGACCGGTGCGGCCGAGGCCGATGTCGGCGAGGGCTTCCTGGCGGCCTTCGGGCGCGCGCTGCCCGGCCTGTCCGACGGGGAGCTGTGGTTCCGGATGCGGGGGATCCTCGCCGTGGCGGCCGCGGACCGCGTCGAGGTCCACAACCGGCGCGTCCCGACGTGCCCGTCCCCGGTGGAGGGCGATGACGCCCGGCGGTGGGCGATCACGTTCCTGGCGGCGGCGATGAGCGCGCCGCCGACCGCCCCCTGACGGTTCGGGACGCCGCCGCCGCGACCCGAGGAGGACACCGGACCGTCCACTGTCCGAAAAGGACGCCGAGCGCACATCGGCGAACCGATCCCGCCGGCGAGGACGATCAGGTCCGCGGGCTCAGCCGTTGCGGGCGGTGGCCTCGGAATCCGCGTCGAGCGCGTCGAGCACCGCGTCGCCGTTCGTCCTCGCCCACTCGGTCAGCACGTGGATCGGCCCGATCAACGACGCCCCGAGCGGGGTGAGCTCGTACTCGACGCGGGGCGGCACCTCGGCGTAGGCGTGGCGGCTGACGAGCCCGTGCGCCTCCAGCCGTCGGAGCGTCTGGGTGAGCACCTTGCGGGAGATGCCGCCGATCATCCCGATCAGCTCGCCGTGGCGCACAGGGCCCTCGCTGAGGCCGTAGAGCACGACCGCCGTCCACTTCTCGGCGATCAGCTCGATCGTCAGACGCCCTGGGCAGTCGGCGAGGAAGCAGTCGCCGGGACCGGAAGCGCTCATGGCGCCAAAGGTACCTGGGGGTTCCCATCGGAAAACCTAGCCTGGATCCGTACCCCCCAGGAACCAGGAGAGTCATGCGAGTCATCACCCAGCAGGAGTTGGGCGGCCCCGAGGTGCTCACCGTCGTGGAAGCGCCCGTGCCCCGGCCAGTGCCGACCGAGGTCCTCGTCCGCGTCAAGGCGATCGGGTTGAACCCGCTGGAACCGCGGCTGCGCGAAGGCGAGTTCCCACTGCTCGGCCCGCCGCCGTTCGTCCTTGGCTGGGACATCAGCGGCGTGGTCGAAGAGGCGCTGACCTGGCGGTTCCGGCCCGGCGACGAGGTGTTCGGGATGCCGCTGTTCCCCCGTGCCGCCAACGCGTACGCCGAGTTCGTGGCCGCGCCGGCACTGCACCTGGTGCGCAAGCCCGCGTCGCTCTCGCACGTCGAGGCGTCGGCGTTGCCGGTCGTCGGCCTGACGGCGTGGCAGGGCCTGGTCGACCTCGCGGGCGTGACCGAGGGCGACCGCGTCCTGGTCCACGGCGGTGGCGGCGGGGTCGGCCACGTCGCGATCCAGATCGCGAAGGCGTTCGGAGCGCACGTGATCACGACCGCGAGCGGGAGCAAGCGGGAGTTCGTCGAAGGACTCGGCGCCGACCAGGTGATCGACTACACGGCGGTCGACTTCGCCGAGGCGGTCCGCGACGTCGACGTCGTGCTCGACACGATCGGCGGCGACACCGTCGAGCGGTCGCTCGCCGTGCTCCGCCCGGGAGGCCACCTCGTGACGGCGGTCGCCGAGGACGATCCGGTGCTCATCGCCAAGTTCGAGGCGGCGGGCATGCGCTTCAGCGGCGTCGCGGTCGACCCCGACCCGTTCGCCCTGCGCGGTCTCGTCGACCTCGTCGAACGGGGCGTGCTCCGGGTCCACGTGCAGGAGGTGTTCCCGTTCGACCGCGTCGCCGACGCGCACCGGCTGATCGAGGGCGGCCACCTCCGGGGCAAGGTCGTGCTCACCGTCTGATCCGGCGGGCCACCGTCGGCGGTCCCGGTCCCCGCGGGCGGCCTACTGCTCGGCGGCCACCTCGAAACGACGGTGGCGGATGGCTTTCCGGTAGGTGGCGGCCACCTCCGCGGCGACGCGGTCCCACGAGTAGCGGACCCGCACCCGTTCGGCGCCCGCGAGGGCGTGGGCCCGAGACAGCGCCGGGTCGGCGAGGAGGCCGCGCAGGGCGACGCCGAGCGCCAGCGGCGCGCGCGCCGGGACCAGGACACCGGTGGAACCGTCGACGACGAGGTCGGCCAGCGCGCCCACCGCCGAAGCGACCACGGGAACGCCGCACGCCATGGCCTGCGCCGCGGCGACACCGGAGGGTTCGCGCGACGGCACGCACAGGGCGACGTCGGCCGAGCGCAGCAGCGCGGGCAGGTCCGCCCTTCCCGCCCGGCCGGTGAACCGCACCCGATGGCCGACGCGCAACCTGCGGGCGTGCCCGACCAGGCGGAGCACCTCGGGGTCCTCGTCGGCCGCGTCGGAGCGGATGGGCCCGACGATCAGCAGTTCCGCGTCGGGAACGGCGGCCAGCGCCGTGATCGCGGTGTGGAACCCGCTGTGCGGCGCGACCTCGCCGAGCGCGACCAGTCGCGGCCCGGCCCCGCGGGGAGCGGCGGGCCCTTCGGGGTGGAACAGGTCGGTGTCGACGCCCCACGGCACCAGCGACACCTTCGTGCCCGGCACTCCGAGCCGGACCAGTTCGAACGCCTCGTCCGCCGCCGCGGTGACCACGCGGTCGGCGGCGAGCGCGACGAGGCGCTCCATGTCGGTCCGCCTGCGCACCACCAGCCGCTGGAACTGGCGCTCGGTGTGCCGGAAACCGTGCAGGGACTGGACCAGCGGCGCGTCGGACTCGCTCACGGCCAGCCCGGACATCCAGGAGTGGAGGTGCACCACGTCGGGCGCGCGCTCGGCCCAGGCGCGGTCAAGGAACGCCGCGAACCCGTCGAGGTGGGCGATCAGGGCCGCTCCCGACAGCGGGCTCGGCGGCCCCGCGGGCACCCGGACCACCCTGAACCCGAACGGGTTCTCCTCGGACTCGGGCTGGTCGGGGGTGTGCCTGCGGATGTGGAGCGCGACCTCGTGGCCCTGCCTGCTCAACGCCACCGCGAGTTCGGTGATGTGGGTCGTGTGCTCGAGCGGCTCCGCCTCCCACGACGCGGCGACCAGGTCGATCCGCATCGCCGACGCCCTCACGCGTCGTCGACCACGACGTGCGGCGCGGGTCGGCCCGCGCCGGTTCCCGTCGTGCTGGTGCCCGGTTTCCCCGTGGCGACGCCCACTTCGTCCCGATCACGGGTACGCGGCAGTTCCATGAAGGGCTTTCTCGTAGTCGCGACTCTGGTCTGGGCCAAGAGGACCATGGCCGGATGTCCAACCACGCGGGTATTTCATACCACCGTGGTGAATGCCCCACGGGGAAGAAACACGAGAGGTTCACCCGTAAGTGTGGTGCCGATCGGGTAGGTGCGTGGATCTCCACGGAAGCGGACGAGGTGGTCGAACGCGGGTCGCCTGCGTTGCGGCGATGCGGAGCGCTCCCACCACAGCGGCCATGCCGGAGGTGGTGCGCGCTCGGACCGCGGCGCACGCCCTAGCCGGTCGGGGTCGTGCCGTAGCTCTCGGAGTAGTAGTCGCCGAGCCGCTGCCGGTAGGTGTCGCCATCGGCGTCCGGGTCGTACTCGGGAGCGGACTTGACCTGCTCCTTGGTCCGGTCGACGTGCACCCGGCGCTCCTCGTGGTCGACGTGGCTCACGGTGCCGACCGGGAGGACGACCTTGTGCCCGAAGATCCACGGGCCGGTGTCGACCAGCGGGCAGTCCGACGGGACCTTCGCGTTCTCCTGGTCGATCGAGCCGATCGAACCGTCGGTGGCCTCGACGCGGTAGCCGGTGAGGCCCGTGTCGGGTCGTTCGTCGGTGGGCGTGGCGTCGGTGGGCGTGGCGTCGGCGGGGCCGGTCGGGTAGGGCGAGAGCCACGAGTTGTCCCGCCAGTCCCACGGGACGAAGGGGATGATCGGTTGCATCCGGACCTCCTGGTTCGAGCGGGTCAGTGACCCGAGGGCGTTCGCGTCACGACCGGAACAGCCGGAAGAGCAGCCCCAGCACGACGGCGATGGCCACGACCTTCAGCGCCGAGCGCGCCATCACCAGGCGGGCCACGTCGGTCTGGGTGTCGATCGCCGTCGCGTCGGTCGGCTTGTCCTGTCCTGCCATGAGTCCCTCCAAGGTCGTTCGTACCCATCGGGGTTGGCGTTGTGGACCACCGGTAAACCCGTGCGGCCGGACCGGAAGCCGTCATCGGCTCGCGTGGCGGTTGGTCGGCGCGGCGGGGGTCCTCGCCTTCCGGTAGGTGGCCACCGCCTCGGTCGTGACGCGGTCCCAGGAGTAGCGGGTCCGGGCGCGGTCGACGCTGGTGATCGCGTGGACATCGCGCCCCATCGGGTCGTCGAGCAGGCCGCGGAGCGCCTGGCCGAGCGCGGGCGCGTCGCCAGGGGGGACGAGGAGCCCGGTGACGTCCTCGACGACGATGTCGGGCAGGGCGTCCACCCGCGAGGCGATCAGCGGGACCCCGCAGGCCATGGCCTGGAGCGCGCTGCCGCCCCCCGGATCCCGCCACGGCACGCGGAGCGCCACGTCGGCGGAGCGCAGCAGCGCGGCCAGGGTCCTGCGGCTGACCTGACCGGTGAACCGCACCCGGTCGTCCACGCCGTGTGCGCGGGCGTGCCGGATGAGGCTGGTGACCTCCGGGTCCTCACGGGGGAGGGCGGACCGGATCGGTCCGACGACCAGCAGTTCGGCGCCGGGTGCGGCGGTCAGCGCCTCGATCGCGGCGCGGAACCCGCTGCGTGGTGCCACCTCCCCCAGTGCGACCACGCGGTGCACGGCGCCGCGCGGAGCGGCCGGGCCGTGCGGGCTGAACAGGTCGGTGTCCACGCCCCAGGGCACCAGCGTCATCCGCGCTCGGGGCACCCCGGCGCGCACCAGTCCGGCCACCTCGTGGCTGCTCGTGGTGATGACGTGGTGGGCGGACAGGGCGGTGAGCAGTTCCAGGTCCCTGACCTTGCTCGTGGACGCGCTGTCGGCGTCCTGAACGGTCTTGAGCCCGTGGAAGGACTGGACCAGGGTGGCCTCGCAGGCGCGCACGGCGAGTCCCGAGGTCCAGGAGTGCAGGTGCACCACGTCGGGGGCGTGCTCCGCCCACCGGCGGTCCAGCCGGGCGGCGAACTCGTCGAGGTGGGGGAGGAGCGCCGCCCGGTTGAGGGTGGTGGGCGGTCCCGCGGCCACCCGCACGAGGTCGTAGCCCATCCGCGTCCGTTCGGCGTCGGGCAGGTCGCCGGACGTGCGCCGGATCAGGAGGACGACCCGGTGGCCCTGGCGGCTCAACGCGGCCGAGAGGTCGGCGATGTGCGCCCGGAAGTCGGCGGGCTCGGTCTCCCACGCCGCGGCCACCACGTCGATCCGCAGGCCGGGGGCGTTCGCGCCGGTCGTCAGCACGGCCGCTGTGTGGTCCGCGGAGGCGCGGCCCTCCAGGGCGCTGCGCAGCCTCTCCGCCGTCACCGCCGGGGACTTGGCCACGACGTGCAGGACCGAGTCCAGGTCGCAGATCCGCAGCGTGCGCCGGGCGAACTCCGCGGGCGCCACCACCCACAGCGGAACCCCGAGTGCCTCGCAGGTCCGATGGGCGTGGAGCAGCACCGCTACTCCGGCGGCCGCGATGAAGCCGACCCCGGTCAGGTCGACCACCACGGCGCGCGCGGTGCCGAGGAGCCGCTGGGCCTCCTCCACGTGCTCCGCGAGCAGTCCCGCCGTGGTCATGTCGAGTTCTCCCGCCACGGTGACCACGACGGCGTTCGACCTCGTCGACAGGTCCACGTGCAAAAGTTGCTTCATGGGGAAGCTTTCTCGTCGTTTCGACCTGGGGGTCAAGTCCACCGCTGATCGGACAACGGCTGGCTTCTCAACCGTTTGCACTCCGTCCTATCACCGGTGTCGAAAACCTGAGGAGGCAAAAGAGGTTGTTCACCCGTTCGGCGGTATTGGGCCTGCGGTCGGCGACGAGGCGTCCGACCCGGCGCGTGCCGGACGATCACTCGGCGACGTGGTGGTCGGGGTTGGCGACACCCCTGCGGGGGAACCACTCCGGTGAGTTCGAAGGGGTTGAGGCGGATGGCGTTGGAACCACGCGACCTCGTGGTCGTGGGCGCGTCGGCGGGCGGTGTCGAGGCGTTGCGCGGTTTCGTGGCGGGTCTTCCGGCCGATCTGCCCGCGGCTGTCGTGGTCGTGCTGCACCTGCCCGCGGGCGGGACCAGCGCGCTGCCCGCGATCCTCGGTCGCAGCGGCCCGCTGCCCGCGGTGAGCGCGCGGCAGGGCATGGCGCTGGAGCGCGGTCGGATCCACGTGGCGCCTCCCGACCACCACGTGCTGGTGCGGGACGGGACCCTGGTGCTGTCGCACGGGCCGACGGAGAACGGGCACCGGCCCGCTGTGGACGCCCTGTTCCGGTCCGCCGCGGTCGCCGGGGGGCCACGGGTGATCGGCGTCGTGCTGTCGGGCGCCCTCGACGACGGCACCGCGGGCATGGTCGCCATCGCCACGCGCGGCGGGGTGACGATGGTCCAGGACCTCGACGACGCCCTTTACCAGGGGATGCCGGGAAGCGTGGTGAAGCACGTGCGGGTGGACCAGGTGCTGCCCGCGGGAAGCCTGGGGGACGCCGTGCGGCGCTACGCCGGTGAACCGGTGGAAACGGCGAACGTGCCCGCACCGTCCGCGCTGCTCCGTTTGGAGACGCGGTTCGCGGCGCAGCAGACTGTCGAGGTGGAGAAGATGGGCGAACCGTCGGGTTTCAGCTGTCCCGACTGCGCGGGCACGCTGCTGGACGTGGACGCCGAGCGCACGCGGTTCCGCTGCCGGGTGGGGCACGCGTGGACGGCGGACGCCCTGCTGGACGCGCAAGCGGGCACACTGGAGCGTGCGCTGTGGACGGCCCTGCGCACGCTGGAGGAAAAAGTGAGCTTGGCTCGCAAAATGGGGGCGGACGCCCGGAACAGGGGTAGTGGGAAGCTCGCGGAGCGGTACGAGCGGACCGAGGAGGAGGCCTCGCACGCCGCCGACGTGCTGAGGGGTTACCTGTTGTCCGACGCGGTCGACGAGCAGGCCCGCGCGGAACGCCCTTCGTGATCACCCTGGGGCTCACGTCGGAGGAGGGCGCGACCGTGGTGGGGGCCACGGGCAGGCTGGACCTGTCGAGCTACGCGGAGTTCCGCGACCGGCTGCTGAAGTGCGCGGTCGACGAGCCGACGGCGATCGTCGTGCACCTGCTCGACGGGTTCGAGGCCCTCGGAACCTCCGAGCTGAGCGTGTTCACGACGGTGTGGATGCGGGTGTCGGAGTGGCCCGGCGTGCCGGTCATGATCGTCGCGGACGAGGGGTTGCGGGAGACCCTGCGACGCGGCGGCATCGCCCGGTTCGTACCGCAGTTCCCGACCGTGCGGCTGGCCCTGGACGCGGTCGTCGAGCCCCGGACCCGACGCAGGCACGAGGTGCGGCTGCCCTTCTCCACCGCCTCGGCGCGGCTCGCGCGCGCGTTCCTGCGCGACACCTGCTCCCGCTGGAACCTGGAGCGGGTGGCGGACGACGCGGCGCTCGTGGTGAGCGAACTGGTGGAGAACGCCGTGAAGCACACCGGCTCCGCGCCGTCGTTGAGGCTCGAACTCCGGCCGGGGCAGTTCGCCATCGCGGTGTACGACGACGGCCCCAAACTCCCGGAGCTGCGCCGGGGGACCTCCGGCGGGAGGGGGATGACCGTGGTGGAAGCGCTGAGCAAGGCCTGGGGCGTGTCGGTGAGCGCACGCGGCGGCAAGGTCGTCTGGGCGGTGCTCCCGTTGGCGGAAGGGGCTTCGACCGGCGGGTAGCGTTACCCGCTGTGACGGGTCGCCAGCCAGGGTCGGACAGTGCTTTCGAAGAGGTGCTCGCGTACCTGAAGGAATCGAGGGGTTTCGACTTCACGGGGTACAAGCGCACCAGCCTGACGCGGCGCGTCGCGCACCGGATGAACCAGGTCTCGATCTCCGACCACGGCGACTACATCGACTACTTGCAGTTGAACCCGGACGAGTTCGACGCGCTGTTCAACACGATCCTGATCAACGTCACCGGGTTCTTCCGCGACCCCGGAGCGTGGGAGTACCTGCGCGACGAGGTCATCCCCGTGATGCTGGCCGAACGCGGCCCGGACGACCCGATCCGGGTCTGGAGCGCGGGCTGCGCGTCGGGCCAGGAGGCGTACAGCATCGCCATCGCGCTGGCCGAGGCGCTGGGACCGGACGAGTACCGGCGCCGGGTGAAGGTCTACGCGACCGACGTGGACGACGAGGCGCTCGCCCAGGCGCGGCAGGCGACCTACGAGACCCGTGAGCTGGAGGGGCTGCCGCCGGGCCTGCTGGAGAAGTACTTCGAGCCGCACGAGGACCGGTACTCGTTCCGCAAGGACTTCAGGCGCGCGGTCATCTTCGGCCGCAACGACCTCGTGCAGGACGCGCCCATCTCCCGGATCGACCTGCTGGTCTGCCGCAACACGCTGATGTACTTCACCCAGGAGACCCAGTCGAAGATCCTGGGGCGCTTCCACTTCGCCCTGGTGCCACGGGGTGTGCTGTTCCTCGGCAAGGCCGAGATGCTGCTCAGCCACTCCCGCGTCTTCGACGCGGTGGACCTCAAGCGACGGATCTTCCGCCGTGCGGCGAACGGCCTGCCGGTCGGCTCGCCCTTCGTGGCGCACGCGTTCGCGCACGACCGCCGCATCGACATCGGCGGCCTCGACCGGTTGCGGGAACTGGGGTTCTCGGCCAGCCCGGTCGCGCAGGTGGTCGTGACCAGCGAGGACGTGGTCGCGCTGGTGAACAGCCAGGCGGAGGCGACGTTCGGGCTGTCGGGCAAGGACGTCGGCAGGCCGCTGCGCGACCTCGACCTGTCCTACCGCCCGGTCGAGCTGCGCGGCTACGTCGACAAGGCCCGGCTGGAACGGCGGACGCTGCGCGTCAAGGACGTCGAGTGGGACCGCGGGCCCGGCGAGAAGATGTGGTTCGAGGTCCACATCAGCCCCCTGGTCGACTCGGGCAACGGGATCCTCGGCGTCTCCGTCGTCTTCCACGACGTGAGCGCCGCGCACAAGCTCCTGGACGAGCTGGAGGAGGCGAACAACCAGCTCGGGGCGGCGTACGAGGAACTCCAGTCGACCAACGAGGAACTGGAGACCACGAACGAGGAACTCCAGTCCACCGTGGAGGAACTGGAGACGACCAACGAGGAGCTCCAGTCCACCAACGAGGAACTGGAGACGATGAACGAGGAGCTCCAGTCCACCAACGACGAACTCCAGACCATGAACGAGACCCTGCGCGACCGCAGCGGGGAACTGGACCAGGTCAACGGGTTCCTGGAGTCGATCCTGACGTCGTTGCGGGCCGGGGTCGTCGTGCTGGACCTGGAGATGCGGGTGCTGGCGTGGAACCGCGGTGCCGAGGAGCTGTGGGGCGTGCGGCGGGACGAGGCCGAGGGCACGCACCTGCTGAACCTCGACATCGGCCTTCCGCTGCCGCAGTTGCGCCCGATCGTCCGCGAGGCGCTGGCCGACGGGTCGTTCACGACCGAGATCAAGGTCGACGCGGTCAACCGCCGCGGCCGTGACGTGCACGTCCGCGTGGTGTGCAGCTCGCTGCGGTCGAGCACGGGCGCCCCGAACGGCGCGATCCTGGTGATGGAGCAGCAAGACCGGTGACCGCGGCCGCCGGTCCGTCGGAAGTGGGCACTTCCCGCTTCGCGGTTCCTCCCAGTACCACCGGCATCGCCGCGCAGCGGGGGAATCCCGCCGCGCGGCGGCGGTCCTCATCGCGGGATCGGCAGCCTGGCCCACACGACCTTGAACCGGTCGGCGCGGCGCACGCCCCAGTCGCTGCACAGCGACTCGACCATGCGCATGCCGTGGCCGCGGAACTCGCCGAGCGTCGACTCGCCCACCAGCGGTGTGCGTTCGGGGGTCGAGTCGTGCACCTCGATCAGCAACTCGTGCCGGTCGTCCTGGACCTGGCGCCTCAACACCAGCTGACGCGGGTCCTCGGCGTGGTCGCAGGCGTTGGCGGCCAGTTCGGTGCACACCAGCTGCACGTCGTCGACGAAGTCGTCGTCCATGCCGTCGAGGACCTGCCGCAGTTCGGCGCGCAGTTCACCGAGGTTGTTGCACGTCAGCGAGATGCCGAGGGTCAACTCCTCGCCCATGCGGATGGAGTGGTCCTGCGCGGACAACCGCGGAGGTGGTTCCTGCAGCATGGGTACCTCGTGCTTCCTGCCGGACTTGGCCGGGCGACGGCGACAACCACGGGTATCCATCCCGGACGTTCGTCACACCCCGTCTCCGCAGTTCGGTCCGGACCGCGCACCCGGTTCGGCCGCGAGGTTCGCCGCGTCGCGCGTCCCCTGCCAGGGGAACGGCGGCATCCGGTGGGCGGCGTCGCCCGCGGGCGGGACACGCCGGTCGCACCGTCCTCTTCGCACGGCCGACGGGCCGGTCAGGGGATGAGCACGAGCTTGCCGGGCGCGTGTCCGGCGAGGCCGACCTCGTGGGCCTTCGCGGCTTCGGCTAGGGGGAAGGTGGTGTCGACGACGACGCGCAGGGCGCCGGACCCGGCGCGCTCGGCGAGTTCGCCGCGGGCGGCGGCGCGGATCGCGGTGCCCGCGTCCTGCCCCGGGCCGTAACCGAGCAGCTTGACGCCCGCGGCGGCGCGGCGCGGTGACCCGGCGATCGAGGCGATGCGGTCGCGGTCGGCCACCAGCTCCAGCGAGACGTCGAGCGCCTCGTCGGTGCCCGCGAAGTCGACCGCGGCGGTGACGCCCCGCGGTGCGGTGGCGCGCACCCGGTCGGCGAGCCCTGGGCCGTAGGCGACGGGGGTGGCGCCGAGTTCGCGGAGCAACGCGTGGTTGCGCTCGGAGGCGGTGGCGATCACCGCCGCCCCCGCGGCGGCGGCCAGTTGCACGCCCATCAGGCCGACTCCGCCCGCCCCGCCGTGGACGAGCACCGTGTCGCCCGCACCGACGCCGGCGGCGTGCAGCGCGTGGACCGCGGTGGTGCCCGCCAGCATGAGCGAGCCAGCCTCGGCCCACCCGAGCCCGGCGGGCTTGGCCACCACCGAGGTGGCCGGGGCCGTGACGTAGTCGGCGTAGGCGGCCGTCACGGGGTGCACGATTACCTCGTCGCCGACCCGCACGCCGGTCACGTCCGCACCGACCTCGGTGACGACGCCCGCGCACTCCAGGCCGATCGCGGGCATCGACGCGGCGATCCCGGCGGCGTCCTTGTGGTCGTCGTCCACGGCGTGGAAGGACCCGCTGTAGAGCTTCCAGTCGATCGGGTTGACGCCCGCGGCCCTGACCTCGACGACCACGCCGTCGGCGGCGGCCTTCGGGACGGGCACCTCGGTCGTGGTGAGGACGTCGGGGCTGCCGTAGGAGGTCGGGCGCACGATTCTGGGCATGACTGGGTTCCTGTCCGGGTGGTGTGGTGGTCGGCGGGTGGCGCGACCGGTCGGCGGGCTCGTCGGGACCGGCGCGTCCGCCGTCGAGAGCCTCTGACAACCAGTATCGGCGCGTCGGGGCATGATCTCCAGTGCATTCTCGATACGGACTACCTGCGTCGAACGCACGAATGGGGACGGTCATGGCGGCGGATCTGGACCTCAACCTCCTGCGCGTGTTCGACGCGCTGATGGACACCGGCAGCGTCGCGGAGGCCGCGGTGCGCCTGCACCTGTCCGCACCCGCGACCAGCCGGGCGCTGAGCAGGCTGCGTCGCGCGATGAACGACCCGATCCTGGTGCGCGCGGGCCGCGGCCTGGTCCCCACGCCGTTCGCCCAGGACGCCGCGGGCAGGGTCAAAGCACTGCTCGACGCCGCGGACCGCCTGCGGACCGACCCCGCGACCAGCGACCCGCGCTCCTGGCGGCGCACCTTCTCCATCCGCCTCAACGACGGCCTCGTCCCGGTCATCGCCCCCCGTCTCACCCGCCTGATCGCGGGCGGGGCGCCGGGCGTCCGCCTGCGGTTCGTCGGCCAGGACTCCAAGGAACCGGACCCGCTGCGCGACGGCTCGCTCGACCTCGACGTCACGGTCGCGGCCCCGCCGCCGCCCGACGTCCACACCTCGACGCTGTTCACCGACCACTTCGTCGCCGTCGTCGCCGCCGACTCGGAGCTGGGCCGGGCACCGCGGCTCACCCCCGACGACCTCTGCCGCCACCCCCACGTCTCCGCCTCGCGGCGCGGCCTCGCCCGAGGTCCGCTCGACGACGCCCTGGAGCGGGTCGGGCGTTCCCGCCACGTCGCGGCGGTCGTGCCCTCCTACGCCCTGGGCGCCCTGATGGCCCTGGAGCAGGACTTCATCTGCCTCGTGCCGCAGGTGACGGCCGCGCACCTGATCGACCGCGGTGTCCCGTTGCGCCGTCACGACGTGCCCTTCGACCTGCCCACCGCGGACGTCGAACTGCGCTGGCACCGCCGCGTCGACCACGACCCCTCCTCGCGCTGGCTCCGCGACCGCCTTCGCGAAGCCATCCACCCGCTGCTGCCCCGAGCGGACGGCTGACGGCGGCCCTGGCGTCCCGGTTGACCACTCGGCACCATGGTGCCCATGCCCGCCAATCCCGAGAATTCCGCCGAAGTGGCCCTGGAGAACGACTACGACGGCTTCGCCGAGGCGTACGCGGCCGAGAACGAGACCAGCCTCCTCAACGCGTACTACGTCCGACCCGCGATCCTGGACCTGGCCGGGGACGTGACCGGTCGCCGGATCCTCGACGCGGGCTGCGGCGCGGGTCCGGTGTCCGCGGCGCTGCGCGACCGGGGCGCCGTCGTGGCGGGCTTCGACCGCAGCGCGAAGATGGTGGAGCTGGCCCGGCAGCGGCTCGGCGCCGACGCGGACCTGCGGGTCGCCGACATCGGCGAGCCGCTGCCGTACCCCGACGACGCGTTCGACGACGTCGTCGCGGCCCTGGTGCTGCACTACCTGGAGGACTGGTCCGCGCCGCTGGCCGAGTTGCGGCGCGTGCTGCGGCCCGGCGGCAGGCTGATCGTGGTCGTCAACCACCCCATCACCTTCAAGGTGGCCCATCCCCATGGTGACTACTTCGCGACCGTCAAGTGGTCCGAGGAGTACGCGTTCAACGGTCAGGCGGCCGTGCTCACCTACTGGCACCGGCCACTGCACGCGATGACCGACGCCTTCACCGCGGCCGGTTTCCGCACGGCCGTCATCAGCGAACCGCCCCCGGCGCCGGAAGCCCACGACCTGTTCCCCGAGGACATGGCGAGGTTTCCCTCCGGGGCGTTCCTGAGCTTCCTGTTCTTCGTCCTGGAGGCCGCCTAGGGGAGGATCAGCAGTCCGGCCGCCGCGGTGCACAGGATGGCGACCGCGCTCCACGTGAGCACCGACGTGATCGGGTGGTGCGCGCCGAGGACGGCGGCAGCGGAGGCGCCGAGCAGGGCGGCGACGGCGTCGGAGACGTGGAAGGCCGCGCCGACCCGACCCCGCAGCGCACTCGGGGCGCCGCGTTGGACGGTGGTGTCGATGGTGGTCATCAGGACGGAACCCGGAACGCCCGCGATGCCCGCCGCGGCGATCGCGACGACCAGGGTGGGCGCGTTGACCATGGCGGCGAAGCAGAGGCCCACCCCGGTCTGCCCCAGCAACATCAGCCGACTCGGTGTCAGGCGCCGGACGAGGAGGCCTGCGACCGGCGCGCCGAGCAGGTAGCCCGCGCCGAGGGCGGAGACCAGGTAGCCCACCGCGCCGGGGCTGTCGGTGAACCGCTGGGAGACGAAGGGGACGAGCAGCGCGGTGAAGACGGCGTTGGCGGTGAAGAAGGCGGTGTTGAGCACCAGCAGTCCACGCAGGACCGGGTGGCCCGCGGTGAACGCGAGTCCGTCGCGCAGGGGTTTCGCGGAACCGTCGCCGGTGGTGGTCGTCCGGGTGGTGATGGCGGTGATCGCGAGCGCGGAGACCAGGTAGCTCGCGGCGTCGAGGAGGATCAGCGCGGGAAGTCCGGACCAGACCAGGAGTGCCGCCCCGAGCGGTGGCCCGACCAGGCGCACCGTGCCGGTGCTCAGCGCGTTGAGCGAGTTGGCCGCGACCAGGTCCGGCCCCAGACCGACGACGTCGGGCGTCATGGCCCGCGCGGCGGGGCGGAAGAACACCGTGCCGAGGCTCTCCGCGAGCAGCGCGAGGTACACCCACCACACCCGCTCGGGCCGGTCGGCGAACAGGATCAGCAGGATCGCGCCCGCGCGCAGCAGATCGGCGGCGATCATGATCCGCCTGCGGTTCCAGCGGTCGACGCGGACACCGGCCATCGGCCCCACGAGCACGGCGGGCAGGCTCTCCACGGCGAGCGTCAGACCCGTGGCGGTCGCGGAGCCGGTGAGCTGGTGGACGTGGAAGGGGATCGCCACGATGAGCAGGTACGACCCGAGGTCGGAGACGAGTCGGCCTGCCCACAACAGCCGGAAGTCGGCCACATCGAGGGCGCGGAGCACATCGCGAAGCTATCCTGGTGGGATACTTAAGGCAAACAAGTGTTCTGGGAGGGTGGATTGGTGAATGGGGTCGAGCTGGGGCAACGGCTGCGTGCCCAGCGGGTCGCCGCGGGTCGGACGATCGCCTCGGTGGCGGTCGACGCGGGGTTGTCGGTGCCCTACATCGCGAACCTGGAGAACGGGCGCGGCAACCCGACGCTGTCCGCCCTGCGCCGACTGGCCGAGGCCTTGGGGGTGGACCTTGAGATCACGTTGACGTCGGGCGAGCCGGAAGCGGTCACCGGGCCGTCGGTGGAACTGTCCGCGGCGGTGGTCCGATTCAGCCGCACCACCCGCTTCCGGTTCGAGGTCGGAGTGGTGGCGACGCGGACGGGGATCGACGAGGCGGAGGTGCGGTCCCGGTTGCTGGGGGTGTTCGGTGCGGCGGAAGCGGCTGCGGCGCGGGAGTTGTCGGTCATCGAGTGCAACCGGCTGCTCGACGCCATGGTGCTCACGCTGCGGGAGTCGCATCCGTAGGGTGTTCGAGCCGGCAGGCCAGGGCGGCGCTGTGGTCACGCCGACGGCACGAGCCGGAGCCGGTCACCGCGGCCGTCGAACCGTTGTCGGCCTTAGTGGTCGGCGACCTCGAGCAGTCGCGGTTCGCCGCAGCCGCGGGTGGAGCGGTGCCCATCGGGGTCGCTCACGACGAAGTCCCGCATCCCGCAGGGCCGGGAGGCCACCGGGTCGACGATGTCGGCGCCTGCGCCCCGGTACTCCGCACAGGGCGTCGGGGTCTTCGACGTACACGTAGGCGGATTGCGCCGGCAGGGGTGGGTCGTCGGTCCAGGGGGCCGCCATCAGCATCTCGACCTCACCGCTGGCCAGGGCGGCCAGGCCGTCGGTGGTGCGCCAGGCGAGGCGGAAGCCGAGTGCTTCCTGTTGGTGGGCGATCGAGCGGTTCACGTCGGTGACGGGGAACCGGGGCATGAGGTGCAGCCGGGACGTCAGGGCTGTTGGTGCGTGACCGTGCATTTCGTCCTCCTGCGTCAAGGTGTCCACCGCTGCCGGCAGGCGCCGGTCTGGCCACGCGTGTGGTAGCGGTAGCCGGACCGGGCTTCGCGGCCGTCGGGTTCGAGCAGTCGAAGCCGGTCGTGGCGGCGTGGTCGGGGAATGCCGAGGCCGACGAGTTCGGCGGACCGCCCGATCTGCCATCGCCCGGATCGATCGTCCACGGGTGGATTCCGCAAGTCCGACCCGCGTCAGGGTCGACACCCGGCGGTGGCCAGGCCGACACCCGTCACTCCACGCCGTGGTCCAACCCCGTGCGCCGCAGGACGACCCACTGCTCCCCAGGCCGCTCGACGACAACCGGGTACCACCGCGGCCGCAACGCGGCGTGCAGCTCATCGCCCCGCTCGACCAGCGACCCCACCGCCGGTTCCCCCACCACGATCACGGCGGACCAGTCGACATGCGCCATGAGGTGCTCCGCGGTGACCCCGAACCTGGACCCCAACAGCGCGACCACGTCGTGCCCGGTGTCCGGCCCCGACTCCACCCCGCCGACGTCCACCACCTCGACCACCCCGGCGTCACCACCGATGACCTCCTCGGGATCACGCTGCTCGGACCACACGTGGTGATCCAGCGCGTTGATCCGCGAGCACAGGTCGAACGCCTGCTCGTCGGACAGGACCAGCGTGACCGTGCGGCCGCTGGTCAGCGTGAACGTCAGCTCGGCTTCCGGGCCGCCGCCCGAGCCGGGTTCGGCCTCGACGGTGCCCGCGACCTCGCCGAACAGCTCGGAGTCGGCGGGGCTTCCGGTGCCCGCGCCCAGGGAAGGCAGGTTCGCGGCCATGTCGACCACGCACCGCGCGGCCGTCCAGAACGAGTCCTGGTCGCGGAACTCCTTGCGGCCGCGGGTCAGCGTCCGGCCGATCCCCAGCGGTTCGACGTGGGCTTCCACCGTGCCGGTGCCGGTCTCGTCGCTCCAGGTCGCGAGGACGGTGACGTTGTTGGCCAAGCGCTTGCGGTAGTTCGCGACGCGGTCGTGCCGGACGAGTTCCCAGCCGCCCACCACCTCGGGCCGATCGTCGTCCACGAAGGGATTCCTCCCACATCGCCGTTCCGGGAACCGCGACTCGGGACAGGCGCCCGAATTGGGCCCTGAACGTGCGGCGGTCGGGACTTTGGGCTCACGACCCGCGCGGCACCCCGTCCTACCTTACGGCTGGTAGTCCCGTTTCCCGCTGGTGGAGGAGGAAGCTGTGCTGGGTGACAGGAAAGTTCCACGTTGACCCCTGCGGCTGGTCGACAAGGGTCGGATCGGGTTCGCCGTCGCGACCGCCGCGGTGGCGGTCGCGGCGCTGGTGATGGCGCCGAGCGGTGGCACGGCGGCGGTGTCGCAGGCAGGGCACCCGCACGCCGGGATGACGATGGCGGCGGGCACGTGGATCCCGGTCGACCAGGGGAAGTGGAACGCGCAGCTGGCCGCGTTCCGGGCGATGACGCCCAGGGCCGTGCCGCCCAACCCGAACCGGAACGCCGAGTTCAACGCCACCTGCACGTACAGCCACTCGGCGGCGGACGACCCGATCGTGTTCCCCGGCCAGCCGGGCGCGTCGCACATGCACTCGTTCATCGGCAACGACGGCACCAAGGCGAGCACGACGTTCGACGACCTGATGCGCTTCACCGCGTCGAGCTGCCAGCCGTTGCAGGACCACTCGGCGTACTGGGTCCCCACGCTGTTCGAGCGCGAGCAGCCCGTCCAGCCCAAACAGGTGGTGGTGTACTACGGATCGCTGCTCAGCGACAAGTCGAAGACCGTCCCGATGCCGCAGGGACTGCGGATGATCGTCGGGGACGCGACGCGCCAGGTGCCGACCCAGATCGGCGCGGTCAACCAGTTCTACTGCGCGGGTGGCCCGCTGGACGGGGCGAGCCGCAGCCGGGACGGCAACTGGCCGGTGTGCGCCGGGGGCACGCTGCACTTCACGATGCGCTTCCCGGACTGCTGGGACGGCAGGAACCTGGACAGCCCGGACCACAAGGGGCACGTCGCCTACGGTGAGGGCGGCCGGTGCACCGAGCAGTTCCCGGTGCCCATCCCGGCGGTCACCTTCTCCATCTCCTACCCCACGAGCGGCAGCGTGGACGGTTTCCGGCTGGCGTCGGGGATGGCGTCGTCCATGCACGGCGACGGGTTCTTCGCCTGGGACGAGGACGCGCTGGGGCACCGGGTGAAGGACTGCGTCGTGCAGGTCGTGCAGTGCAACACCGCGGGCGGGTACTGACCCCCGGCGTCAGCTCAGCACGATCTCGTTGATGTCCGGCGCCGATCCGGTGTCGTTGAAGAACTTGATCCAGCTGGTCCCGGCGGGCACGAACACCTCGACCGACGTAGTCGCCGGGATCAGCAGGCTCGCCGCGCCGGTCAGCAGCCGGGTCTGCGCGGTGCCGTCGTTCACCGCGACGGCGAGCGTCCTCGGCTCCTCGGTCTCGTAGACGATCGTCAGGGTGCGGTTCCCGGCCGCGATCACCCCGGTGACGGGGATGGCGAGGATGTTCGGGCCGCCGATGTAGCCCACCCGGCTGCCACCGCGACAGGTCGCGCACTCGATGACGCGTGCGCCGGTGCGGAGGTTGGCCGGATCGGCGGCGTGCACGGTGACGCTCTCGAACGCGGGCGGACGGGATGAGGTCACCGGGGGCGGCGGCTCGGCCGCCGCGGATCCAGCAGGCGGGGCGGCGGCCGACAGGGTGACGGCGGGCGCGGTGACGACGAAGGACGACGTGACAACGGACGGGGGAGCGGCGGCAGGGGGAACGACGGCCGGGGGAGCGGCGGACGGAGGCGGTGACGCCACCGGCGGGGACGGCACGATCAGCGGCGGCACGAGCACCGCCGTCGCCGCGACCCCCGCGGCAAGCGCTGTCCACCCCAGACGCCGCAGCAGCACCCGGTTCCGACCCGACACGTCCCCGTCCACCCGCCCTACCGCCTGCCCGTCCAGCGCAGGACGGCCTCGGTGCGGTTGCCCACCCGCAGCTTCGTGAAGGCGTGGTGCAGGTGGTTCTTCACCGTCTTCTCGGTGAGCACCAGCCTGCGGGCGATGGCCGCGTTGGACATCCCCTCCGCGACCAGCCCCAGGACGTCCTCCTCGCGCCGCGTGAGTCCCAACCGGATCCGGTCCTGCAGCTGCGATTCCAGCTGTTCGCGGTGCGCCCGTTCACGATCCGCCTGCTCGCGCACCGCGGCCACGGCGACGGCGGCGGCCGGAGCGGAGAGCCAGCTCTGTCCACAGGAGACCGCGAGCACCGCCCGGAGCAGCTCGTCGGGGTCGAACTCGCCGTGCACCAGGTAACCGCGCGCGCCACCGCGCAGCATGTCGCTCACCAGAACGGGATCCGCGTCGCTGGTCAACACCAGCACGGCGGTGTACCGGCACAGCTCGCCGAGCACCGACAACCCGTCCGCGATCGGCATCCGGTGGTCCAGCAGGGTCACGGCGGGGCGCAGCCGCCGTGCGAAGGCCACCGCCCGCCGCCCGTCCCCGGCTTCGGCCACGACCCGCGCGGAGTCGGTGCAGTCGAGGAAACCGCGCAGCGCCGCCCGCACGATCGGGTTGTCGTCGACGACCAGGACGTCGATCACGACGCCATCCGGACCGGACGGGCGACGGGCACCGACACCTCGACCGTCGTGCCGTGACCGGGCCTCGACCTCACGTCCAGCGCACCGCCGGCGTTGCGGGCGCGTTCGGACATGCCCACGATGCCGTAGTGGTTCCCGGTGGTGAGGGCGGAGAGGTCGCCTGGCACGCGGAAGCCCCCGCCGTCGTCGTGCACCCGCAGGCGGAGGCGGTCGGTCTGGGTGAGGGTGACCGCGATCCGTTCGGGGCGACCGTGCCGCACGGCGTTGCGCAGGGCCTCGTCGAGGATGCGGCACAGCTCGTAGCGCACGTCGGCGGGCGGGTCCACCGGCGCGGCGGTGAGGCTCACCGCGATCCCGGCCAACTCGCCGCAGTGCTCGCACATCCGCCGCAGCGTGGCGGCGAAGTCCTGGTCGGGGGCGTCGAGCCGGAGGCCCGCCAGCAGTTCGCGCGCCTCGCGGGCGGCCGCCATGGCCCCCTGGGACACCGTGCCCGCCAACTGCTCGGCCAGTTCGGGGTGCCTGCGCAACGAGGCGGGCAGCGCGAGCGCGGCGAACGAGACGCCGCGCAGGGTCTTGCCCACCGAGTCGTGCAGCTCGCGGGCCAGCCGGGTCCGCTCCGAGGCGGCCGCCGAACGCTGGGCCGAGGCGACCACGTCCACCGAGAGGTCGACGTACCGCACGAGGGCGCCGGTGGCGACCGCGGACGCCACCCCGGCGAGGACGTCCATGGGCGGGAACGCCAGGGTGAACACGGCGATGTGCGGGCTCGCGGTGTCGGCCCGCAGCAGGTGAGCGGCCACCGCGTAGCCGAGCGCGGCGTGCGGGACCCAGAGCGCCAGCCCGCGCATGCCGAGCACCACACCGCCGAGCGCGCAGGCCCCCGCCGCGAAGCAGAAGAAGGGCACACCGCCCCGGCAGGCGACCAGCACTCCCAGCACGAGGACCGAGTCCGCCGCGATCACGGGCACCGGGTGCCGCACCACGTCGGGACGGCGGGCGAGCACCACGAGCCCAGTGGCCGTGCCGACCACGACGACGATCAGCACGGAAAGCGCTGTCCTCGGATCGGGGAGCACCCGCAGCCCGACACCGGCGGCGGTCAGGGTGAGCGCGGCCCGGCCGAGCAGCACGGCGCGGCCGAGGGCGGCCGCGGCCACGACCCGGTTGGCGGGGAGAGTCACGCGCCTACCACCTCCCGCCACCCGACATGACCTCGTTGTCAGCGAGACAACACTGAGGGTGACAGCACTGTAGCGCAGATCGCCCCTTTGAGAGAGCGCTCTCTCAAGCTCGCCGCCACACCCGCGTGATCATCGAGCGGGACCGCCGGGCCCGCGTCGCACACCCGGCGGTCCCGCGGAACCCGTCGGCACCAGGGCCCCAGACCTGGCTGGGGGCAGGCCGTCCAAGGCCCGTGGCCGCGCACCGCCCGCTCACGTGGTGGACACCGGCTTAGTCCTTTTAGGACTCACCGCGCTGACGGGCGTGGTGGTGCTGGTGGGACTGCCCGGCGGACGTCGCCCGCCGCGCCGCTCAGCGCACCAGCCCCAGCAGCACCTCCGCGGTCCTGGCGGGGTGCTGCACGTGCGGGTAGTGGGCGGCGTCCGGCCAGGTCACCACCGTCGCCCCGGCCGCGGCGGCCTTCTCCGCGGTCTCGGCGAAGAAGGGCAGGGCGGCGGCGTGCACGTAGGTCACGGGCACCGCCGAGGGGTCTTCCACCGGGGTCGGCAGCGGTTCGGTGTGCGTCAGCGTGGGCATCGGCGTGCAGTTGCGCGCCATCCACCGCAGGTCCGACGGGTCGACCAGCCCGAGCATCGACAGGTCGACCGGGGCCCAGCCCCACGGTGCGCGTCGGGGGGATCGCCGAAGAGGTCGGGCAGCACCGGCAGGACGTCGAAGGCGGACTGGCCGGGCTCGGGCCGGAAGGCGTCGATGTAGACGAGGTGCGCCAGCCGTTCCGGCACCCTGCCGGACACGCCGGTCACCACCATTCCGCCGTAGCTGTGCCCCACCAGCACGACGTCGTCGAGGTCCTCCCACACCAGCAACCTGGTGATGTCCTCGATGTGGGTGGACAGTCCGATTCCGGGCCCGCCGAGATGGCCGCGGTCCCCGAGTCCGGTGAGCGTCGGGGACAGCACCCGGTGGCCGTGCTCCTCGAGCAGTGGCCGCAGGCGCGCCCAGTTCCAGCCGCCCGCCCATGAGCCGTGGACAAGTACGAACGTGGTCATCGAAACCTCCGTGGACGGTCCGGTCACTCGTCGAGCAGGTCGGGCTGGGCGTGGACGATGTCGTCCCACAGGATCCGGAAGCTGAAGCGGGCGAGATTCGGGCTGCCGAACTGGGAGTGCGCGAGGCGGGCCGCGTCGTCGTCGAGGTAGGCGGGGGTGCCCGCGGCCTCGGCGAGCAGTTGGACCTGGGCGGCGCGGTCGAAGCTGACGAACCAGTACGCCGCCTCCTCGACGCTGCCCCCGACGGTGATCACGCCGTGGTTCTGCAGCACGACGGCCCGGTTCCCGCCGAGGGCTTCGGCCATCCGCCTGCCTTCTTCCTCCTCCAGGGCGAGGCCGTTGTACTCGCGGTAGACAGCCTGGTCCTCGAAGAAGGCGCACGCCTCCTGGACGACCGGACGCAGCGGCACGCCGAGCGCGGCCAGCGCACGGCCGTGGATGGAGTGCGCGTGCGCGGCGGCGGCGACATCGGGACGGAGGTCGTGGATGGCGGAGTGGATGACGAAGGCCCCGCGGTTGACCGACCGGGTTCCCTCGATCACCGCGCCGTTCGGGTCGACGAGCACCAGGTCCTTGACGCTGATGCGCCCGAACGACACGCCGAAGGGGTTGACCCAGAACGTGGTCGGGTCGCCGGGGTCGCGCACCGTGATGTGGCCGGCCACGCCCTCGTCGTAGCCGAGCCTGCCGAAAACGCGCAGCGCGGCGGCGAGTTGCTGCTTGCGGTGGCGCCGCTCGTCGTCGACGGAGTCGAAGGTCGGAGCGGGTGGCAAGCCGATCGTCGGGGTGCTCTCGGTGGTCATCGGAAGCCCTTCCTGCGCGCTGTTCCCGGTATCGGGTGTCGGGGTCCGCCGTGGCGGCGGCTCGGAGTTCCTCAGTCGACGGACGCGAGGCCGTCGACCTCGATCAGCCACTCGGGCAGGCCGAGCGCCGCGACGCCGAGCCACGTGCTGGGGACGAGGGGGAGTTCGCCGTCGAAGGCGCGTCGGGCGGCCTCGAACACCGGCCCGATCATCGACGGGTCCGAATCCACCACGTGGATCGTGTACTTGAGCAGGTCGGCGGGTGTGCCGCCCGCGGCTTCCAGGCCCGCGCGCAGGTTGCGGAACGCCTGCTCGGCCTGCGCGCCGAGATCGCCCTCGCCGACGAGCGCCCCCCGTGCGTCCAGGGCCACCTGGCCCGCGATGGCCACGAGTCGTGATCCGGGGGAGGCGATGGCCACCTGCGAGTACAGGTTCATCACCGGGCTGGCGAGAGTCGCGGGGTCGAGGCGGTCGACGGCCATGATCCTCCTAAGTCATCAGGTTGTCTGATGACTTTGCGCTTCGGTGCGTTGCACTGTCAAGGGAGCGCGGGGACCTCTCATCCCGCCGCTGTCCCGTAACCTGGCCCCATGCTCGATGAGTGGCGGCCCGCGACCCCGCCGCGGCGCCGTCCGCTGGTGGAACAGGTCATCGCGAGCCTGCGTGAACTGATCGCCACCGAGTGCCTGCGGACCGGTGACAAGCTGCCGAGCGAGACGAAGCTGTCCGAACGGCTCGGTGTCGGGCGATCCACCCTTCGCGAGGCCGTCCAGGTCCTCGTGCACACCGGCGTCCTCGAAGCCCGGCAGGGCAGCGGAACCTACGTCGGCAGGCCGTCGGAGCGGGACGAACTCGCCGAGAGGCTCGCCGCGGCCAGGGCGCCCGAGGTCTTCGAGGTGCGCACCGCCCTGGAGGTCCTGGTCGCCCAAGTGGCCCCGCTGCGCCGGACGGACGAGCACGTCGCGGCGTTGCGGGAAGCGCTGGGCGAGTGCCGGGCGCACGCGGAGGCCGGTGACGTCGTCGCGTTCATCGCGGCGGACTCCCGCTTCCACCGGATCACCGTCGAAGCCGCGGACAACTCCGTCCTCGTCGAAATCTACGATGTGCTGCGCAGGTCGCTGGAACCCGCGTTGAGCGTCCTGGTCGGCGTGGTCGAACTGCGGCAGGCCAACGATCGGCACGAGGTGCTGCTCGACGCGATCGAGTCCGGGGACCCGGCCGCCGCGGTCGCGGCGACGCGCACCCATCTCGCGGACACGATCGCCCTGTTCGGCGGGACGGTCACACCGCCCCCTGCCTGACCCCGCGCCCGAGTCGGGCGCAGGGCGTCCGGTGGGCGGCTCCGCCGGCGGATCGGCGCGAGCCCGACCGCCGTCGTCCTTCCGGGACGGACATCGGGTCGTCGCCCGCGAATCGCTCGGAGCGGGCGATGGGCGCGGGTGGTCCGGTCAGCGGACGGGCTCGCGAGGGAGCCATCCCGCCGTCGTCCGGGTCGGGCCTCGTCCCGGTGGAGCGGATTCCGTTGCGGGCGCGTACTTCCGGAGCGGTCCAGGTGATCGTCGCCGTTCGGCGCAGGAGTTCCGTCGGTTCGGCCGCGCTGAAGACCGCAGGGGAAAGCTGATCTTCGCTGGTGGGGGCGGTGGATCTCCGACGACGTGTGGCGCGGGTCACCGAGCCTGGTGCTGTGGACCATCGGACCGTTCGGACTTTGGGGATTGTTGGGCCCTGTTCCCGTTGCTACTGTGCCGAAATCGCTTGCCCGGATGGAGGATTCGATGACTCTTGCCCACGACGATCCGTACGTGGGGAGGCTCTTCGAGGAGATCGCGACGCTGGTGGTCGACGGTCAGGGCGATCCCGCGTCCGTCCACGAACAGCTTCTCGAACTCACCACGGCCAACTCCCCTGAAGTGGCGCGGTACTGGAAGCAGGTCGGCACCGGGGTGGGGGTGCCGGACACCGCGTACAAGGACGGCGGCCCGCACCTGTTCCCGGACGAGCCGGTCGTGCGGGAGTTCCGCACCAGCGGCACCACCGGCAGCGCGCGCGGCACCGTGCGGTACACCAGGCTCGGCCTGGAGTTGAAGCGCATCGCGATCGTCGCCAGCGCGCGGCAGTTGCTGTTCCGGGACGGCACGCGCCCCGCGGTGGTCCGCTTCGCGCCGACCGAGCGGGCGGCGCCGGACATGGCGATCGCGTTCGACATGGCCCGCATCGCAGAGGCGTGCGGCGACCCCCGGTTGAGCGTGTCCGTGGCGGGCCCTTCCGGTGTGGACTTCGACGCGCTGGAGTCCAGCCTGGACACCGCTGTCGCCGAGCAGCTGCCGGTCGTGATGATCGGCGCGACCTTCGCCTTCGTCAACGTCTGCGACGCCTTGCAGGCGCGCGGCCGCAGCTGGGTGCTGCCGCCGGGCTCGCGGGCCTACGACGGCGGCGGTTTCAAGGGGCGGTCCAGGGTGATGCGGGTCGACGACCTGCGCGCCACCCTGAAGCGCGTCTTCGGCATCGAGGACGGCGGCTTCGGCAACCTCTTCGGCATGACCGAGCTGGCCAACCAGCTCTTCGACGGCTCGGACGCGGCGGTCGGCCCGCTCGGCGAACGCCCGAAGGCGCGGCACATCTGGGGTGGGCCGTCGGTGCGCGACCCGCGCACCCGCGAGATCACCACCGAGGGCCACGGCCTGGTCGAGATCACCGACCTCTGCCTGATCGACCGGCCGCACGTGCTGCTGACCGGCGACGTCGGCATCGCCGTCCCGGACGGCGTCGCGATCGCCGGACGTGTCGCGGGCACCGCGAGCCGCGGTTGTTCGCTGTCGCTCGACGAGATGACCGGGGGACGGTGAACACCGTGGCGGAGCAGTCCGTGTCGTGGATTCCGAGCTGGATGGACAGCGCTTTCCTGGTGCCGTTCGCGCTGCGGTCCGGCGACCACGAGTGGCGTGGTGCGCGGCCGGGCGAAGCCGACTGGCCCGCGGTGGCCGAAGGACTCCGGCGAGCGCAGGAGGCGTTGCGCGAGATGCCGGTCCGCCGGATCGTCGAAGCCGTCGACGCGGTCGCCGAGCAGTGGGCCAAGCGGGACTTCCCACCAAGGCAGCGGGTCGTGCGCGACGCCTCGGTCGTGACCGGGATGTCCGAGGAGACGATCAACCGGTCGCTGGACGGCGAGCTGGGCACCCTGCGCGCCGAGTCGCTGCTCGCCGCGCTGGAACGGGAACTGGGCGATCCCGAGGTGCTGGACGGGTTCCGCCCGGACGCGCACCTGCGCGGCAGCACCAGGGCGATCGGCCCGCGCACGGTGCTGGCGGTGTTCTCCGGCAACGCGCCGGGCCTGCCCGCGCGGACGCTGGTGCGCGCGCTGCTGGTGAAGGCGACCATGATCGCGAAGATCCCGGCGAGGGAACCCAACTTCACCGCCGCGTTCCTGCGCACGCTGCACGAGGTGGAGCCGGTGCTCGCCGACTCCGTGCTGGCGACGTACTGGGACCGCGACGACGAGGCGACGATGGCCGCCGCGCTGGAGCACGCGGACGCGGTCATCGCCTACGGCGGCGACGAGGCGTGCGCGGCCATCCGCGCGAAGGTCGGACCGCACCAGATCTACGAGGAGCACGCCCACAAGCTGTCCTTCGGTGTGGTGTCCGAGGACTACGTGTCGCTGCACGGGGTCGCGGAGGTGGCGCGGCGGATCGCCGTGGACTGCAGCGACCTCGACCAGCAGGCCTGCCTGTCGCCGCAGGTGTACCTGGTGACCGGTTCGCAGGCCCCCGCGGTGGCCCGGCAGGTGGCGCGCGCGATGCGCCTGGCGGCCGAGGACTGCCCGCCGGGGACGATCGACGTCGAGGACGCGACGGTGTTGCAGCACCGCCGACTGGTGGCTGAGTGGCGGGCCGCCAGCACGGCGTCGGGCGAGGTGTGGTCGTCGGACGGTCTGGAGTGGACGGTCGTGCTGGACGACACCCTGCTGCCGTTGAGCGGCGCGGGCAACCGGGTGGCGCGCATCGTCGCGGTGCCCCGGCTGGCCGACGTGGTCGACTTGGTGCGCCCGTACGCGCGGCACCTGCAGAACGTGGCGCTGGGAGCCGTCGGCGACGAGTTCTGGCGCACGGCCGAGGATCTGGCCCTGTTGGGCGTGAGCCGGGTGACCGCGCCGGGGGAGATGGCCAGGGTGAGCATGGCGTGGCGGCACGACGGGCTGCCGAGGATCTCGGGTCTGCTGCGGTGGTGCGACGTGGAGCAGCACCCGGAGGCGACGACCTGACAGCGCGCTCGTCCCGTGTGGCACCCGCGAAAAGCTGCTGTCACACGGGACGAGCGCGGCTCACGTCCGGTCCACCTGCCCTTCGAGGTGCGCCGCGATGGCGTCGATGGTCGGGAAGTCCCAGGCCAGCGTGGGCTCCACCAGGACGCCCCAGCTTTCCTCGATGTCGACGCACAACCCCATGGCGTGCAGGGAGTCCAGGCCGATCGACCGCAGTTTCACCCCGGTGCCGACCCGCGACGGCGGCAGCGCCAGGTAGCCCGCCACGGCGGCGACGAGCCAGGCCCTCAACGGCTCAGACATGGATCCCCTCCGGGGTGGCGACGATGGCGGCGACCGCGGGGGACAGCGCGCTGTGCAGCGCGGGCAGCCCGCCGTCGAGGAACAGGTCGCGCATGTGCCCCCGGCGCACCTTGCCGCTCGTGGTGTGGCGGATCGCGCTCGACCGGACGACCACGATGCTCGCGGACACGCCGAACTGCCCGGCCACGGCGTCGAGGACGGTGTCGGCGAACCCGACGGGATCGCCCTGCGCCGCGCGGCGCATCTCCTGCACCAGCACGACGTGCTCCTCCGAGTCGGCGTCCCGCACGCCGAAGGCCGCGCCCCTGCCCGCGTCCGGGTGCGCCTCCCGCGCCGAGAACTCGATGTCCTGCGGGTAGAGGTTGCGGCCGCGGACGATGAGGAGTTCCTTCAGCCGCCCGGTGACGTACAGCTGCCCGTCGAGGAGGAACCCCAGATCACCCGTCCGCAGCCACCGGCCGTCCGGACCGGTGACGAACGCGGCGCGCGTCGCGGCGGGGTCGCCGTGGTAGCCCGCCGCCAGGCTGGGACCGGCCACCCTGATCTCGCCGACCGCGCCGTCGCCAACCTCGACGCCCGTGGCCGGGTCGACGACGCGCACCGCCATGGCGCCCGGCTCGCCGCACCCGACCAGCGGCACACCGTCCGCGTCCGACGTGAGCACGACCTCGCCCGCCGCCAGCGACGCCGGGGTGACCGAGCGGACCGTGGGCCCGCGACCACGTGACGTGCAGGTGACCACCAGGGTGGACTCGGCGAGCCCGTAGCCGGGGTTCAGCGCGGTGCGCCGGAACCCGACCGGCGCGAACCTGGCGGCGAACGCGTCCAGCGTGGCGATCCGGATCGGCTCGGCCCCGCTGACGGCCATCGTCAGGCAGGACAGGTCGAGCCCGGCTAGTTCCTCGTCGCCGATCCGGCGGGTCGCCCACGCGTAGCCGAAGTCCGGTGCCACGGTCCAGTCCACCCGGTGGTCGCTGATCGCCCGCAGCCAGCGGATCGGACGGGCGACCACCGCCTCCGGCGACAGCAGCACCAGGTCCGCCTCCGCGTGCAGCGCCTGCAACTGGAGCCCGACGAGCCCCATGTCGTGGTGGTGCGGCAGCCAGCCGCCGATCCGCCGGACGGGGACGTCGCCGCTGATCTTCCCGAACAGCTCCAGGTTGTGCGCCAGGCCGCCGCGGGTGACCTCGACGCCGCGCGGCAGGCTGGTCGACCCGGAGGTGTACTGGAGGTAGGCGACGGTGTCGGCGCGCACCTCCGGCGGCTCCCAGGAGTCGGGGTCGGCGGTCTCGTCGAACGTCCGCGCCGACAGGCCGCCCAGCACGGCCACGTGCGCCTCGTCGGTGAGCACCATCCGCGCACCCGAGTCCTCGACCAGGCGGTCCACCCGGTCCACTCGCGAGGCGCCCGACAGCGGCAGGGGCGCGGGCACCGACACGGCGCGCGCGTAGAGGCAGCCGAGGAACGCGACGAGGAAGTCCAGCCCGGCGGGGTAGAGCAGCAGCACCGGCCTGCCCGCCATCCCGCACCCGGTCAGCCAGGCCGCGACGGCCCTGGCCCTCCGGTCGAGTTCGGCGTGGGTCAGTTCGACCGCCGGACGCCCGTCGGAGAGGTAGGCGACCTTCCGGTCGGTGCGCGGGCGGGCGCGGAAGCGGGTGGCGAAGTCCGTCATTCGGGGAGCCCTTCGCGGACGTATCAGGAGATGAGGAGGTCGAGGATCCGAGGCGTGACGGGTGGTGGCGCGGCGTCCTCGTGGGACTCGAAGTCGTACTCGTACCGCAGGTAGGGGGAGGTGAACTTGCACCGCATGTTGACGATCGCCTCGAACCTGCCGAAGGGCTCGGCCTCGACGTCCGCCGCGCTGACGGCGACCAGCTCGATGGGCAGGTGCGCGGAGATCGCGGCGAACAGGTCGGCCACCGGCACGGCCGTCGAGGGTACGAGGTGGCGCACCGGCCGGTCGAGCGGACCGTCGGCCAGCGCCAGCATCCGGTCGACGGTGCCGTCGACCGGCGCCAGGTGCAGAGCGGCCCCGGGGTGGCAGACGAAGCGGACGCGCTCGCCGGGGGTGCGTCTCGCGAACAGCGCGATCACCCTCAGGAAGTCGTAGATGCCGAGATCGGACAGCGCCCGACCGGTTGCGGAATGGCCGACCACGACGCCCAATCGGGTGACCAGAACAGCGCCCGTTCGTGTTAGTCCGGTGTGCGAAAGGCTGACTTCGGCCACTCTTTTGGAGTGCTCGTAATCATTTCTGAACTCGGACGGGTGGCTATAGTCAGGCCATTGCTCCAAAGCCTTGCCCTGAGCGGTTCCGTGCTGGTAGGCCGTTCCCACGTGGACGTACCGGGAACCGCTTTTCGCGTACCTGGTGAACGCGGCCGCCGTGTTGGCCGAGCCGACCACGTTGACGGCGTGCAATTCGGCCTCGCGACGCGGGAAGAACGTGATGAGGGCGGCGCTGTGCCAATAGGTGCACGGCTCGGCGAACACCTCGGACGGTGACGTCCCCAGGTCGCTTTCGGCCAGCGAGAACCCCCTGACCTCGACTTTCCCGGCCAGGTCGGGGTCGAGGTCCAGCGTGACCAGGGCGTCGGAGACCTTCCTCCGGACGACTTCCCCGCTGGCGCGCGCCAAAGCGATCACCGAGTCGCCGCGCGCCACGAGCGCGCCGATGAGATGGGAGGCGACAAAACCGTTCGCCCCGTCTACCACGTGATCGGCCACGCCACGACCTTCCCATGGCGGCACCGCGGAAAGTAGCGTTTCATGCGGTCAGGTTAACGCCGTCCGGGAAAGGGTCGCACCCCATGCTCAACGAGCTGCAAAAACGGAAACTCGCCCACCTCTTCGCCCTGCTGGACGTGGACGACGACGGCACCATCGACAGGATGGATTACACGGCTTCCGCCGACCGGCTCGTCACCGCGTTCGGATACGCGCCGGGTTCACCCGAAAGTGAACTCGTCCGGGACCGCTACAACAGGTTGTGGGAAGCGGTCACGCTCCCGATGGACACCGACGGGGACGAGCGCGTCGACGTCAACGAGTACTCCTCGGGCATGGACCGGTTCGTGACGATGTCGGAGGAGGGCTACCGGATCCACATCGCGCCGATCGCCGACGCCTTCTACGACCTGATGGACGTCGACGGCGACGGCCGGATCACCAGGACCGAGTACGTGCGCATGGCGGCCAGCGCCTTCCGCCTGTCCGAGGCCGCGGGCAGCGCCGCCTTCGACAAGCTCGACCTGGACGGCAACGGCTGGCTCGACCGCCGCGAACTCCACGCGGCCAACGAGCAGTTCTTCCGCAGCCCGGAGGAGAACGCCACGGGCAACTGGATCTTCGGCCCGATCGCGGTCTGACCTCGACCTGTCGGGCGCGGACCACGATCGGCCCGCACCCGACGGGATCGGGTCGACCACCGGGGGATCGGAGGGGGAAAGGGCTTTCCCGATGTCACTCCCGGTTCACGGGGTCGTGCTGCTCGCCGGGACGCGCGGACGCCTGAACTTGACTGAAGCTCGCTCAGGATCATGCGTCATAGTGGAAGCATGCGGGTGCTGGTGGTGGAGGACGACCTGCGCATGGCCGAGTTGCTCGTTCGCGGACTCACCGCACAGCACTTCGTCGTCGACGTGGAACACGACGGCCATGACGGGTTGTGGCGGGCGAGCGAGTTCCCCTACGACGTGATCGTGCTCGACGTGATGCTGCCGGGGTTGAACGGCTACCGGGTGTGCGCGCGGCTCCGGGCCACCGAGGTGTGGACGCCGATCCTGGTGCTCACCGCCAAGGGCGGCGAGTTGGACGAAGCCGAGGGGCTGGACATAGGCGCGGACGACTACCTGACCAAGCCGTTCTCGTACCTGGTGCTGGTGGCGCGGTTGCGGGCGTTGGCCCGCAGGGGCGCCACGCCCAGACCGGTGGCCCTGCGCCTCGGGGACCTGGAGGTCGACCCGGCCACGCGGAGTTGCCGGTACGCGCGGACGCCGATCGCCCTCACGGCGAAGGAGTTCTCCCTGCTGGAGTTCCTGTTGCGCCGTCCGGGACAGGTGGTTTCCAAGAACGAGATCATCGCCGGACTCCGGGGCGAGGCGCGGGAACCCGACCCCAACCTGGTCGAGGTGTACATCAGCAATCTGCGGCGCAAGATCGACACGCGGTTCCGGCGGCACAACATCCTCACCGTCCGGGGAGCGGGCTACCGACTTGTCGACAGCGGCGAGCGGGCGTGTGACAGGACGTCGATGCCGACCACGCGCACCGCGCACCGGTGTTGGAACACGCGGTGGCCGGCGGTGTCGATGACCTGGACCGCGGTCTGCTGAGATCGGGGAGGCGGCGAGGTCGTCACGGTCGATCGTCGGGGCCGGTGCTGTGGCTCAAGGGGAGGGTGGCCATCAATCGCGCGCCGCCGGTGTGCTCGCCCGAGCGGTCGGTGGCGCGGAGGGTTCCCGCGTGAGTGGTGGCGATGCGACGGGCGATGGACAGCCCGAGTCCGGTGCCCCCGGTGTCGCGGCCGCGGTTGCGGTCCAGGCGGGTGAAGCGGGCGAAGACGGCTTCGCGGTGCTCGGGCGGGATACCGGGCCCGTCGTCCTCGACTCCAGGACCGCGTGGTGGTCGGAAGTGGTCAGGCGGATGGTGACGGTGGTGGCGGCGTGGCGCTCGGCGTTGTCGAGCAGGTTGCTCGGCAGACGACCGAGCAGCGCACGGCTCCCCCGCACCAGCGCGGGCTGATCGGGTAGTTCGGTGGTCAGGACGTGCCGGGTGCGGTGGTGGGCGGCTGCCTCGTGGATGACGGCGGTGAGGTCGACGGTGTCCTCGCTCCTGGTGGTGTGCGGGTGGTGGTCGAGCCGGGCGAGCAGGAGCAGGTCGGTGGTCAACCGCTGCAGGCGGTTGGTGTCGGCCAAGGCGGCGTCGACGACGGTGGGCCAGTCGGTCAGGCCGGGGTGGGCGGAGGCGATCTCCAGTTCGGCGCGCAACGCGGCGATCGGCGTGCGCAGCTCGTGGGAGGCGTCGGCGACGAAACGCCGGTTGTCCTCCACGGCCGCTTCCAACCGGTCCAGCGTGGCGTTCACCGTGTCGGCGAGTTCGGCGATCTCGTTGCCGGTGCGCGGCACCGGCACCCGTCGGAACAGGTCGTGCTCGGTGATGTGGGCCATCTCGCGCCGGATCTCCTCCACCGGCCGCAGCACCCGGCCTGTCGCCAGCCGGACGACGGCGGTGAACAGACCCAGCAGCAGCACCGCGCCAGTGCCGGCGAGGATGGTCTGGTTGTTGAACGACCGTTGGGCGTCCGCGGCGGCTTCGGGCTCGTAGTCGTGGATACCGGTTTCCCGTTCCCCGGTGTCCCAGACCATCGACACCGTGGTTCCCGCGGGATCGGAGAACGGCCAGGCGGACAATTCCGGAATGATCGCGTAGGAGATGTACCAGGCTCCGCACACGATGTTTTCCCCACGTGACATCGCGCGCTCGTCCAGATAGGTCCCGATGGTGTCGGATCGCACCTTCGCCCCGTGGCGTTCCAGTTCTCCTAGGGGAATCCTTGCATGGAGCACCCCACGTGTCGTCGGAGCCGGGGTGCTCAGGGGGTTGTCAGCACCTCGCCCTCACCCGCGACGCCCACCTTGTTGTCATGCCCGTACGACGACGCTGTCCGCTGTTTTAGGCCGTGAAACACGAAAAGCGATTTTAGCTCGCCTCAAGGCTCATTCGGTTTGATGAAGGGTGCATTTCGACCCATGGGGCAATTGTATCGTTTCTGTACTGACTGTCGTTAGGGTGATCCAGGAAAGCCGATCCTGTGGATTGTGCGGCTTTGGTCGGAAGTCGGGGGTGCGGTGGCATGTCGTACGTCGGGATGCGGGTGAAATCGGATTGCAGACCAGGGTTTCGAGTCCGGAACGTTCCGGGCACAACACGTTGACAGCGGAACTCGGCCACCGGTTCCGCGCCCGTGCGGAACCGGTGACGCCCTGATGGGCATGCTGAAACCGGGTGACCGGGTCAACAGCGCGCTGACGGTCGACCGCGGACTGGGCGAGGGCGCGTACGCCGAGGTGTACCGCGTGAAGCACGAGTTCCTGGGCTTGCAGGCGATGAAGCTGTTCAAGCGCGTCGCGTCGTTGCAGGAGACCCGCGAGATGCTGGGCGAGGCGCGGCTGCTGTCGAAGCTGGGGCACCCCAACATCGTGCGCCTGTTCGACGCGAACACCCTGCTGACCGGCGAAGGGCGTCGCGGGTACTTCACCATGGAGTACGTCGCGGGTGGCAGCCTCGATCGCCTGGTGCGCACGCACCCGACGAGTCCGGTGCCGATCTCCGTCGCGGTGGACGCGATCGAGCAGATCACGGCGGCGCTCGTCCTGGCCCATGGGCGGGTTCCGTCGATCCTGCACCGCGACCTCACCCCGGCCAACGTGCTGGTCGGCTACGAGGACACCGGGATGCGGGTGCGGCTCAGCGACTTCGGGCTGTCCAAGCGGGCCGATCCGGTCACCCAACTCGCCAGCGCGCAGGGCACGTTCGCGTTCATGGCTCCGGAGGTGCGGCGGCTGGAGGGGTACTCGTGCGCCGGTGACGTGTGGTCGCTCGGCACGATCGCCTACCTGTTGCTGACCAACCACTACCCCTTCCACGACGGCGGTCCGTTCGACCCGTTCCCGCCGACCGGGCTCCGCGACCCCGTGATGCCGCCGAGCAGCTACAACGACGAGGTCGATCCCGAGCTGGACCGGATCGTCCTCGCCACGCTCGAACGCGACCCGCGGAAGCGGACCCCGAACGCGCGGGTGCTGGCCCGTGAGCTGGACGAGCGCCGTGAAGTCCTCGCCGTGCGCGAAGAGGGGCCGGTCGTCCGGGCCCGGCCCGCGGATCGCGTCATCCCGGAGGCGGAAGCGTTGGCGCGGCGGGCACTCGCGCTCGCCAAGCACCCGGAGACCCTGCGCGAGGCGGCGGACGTGATGGAGGAGGCCATGACCCGTTCGGCGCTGTTGCGCGAGAAGCACCTGCACCGGCTCGCGCTGTGGCGGCGGGGGGTGATGATGTGAACGATCTCGGTGAAGGCCGCGGGCGCGCCGCGGCCGCCCGGCTGCTGGACGTGGCCGGGCCGGACATGTACCTGCGGAACCCCTTTCGCGTCACCGGGTTGGCGACCGGAGCCACGGGCAGGCAGGTCCGCGAACGGCGACAGCTGGTGTTGAGCGCGCTCGCGGCGGGGGCCGCGGCGCGGGTCGGGGACACCCGGCTGCCGGTGCCCACCCCGCCGAGCGCCGACGACCTGCGCGCCGCGTTCGACCGGCTGGACAAGACCGAGTTCCGGCTCGTGGACGAGTTGTTCTGGTGGTGGGGCGAGCCGGGCGGGTGCGGGTGCGCCGAGGTGACCCACCGGCTGCACGACGAGGCCGTGGCGGCGCACGCCGAAGTGCTGGACCTGGAGGGGATCCCCGGAAGCGCGTCCGCGCTCAAGGCGGACAAGTGGGCGGTCGCCGCACGGGCCTGGGCGAGTGCGTTGCTGCGGGAGGAGATGTGGGCCCACCTCGAACACCGGGTCGCCGCGCTGGCCGACCGCAGGCTGGACAAGTCCACGGTGGACGGCATCCGCGGTTCGATCGCGCACGCGTTGCTCGCGCCGCAGGTCGCACTGGCCGCCACCAGCGGCGAGCCCGGCCGGGTCGCGAAGGCGCTGGAGAGGTGGGAGTTCGACCGCGCGACGCTGGACGACGCGCGGAACGCGGCCGCCGCGCACTCGTACGACCAGGTGGAGCTGCTGTGCGCGGAACTCGCGGGATGGCTGGAGGACGGCAGGGTGGACGAGACCGTGGACCGGATCTTCAAGGAACTGGTGCCCGCGGCGAGCAGGCTGGACCAACTCGTGCCGCACGGCCGGTTCCGCCGTTCCGCCGTGGCGCGGAACCGGGTCGCGGTGGTCGTCAACAACACCGGTCTGGTGCTGATGGAGGTGCCCGCCGAGGCCAAGGGGGCACGGGTGGAGAGGTTGCTGACCGAGGCGGAGGGGCTGGCCGTGGACGACGACACGAAGACCGTCGTGCGCAACAACCAGGAGTTGTGGCGCACGGAGCGGTCCCTGGTGGCCGCGACGGGATCGGCCACGCCGTGGAACGCGGTGAACACCCTGCTCGCGGAGCACAAGTACCTGTCCGCGATGCCGCTGCTGCTCAAGATCCGGGACGTGGCAAAGGATCCGCTGTCGCGCCGGAGCATCCAGGGCACCCTGAACGACATCCGGGCGATCCGGGCGGCGGGCCGGGGGCGCGACCGTTCCCCGGTGGCCGGGAACGTCATGGCCGTCGCGTTCTGCGTGGCCTCCATCGGGGTGCTGGGAGTCCTCCTGGGGCTCGTCTTCGAACCCGGACCGGGTTCGGCGATCGTGGTCGGGGTGCTGGCCCCGGTCGTGCTGGCCTTCGTCTACACCGACTGGTTCATGAGCAGGCCGATGCAGATCACCAACGGCGGCGGCGCTGCTTGCCTGCTGGCGGCGATCGGGTTCGACTTCGTGTTGGCGTACCTCGCCGACATGGGGTCCGTGCCCCACGCGGGAGTGGTCTTCGTCTTCGCCCTCTTCTACGCCAGACCGATCGGACGGGCACTCGCACGGAGGTGGGACGACCGATGAGCACCGGTGGGTTCTCCCGGTGGCGCGCCGAACTCCGGCAGCGGCGGCACCACCGTCCATTCCGGATCGCCGAACCCGAGTGGGAGGGCGGACACCGCGACCGGCTGCGGCTGCTGATCGCGGATCTGGCCGAAGCTGCGTCCGTCGCGGAGACGACCGCGTTGGACGAGAGCGCGCTGGCGACGGCGGCCACGAACCTGTGGCGCGCCCGCAAGCGGATCGCGCGGGAGGACTCGCGCGGCGCGCGGCAGGTCGGCCGCTACCTGCTCGCGAGCCAGGAGGCGCTGGACTCCGCGGGCGTGGTCGTGCAGGACCACGACGGCGACGACTACCACCCCGGCCTGTCACTGGAAGTGCTGGTGTTCCAGGAGGAGCCGGAACTCAAGGGCGAGAAGGTGCTGGAGACCGTGCGCCCGTCGATCTACCTCGGCGACCGGCGGATCCGGATGGGGCAGGTCATCGTCGGTCGTCCGCTCGGGCCCGACACACATTCCGGGGAGGAACATCGTGCGTGACACCATCGGGTTCGGGATCGACCTGGGTACGACGAACAGCGCCATCGCCGTGGTCGACAAGGGCGAAATCGTCGTCGTCAAGAACAACGACGGCTGGGAGTTCACCCCGTCGGCCGTCTGGATCCCCAAGTCGGGCAGCCTGCATGTCGGTCGTCGGGCGAAGGAGCGCATCGGGATCGACGCGGCCAACGCGCACGCGGAGTTCAAGCTGGAGATGGGCTTGGACGGTGTGCGGCGCGAGTTCGTGAACGCGAGGGTCTCCATGACCCCGCAGGAGTTGTCGGCGGAGGTGCTGAAGTCCCTGCGGGGGGACGCGGGGCACCAGCTCGACGAACTCCCGCAGGCCGCGGTGATCACCGTGCCGGCGGCCTTCCGGCTGCACCAGAACAACGCCACCAGCGAGGCGGCCGCGTTGGCGGGCCTCGGCGTCTGTCCGCTGGTGCAGGAGCCGACCGCGGCGGCCTTCGCCTACGGCTTCCAGAACGAGAGCGAGGACGCCTACTGGATGGCGTTCGACTTCGGCGGCGGCACGTTCGACGCGGCCGTCGTCAGCACGTACGAGGGCGAGTTGAGGGTGCTGGACCACGCGGGCGACCCGCACCTGGGCGGCAAGCTGATCGACTGGGCCGTTGTCGAGCGCCTCCTCGCGCCCGCCGCCGCGCGCGATCTGGGCCTGTCGGAGTTCACCAGGGACAACCCGCGGTGGGCCGCGAACTTCGCCAAGCTCAAGGCGGCGTGCGAAGAAGCCAAGATCTCGCTGTCCCGCCTCCTGACCGTGGATGTGTTCTTTGGCTTGGACAACGGCCGCGGCGGGCAGGAGGACTTCGAGTTCTCGCTCAGCCGCGACGCGGTGGACCGCGTCGCGGAGCCGTTCTACACCCGCGCGATCAACCTGTGCCGGGGCGCGCTGGCCAAGGCCAACCTGGCCCCGGACGACATCGACCGCCTGCTGCTGGTGGGCGGCACGACGCTGGCGCCCGGTCTGCGCGAGCGACTGGCGGACGAGACCACCGGACTGGGCATCGAACTGGACCACAGCCAGGACCCGATTACCGTGGTCGCGCGCGGCGCGGCGGTCTTCGCGGGCACCGTCGCGCTGGATCGACCCGCGGTGGCGCCCGCGGCGGGTGAGTTCACCGCGCGGCTGCAGTACCCGCGCACCACCAGCCTCGGCACCGTCGCGGTGGCGGGCAAGCTCCGCGGGTCGTCCGACGTGGACTGGGCGGACTTCCGCGTGACGCTGGAGAACCCGAAGGGCAAGCCCCCCTTCCAGACCCCGCAGATCACCCCCGACGCGGCGGGCACGTTCGTGGCGGAGGTCAAGCTGGACGAGCTGACCACGTCGGAGTTCACGATCCTGCTGGTGGGCGGGCGCGGCGGTCGGGAGAAGGTCACGCCGGACAGGATCACCATCACGCACTGGCTCAACGAGCCCGGCGGCCCGGTGCTGACGAACTCCCTGGGCCTGTCCCAGGCGGACCGCACGTTCGCGCCGATCCTCGCCAAGGGCGCCCGGCTGCCGGCCACGGCACGGGAGACGTTCCAGACGACGGTGGCGCTGCGCCGCTCGGACGCGGACGCGGTGATCCGCATCCCGATCGTCGAGGGTGAGCGCGGCAAGGCCGACCGCAACCTCCAGGTGGCCGTGATCGAGATCCGGCCGAAGGACGTCCGCATCGACCTGCCGAAGGGCAGTGACGTGGAGGTCACCTTCGAGGTGGACGAGTCGCGGCGGGTCACCGTCGTGGCGGACGTGCCGCTGGTGGAGGAGCAGTTCGAGGCGGAGATCGACCTGTCGACCGTGACCGCGCCGACGGTCGTGCAGCTGCAACGCGCTCTGGCCGAGGTGGAGGAGCGGGTGGAGCTGCTGCGCGAGTCGGCCGAGAGGTCCGGCTCCAAGGAGGCCGAAGGCAGACTCCGGACATTGGAGCAGGAGCGGATGCTGGAGCTGGCGCACGACGAGGTGCGGGCCGCGAGGTCCAACGACGGCGCCGCGGCTGCCGCGGACCAGAGGCTGCGCGACATCCAATCCGAACTGGACGACGTGCAGAGCGACGTGCGCCTGCCGGTGCTGCTGGCAGAACTCGCGAGCCAGGTGGAGCACTGCCGCGAACTGGTCGGCCGACTGGGCGAACCAGGCGAGTCGAGGGAGTTGGCGGAGCTGGAACGACGCGGCGAGGTGGCCCGCGGGGATCGCGACGCCGCCGCCGTCGAATCGCTGATCGACCGCGTGACGGACCTGCAGATGCTGATGCTGAAGCGGGACGGCACGTTGGAGATCAGCGTTTTCCACTACTTCCGCACCCACGAGCGGGAGTTGGCCCCGGCTTCGAAGGCCAGGGCGCTGATCGCGGAAGGTGAACAGGCCATCGCGAACGGCCTGCACCACCAGCTGGCGGGCGTCAACCAACGGTTGCGGGCGTTGTTGCCCAGGGACGCGCAGGCGAGGTCGCTCGGTGGCGTGCAGCGGATGCCGGGCCTGGGCCGATGACCTCGGTCGCGGACGACCTGACGATCGAACTCGGCATGGCCGAGGCGGCGGAGCACGCGCGGCGGGGCGACTACCCGGCCGCACTCGCCGCGCTGGGGGGCCTGGAAAGCGCGCGGGCACTGGACTTGACGGCCAGGATCCACGCGCAGCGGGGTGACCTGGACGCCGCGGACGCCGAATGGGCGCGTGTGCTGGCGCTCGTGCCGGATGACGCGGATGCCGTGGCCGGGCGGAATCTGATCGCGGAGATCAAGGCGGGCAAGCGGCACAGGCCCGCGTTCGTCCGGGACGCGACCGCCGCCGTGGTGGTCGTGCTGCTCGTGGCCGGTGCCGTGGTGTGGTCGCCTTCGGCCGGAACCCCACCGGCTCCGGTGGCCGCTGCCCCTCCCGCGCCGTCGGCCCTTCCCGATGGGGTGCGTGAGAGGTTGGACGCGTTGGAGGCCCGAAGCGCCGCCGTGACCGAGCAGGAGCGCACGCTTGACGCCGCGCTCGACGCGGTCGCGGCAGGGCTGGCGGCGCCCGGCGTCCAGGTCGAAAGGCGGGCGGGAGACGTGAGGGTGGTGTTCGACGACGGCCTGTTCCTGCCGGACGGCGCCCGGTTCACCGCGGACGGCAGGCGGGCTCTGCGGGAGTGGGCCGGGAAGCTGTCGGGGAAGCCGGTCCGCGTCACGGTCGTGGGGCACGGCGTGCCACTGGCGGACGGTCCGGCGCATGGCGGGTCCGCGGTCGCGTTGTCCAGGGCGGCCGCCGCGGTGGCCGTGCTGGTCGAGGGCAGCGGGACGCCCCTGACGGCGTTCGCGGTGACCAGCGCGGACCAGTCCGAGGTGCCGCACCGGACCGCGGACGCCGCCGCCCAGTCCCGCAACCGCACCGTCAGCCTGCTGGTGACGCCCGCCGGGTGAGCGGCGGGCCGATCCTCGCCGACGTCGTCACCCTCCGGAACCACGCCGCCCTCACCAACTGGGGAAACCCGGTCCGCCGCACCCGTAAGGGTTACGTCACAATTCACCGGGGATGAACAGCCCCCATCCGGACGTTCTCCTGGATGAACACCGAGCAGAGGAGTATCACCGTGACGGAGAAGGCTGTTCTCGCGGGCGGCTGCTTCTGGGGCATGCAGGACCTGTTCCGCCGCCACCCCGGCGTCGTGTCGACCCGTGTCGGCTACACCGGGGACCCCAGCACGCCCGACGCCACGTACCGCCGCCACGGCAACCACGCCGAGGCCATCGAGATCGTGTTCGACCCCGCGCAGCTGACCTACCGGCAGGTCCTGGAGTTCTTCTTCCAGATCCACGACCCGTCGACCCGCAACCGCCAGGGCAACGACATCGGCGCAGGCTACCGGTCGGCGATCTTCTACGAGACCGATGAGCAGAAGCAGGTGGCCGAGGCGACCATCGCCGATGTCGACGCCTCCGGCAAGTGGCCCGCCAAGGTCGTGACCGAGGTGGCCCAGGCGAGTGCGTTCTGGGAGGCCGAGCCCGAGCACCAGGACTACCTGGAGCACTACCCGAACGGCTACACGTGCCACTACGTGCGGCCGGAGTGGCAGCTCGGCGAACGTTGATCAGAGCAGTCGCGTCGCACGCCTGAACCGTGCGCGCGCAGCGGGGGCCGTCCGGTGGACGGCCCCCGCCGCCGTCAGGAACACCCGTGGCGGGCGATCACGGCTTCGCGGCCGCCTCGATCACCGCGAGGTCGCGCACCGCGTAGCGGTGGTGCTCGGCCTCCTCCTTCAGCACGACCTTGAGGCAGCGCCGCACGACGTACTCCTGGTCCGGGTACGGTTCCGCCGGTTTGCGGCCGCAGACCCGGTCGAGTTCGGCCGTGGTGAGCCCGTCGACGACACGGCGCATCGCGGCCATGCGGGCGAGCCGCGGCGCGAGCACCTCGTCGAGCGTCGGGGTGGCGTCGAGGGTGAGCCCGAGCTTCTCGGCCACGTCGCGGGGCATCCCGCCGTAGGGGAAGCCCAACGGGTGGTAGGGCGCTTCCTCCTCGAGCACGGCGCTGCCGAGCCAGGCGTCGCTCGCGAGCAGCAGGTGCCGTTGGGTCTCGACGAACGACCACTCGCCGTCGACCTGTTCGTGTTGCGCGGACTCGGGTAGCAGCCGCACCCGGTCGAACGTGGCGCTCCACCGGGCCTCGACGGCGTTCCAGGCGGCCTGGTAGTCCTCGGGGGAGGTGGCGTCCCGCGCCAGCGCCCGCGCGGGGTGCAGGCGGTCGAGTTCGGCCTCGACGTAGGCGGTCACGTCGACGTCGTGGACGACGACGCGCTCGAAGGCACCACCGATGCGCACGTCGCCGCCGTAGCAGTCGACGATCTTCAGGCCGGTCACCTCGCAGTCGCGGATCTCGAGGCCGGTGAGGTCGCTCAGGTGGATGCGAGCACCGCGCAACCGGTCGTTCTTGGTGTACTCGGAAGCCATCGGGACAGTCTCGCCCACCCGCCTCTAGGCTGGCGGGATGGGGTGGAATCTCGGTGGGCTCATCGCGGAGCACGACGTGCCGGGCGCGCAGGTCGCCGTGCTGGCCGACGGGAGGGTCCAGGACGAGGCCGCGGGTGTGCTGAACCTGCGCACACGGGTCGAGGTCACGACCGACTCGGTGTTCAAGATCGGCTCGATCACCAAGATCTGGACGGCCACGCTGATCCGGCAACTGGTGGACGACGGTGTGCTGGACCTCGACCACCCCGTTCGCGAGTACCTGCCGGGCTTTCGGCTCGGCGACCCGGACGCCACGGCGTCCCTGACCGCCCGCCACCTGCTCACCCACACCGGCGGCGTCGACGGCAACCACTTCACCGACACCGGCCGCGACGACGGCGCGATCGGCAGGTTCGTCGCCACCCTCGCCGACGCCGACCACCTCCTCCCACCGGGCACGGTCTTCTCGTACTCCAACAGCGGGTTCGTGCTGCTCGGCAGACTGGTGGAGGTGTTGCGCGACAAGCCGTTCCACGACGTGCTCCGCGAGCGGCTGGCGACACCGCTGGGTCTCGACACCGTTTCCACCACGGCGGACGAGGCGATCCTGCACCGCGCCGCGGTCGGCCACGTCCACGCGGACGGCGGGCTCGTCCCCACCACGAAGTGGGCGGCCTCCTACTGCACCGCGCCCAGCGGCTCGCACCTCGCGATGAGCGCACGCGACCTGCTGGAGTTCGTCCGCCCGCACCTCACCGTCCACGGGCTCGCGACGCTGCGCGAACCCCAGCTCGACTCCGTCCCCGACTTCGGCGGCGGCGTCCTGGGGTGGGGTCTCGGCTGGATGCTCTACCGCGACGGGGTCGTGGGCCACACCGGCGTCTCCAAGGGGCAGAAGGCCTTCCTGCGCGTCGCGCCGTCGGCGGGCGTGGCGGTGGCCGTGCTGACCAACAGCGCCGGCGGCGATCCGCTGGCCCACGAGGTCCTCCGCACAGTGCTCCGGGACCTCGCCGACGTCGAGACGACCCCACCACCCGTGCCGCCCGCCGACCCCCTCCCGATCGACGCGGACCGCGTGTGCGGCACCTACCGCACCACCCTGTACGACGTCACCCTGAGCACCGAGCACGACCGCGCGTTCCTGACCCGCCGCCCCCGCACCGCGTTCGCCGAGTCCTCCCTCGGCAAACCCGAGGACCGCGTCGAGGTCGTCCGCCTCCACGACACCGCGGTCATCGCCACCGAACCGAAGACGAGCGGCCACCAGGTCTGGTCCCTGATCGGCTCCGACGAGCACGGCCGCGCCCGCTTCCTGCACAACGGCGCCGCCGCCTACCGCGTCGGCTGACGCGCACCGCGCACGCGGGACCGGGATTCGGGAGCACCACTGGGAAGGGGCGGCGGCGTGGGGGAGCAGAAGGATCGGATGCTGCGGGGCGACTGGTACCTCGACGAACCCGATCTGGCCGAGGAACGGCGGCGCTGTTGGCGAACGCTCGACCGGTTCAACGCCACCGGTGCGGACGACGACCTCGAACGCCGCCGGATCCTGGACGACCTGCTCGCCGGGTTCGGCCCCGGCGCGTCCGTCCTGCCGCGTTTCCAGTGCAGCTACGGCTCGCTGATCACCATCGGCGCCGGCAGCTTCGTCAACAACGACGCCATCTTCATGGACGACGCCCCGATCACGATCGGCGACGACGTCCGGATCGGCTCACGAGCGCAGTTGCTCACCGCACTGCATCCCGTGGAGGACCACGAACGACGTCGTGCCGGCTGGGAACGGCCCGCCCCGATCGCGATCGGCGACAACACCTGGCTCGGCGGCGGCGTGATCGTCTGCCCTGGCGTGACCATCGGCCACAACACGGTGATCGGCGCGGGCAGCGTGGTCATCCGCGACCTGCCGGACCACGTGTTCGCCGCGGGCAACCCGGCACGGGTTGTCCGGGGGCTCTGACCCGTCGTCGCTCGGGCGGGTCAGAGCCGACCATGATCGGACTGACCGGCGACCCGGACCGCGTGCTCACCCTCGGCAAGCTCCTGCTCGTCATGTGATCGCCGGTCGGGAGCTGCACGACACCCCCGGCGTGGCACCGGGTCAGGACGACGTGAAGGCGCGGAGGAAGCGGTCGAGCACGGCGCGGTCGCCGTCCAGCGCCAAGGTCCCGTCCGCGACGGCCGTGTCCGGTGGGCTTCCCGCGCACAGCGCCACGAAGGTGTCGACGTCGCACTCCACCGTCAGGGAGGGCTTCAGCGGGGCGGGGCCGAAGCGCAGGTCCACTCCGTCGTCGCCCGCGTGGAGCCACATGGTCTCCGAGTCGACGCGCAGTTCCACCGTGGCGTCGATCGCCGTCAGGAGCGCGTGGTCGGCGCTCGCCAGCATGCCCTGCATCGCCCAGGACCCGCGCATCTCCAGTTCGACGTCCGGGTCGGGTTCGAGTCGCAGCCCCCACCCGCCGAGCTGACCCGGGATGGGGCGCAGTTCCTCGCCAGGAGCTGATCCCGATCCTGCTGGCCCTCTACCAGTGGGGCGACCGGTGGGTGGTCGACGAACCGGCTGTCGGCTTCCGGCACGAGTGCGGCGCGGAGTTGCTCGTCCGGCACGTCTGCGCGGGCTGCGGCGAGTCCGTCGTGCCGGGCTCGATCACCACCGAGGCCCGATCGGCCCCGACTACCTGACCCGGTCGGCGCAGCCTCCTGGCGAAACCGTTGCGGTGCAAGCCTTCTGACCTGTTCGTCGGGGTGCCGGTGGACCTCGCCGGGGTGCGGTGCGCGGGGCGGCGGTCGGGCAGGCTAGTTTGCGCGGGTGAGTCTCCTCGACGACGTGGCCGAACGCGACGGCTGGCGCTGCTGGGTGTGCGACGAGCCGGTCGACCCCGACATGTCGGTGAACGACTCGCGGGGCCCCAGCGTCGACAGCCGGACCACCGACCGGAAGGCCAAGCTGGCCGAACGGCTCGCGCACCGCGGGTGCAACACCCGCAAGGGCGCGGTCAAGGTGGTCATCGCCTGGCCGGAGCGCCTGCACGTGGTCGAACCCGCGCCGCTGATCACCGTCGCCGGGCGGCTGGAGCGCAAGGGCGGCCGCGAGATGGTCGGCCGCTGTCCGACCAGGAAGGACGCGCAGGAGGCGGCCGACTGGTTGGTGGACCGGTTCTCCCGGTTGGCGCCGGGCCTGCCCGTGACCGCCGCCGTCGAGCCGGGTGGCGGTCAGTTCCTCGTCATCCTGGCCACCGGCCGCCGCTGACGGGTTCCGTCGGGCGCGGGTTCGTCGCCCGCGGTGGTAGAGCGGACTCCACCATGAGGACGCCCCTTGCCTGCACTGATTTCCACAAGATCCATTCCTAGCCTTTGGGCATGACCTCGAACCACACCGACGGCTCCGGCCGCGCCCCCTCCAACCGCTGGCAGGCGCTGGTCCAGCGCTTCCCGCTGATCACGTTCTTCACCCTCGCCAACGGCATCAGCTGGCTGGTCTGGGTGCCCTACATCCTGTCGCTCGACGGGTTCGGCGTCCTGCACTTCCGCTACCCGGACCTCCTGGTGGGCAACCAGCTCACCGCCATCCTGCCCGGCGCGTACCTCGGCCCGCTGACCGCCGCGTTCACGGTCACGGCGATCACCGAGGGCCGCGAGGGGCTGCGGCGGTGGCGCAGGCGGCTGTTCCAGTTCCGGGCCGGTGTCGCGTGGTACGCGTTCGCGCTGCTCGCCGTCCCGATCGCGGTCCTGCTCGGCACGGTGGCGGCGTTCGGCGAGGAGGCCGTCCGGGTGCCCTCGATCATGGTGCTGGCGGTCTACGTGCCGATGCTGGTGCTCCAGTTCTTCACCACCGGGCTCGCCGAGGAGCCGGGCTGGCGCGACTTCGCGCTGAGCCGCCTCCAGCAGCGCCACCAGCCGATGGTCGCGACGTTCGTCCTCGGCGTCCTGTGGATCATCTGGCACCTGCCCCTGTTCCTCACCCCGTGGGCGGGCCCCGACGTGACCCCGGTGACGGTCGTGCGGTTCGCCATCATGGCGATGGAGATGAGCTTCCTGATCACCCTGGTCTACAACAAGGGGCGTCAGAGCCTGCCGCTGGTCATGCTGCTGCACTGCTCGATCAACAACTTCCAGTCCGTCGCCTTCTCCGAGTTCTTCCCCGGCACCGACGACACCCTGCTCTGGGGCCCCGTGCTCGGCCTCGGCACGCTGAGCGTCATCGTCATCGTCGCCACGAAGGGGAAGCTGGGCTACACCGCGCCCGTCACCGGTCCGGTCGAGGTGAAGACCCGAGCCGTCGCGTGAGCCGCGCGGCCGGTCGGGGCCCTGATGCGGTGACGCCGGGCATGGACCTCGATCCGCGGGGTATCCGCAGCTCATGACACCTTCGACGACTCGTCCCCTCGCCCTGGTGACCGGCGCGTCCAGCGGCATCGGTCTGGAACTGGCCAAGCAGCTCGCCGAGAACGGCTACGACCTGGTGGTCAACGCCGAGGACGAGCGGCTCGACCGCGCCGCCGCGGCGCTCGACGCCGGGAGCGACGCCTCGGTGCTGCCGGTTCGCGCCGACCTGCGCACCGCGGCCGGTGTGGCCCGCCTCCACGACGCGGTGCGGGCCACCGGTCGTCCGCTGGAGGTCGCCGCGCTCAACGCGGGCGTCGGGCGCGGGGGCGCGTTCCTCGACATCGACGTGGACGACGAGATCGGGATCATCGAGCTGAACGTCATCTCGACCGTGCGGCTGGCCAAGCTGGTGCTCACCGACATGGCCGCGCGCAAGGAGGGGCGGGTGCTGGTGACCTCGTCGATCGCCTCGACGATGCCGGGGACCTACCAGGCCGTCTACAACGCGTCGAAGTCGTTCCTCCAGTCGTTCACCGAGGCCGTGGCCGAGGAGTTGCGCGATTCCGGTGTCACCGTCACCGCGCTGATGCCCGGTCCCACCGAGACCGACTTCTTCCACCGCGCGGACATGGACGACACGGCGGTCGGCACGTCGGGCAAGGACGACCCGGCTCAGGTGGCCGGACAGGGCCTGAAGGCGATGGAGGCGGGCGACGGGAAGGTCGTCGCGGGCTCGGTGTCGACGAAGGCGAGCGGAGTGGCCAACGCGGTGCTGCCCGACACCGTGAAGGCCGTGATCCACAAGTTCATGGCCCGCCCCGGATCCGCCGACTGAGTTCCGTGAACGTGCGGTGCGGAGGGTCAGGTGACGCGGTGGTGGAGGCGGACCGCGGTGCCGTCGGCGGAGGCGTGGATCTGGAGGAGGTCGCAGAGCTGGCGCGCCACCCACAGGCCGTGGCCGCGGGGGTGCGCCGGATCGGGTGGCAGGTAACCGGCGTACCAGTCGACGGTGGGGTCGGCGCCGTGGTCGGTGATGTCGCAGACAACCCGGTCCCCCGCGCGCCGGAGGGCGATCCGCCCGCTGCCTCCGCCGTGCTGGACGGTGTTGGTGGCGACCTCGTTGACCGCGATGACGAAACCGTCGATCCTGGTGGGCGACATCCCCAGCGCCGCGGCGGTGGTCTCGGCGAAACCGCGCACCGCCGCCAGGTCCCCCGCGAACCGCAGGACGGTACCGGGGTCCCGCCCGGTGTCCGTTGACCGGTGGTCCCCGCTGTCGAACAGGCCGGGGGCCACGAACGCCGGACTGGGTTCGGCGAGCGGCCCGGTCACCACGTCCGGGTGGGTGCGGCGGACGTCGTCCACGACCGCGGCCGGCACCGCTCTGGTGTCGTAGGGGCAGACGATCCAGGCGGCGGAGTCGGCGAAGGCCAGGTTGATGATCGACTCGTACCGCGTCCACTCCGCGGTCTCCAGGACGTCGCGGCCGTGCCACACCGGCTCGCCGACGATGCGGATCCGCCGCCGCCCGTCCGAGCGCTCGTCCACGTAGCGGTGGTACGCCGCGAGGGTCCGGCCGGGAGCGTCGTACCAGGCGGTCGAGTCGACGAACTCGACCCGGTGGGCGTCGGCGCCGAGGCTGTCGCGGAGGTGGCCGATGTTGGCGGTCGTGGTCACGGCCAGGACGACGTCGTCCCGGTCGAGGCCTTCCCGGCAGAACGGCGCGGTGCCCGCCAGGAACTGCTCGTCGGTGCCGTACACCAGACCCTGGTGGTCCAGCCGTCGTGTGCGCTGGGCACTTGTCACGTCGTCGCTCCGTCCGCGACCAGGGTCAGGCCGGGAGCGCGGTCCCAGCCGACCAGTCGGACCACGTGGCACAGCGCGGGCGCCAGGTGCTCGATCCGCAGCCTGCGCCCACCCCCCAGGTGGGCGGCGGTGTCCGCCAGGTCGCGCAGGCCCGCGACGTCGATGAACCTCAACGCGCTCATGTCCACCACGATGTCCCCCGGCCAGTCGCGAGCCGTGCCCAGTGCCGCTGTGAAGTGCCGCAGCGTGCGGTTGTCGACCATCCCGATCACCCGCAGGCAGTGCCGTCCGGACCGGACGGCCGGAACGAGCCTGAGCAGCGCGCTGCTGTGCAGCGGCGGCTGTTCCACCGACAGCCGGTGGCACCGGTCGAGCGCGTCCAGCCGGTCAGGGGGGAACAGGCGCGCGTCGTACTGGCAGATCGCCGACGCCCGCCCCTCCCGGAACACCGCGTCGACGGCGCGTTCGTACTCGTCCAGTTCCTCGGCGCCGGGAATTCCCCGCAGCGCCCAGCTCATCTCCCCGCAGACGCGGAGGCCGCCGAAACCGGCCGCCACGCCCGCGTCGACCTCGCGCCGCAGCGCGTCGACCATGGCACTGCTGCTGAACCGGCCGGAGGCGAGGTACGACTCGTCGGCGGTCACCACGCTCAACTGCCCTCGGGCCACCGCCGAACCGGTGTCGACCCCGGCGGCCTCCAGCCAGCCGAGCACGGTCGCGGGCGCCTGCCGGTCGGCGAAGTGCAGCACCCTGTGCCCGTCCGCCACACCCGCCGACAGGTACTCGGTGACGACCCTGCGCTGCTCCGCGTCGTCGGCGAACGACAGGCACGCGTGGCCGCCCAGCCCCACGTCCCCGACCTGGCGCTCCCGGACTCCGGTCGTGGTCACCGCCGCCTCGCGGGTGGACACCACGTCGTCCGGCCCGTACGGGACACGGCCTTCTTCGCCGATGCCACCGGCTCCACCCCCACGTCGACTGCGGTTCACACGTCCGTGTCGTCAGGTGACCGGCCCACGAGCGGATTCCGAGTGGACCGCCGTGACCGGACGCCTGCCGCCACGCCGCAGTGCACCGCCATCGTAGTACCGGAGGAGCGAGTCCGGAACAGGGGAGCCCAGCCGGTAAAGGAAAAGGAAAACACCAGGTCAAGCACGGTTCCGCGGGCTGAACAAGATCCCTAGACTCCCTCGCGCCGGTTGACGAGGCAGGTCTTACCCCTGCCCCCGCCGGCCAAGGACACAGAGGAGTCACTGGGGTGTTCGAGAACAATCTTTCCAGGCGCGGCTTCGTCACGGGCGCGGCGGCCGTGGCCGGTCTCGCGGGCCTGTCGGTCATCGCGCCGGGGCTGGCGGGCGCCGATCCCAAGATCGACGACCAGCACAGCGAGTCCGAGTTCGCGCCGGGTGTCGGCGCGCTGGCGATGATGACGTTCCAGAAGATCGACGGCACGCCCGTCTACTACTGGCGTTCCGACCGCGGCAACACCACCGCCCGCAACTGGCAGGTCACCGCCCCGTTCTACGACGCGCTCGTCGCCTGGATCCGCGACCTGCGGACCCTGTCGGCGGCCTACGGCTCGATCAGCTACATCGTCTCCGCGGGCTTCTACGTGGACAAGGCGGGCCAGCACGGCGCGGGCACCGCGATGGACCTCGACCACGTGCGCTGGTCCGGCGGCAACACCATCTCGCCGCTCGACCAGGCCCACGCCTCGACCACCGCCGCGACCCGCAAGCGCTACTTCGCGACGGAAGCCGTGTGCCGCCGCCGGTTCCGCTACGTGCTCGACGGCTTCTACAACGCCGACCACCACGACCACATCCACTCCGACTTCGGCGGCATGCCGGTCCGGGTGCTCAAGGACTCCGAGGCCGACACCAAGTTCGTGCAGGCCACCTGCAACAACTTCCGCGCCTCGGGCCTCGCGGTCGACGGCATCTGGGGCCCGAACACGCAGACCGCGTTCAACGGCCTCAAGACCGCGCTGGCCGTGACGGGCGACCCGCACACCAGCACCGCGGTGTGGCAGGCCATGTTGTCGAAGATCGCGACCAAGGGCTTCGCGAACCAGAACATCTGATCCGCGTCGTCCACCCCGGCGGTGGCAGGGCTGTCGGCCCTGCCACCGCCGGGGTGTCGGTGCGGTCGTCGCGTCAGAACTGGAGCGACCAGCCGTTGATCCGGCCGGTGTCCTGCGCGGCGACGTCCCGGACGCGGAGCTTCCAGACGCCGTTGGCGACCTCGCCCGAGGCATCGACCGGGTAGGTCGCGACCACGTCGTCCGCGCTGTCGCTGCCGGACGTCTTGACCCGGAACGCGGTGCCGTCCGGCGCGACCAGGTCGATCACCAGGTCGCCGCGGTAGGTGTGGGTGATGTCGACGCCGACGGCCAGGGTGGCCGGGGCGTTGCCCGTGACGCCGGAGACGGTGATCGGGCTCTCGACCGTGCTCAGGTCGGGGATCGCCACGTCGGCGGTGTTCTCGAACTTCGGGCCGGGCGGCGGGGTCTGCACCTGGGCGAGCGTCCACAGGGCGTGGGCGATGGCGTCGGTGTTGCGGTCCAGCGCCGGGACGTCGATGTTCGCCGTCGTGTCGCACGAGCGGTGGTAGCAGCGGTCGAACGCGACACCCGAGGTGCCGCCCCACTTCGCGGCCTGCGCCGCCGTCTTGACGACCTCGGCACCGGAGAACGTGCCGCCGGTGGCGATCCCCGCGCGGGCGAACGCGGCGTGGTCGGAACGGCCGCCGACCTCGGTCAGCTCGGTCTGGACGCCGATCGACGTGTAGTAGTCGACCAGCATCTGCTGCACGGCCACGGAGCCCGCGGGCTGGCTGGCCCCCGCGTAGACGAAGTAGCCGGGGTTCGGCGAGCCGGTCATGTCGAAGTTCAGGTAGGTCTTGATCTTCGCCTTCTCGGCCGCGGCCAACGAGTTCACGTAGAACGTGGACCCGATCAGCCCGAGCTCCTCGGCGCCCCACCAGCCGAACCGCAGGTGCCGCTGCGGCTGGAACTGCTGCGCGGCAACGGTGAGCGCGACCTCCAGGATGCCGGAGGACCCGGTGCCGTTGTCGTTGATGCCCGGACCGGCCGTGACGCTGTCCAGGTGACCGCCGACCATCAGGACGCTGTCCGGGTCGCCGCCGGGCCAGTCGGCGATCAGGTTCCACCCGGTCGCGCCGCTGGACGTGAACTGCTGCAAGGACGTCTGGAACCCGGCCGCGTCCAGCTGGGCCTTCACGTAGTCGACCGACGCGCGGTGGCCGGGCCTGCCGTGCGCCCGGTTGCCGCTGTTGGCCGTCGCGATCGCCTGGAGGTCGTCGAGACGCGCTTGGACGGCGGCCACCGGGATGTCCGGGGCCGCGAGCACGGCGGGCGCCGCCGTCGCCGCGGGCGGACTGAGCAGGGTTCCGGCGAGCAGCAGGGCGCTCGCCAGCGACAGGGTGGTCTTCTTCGAGAACAAGGCTGCCTCCGCAGGGATTGGGAAAGCCCTCTCGAGCTTGCGGGTCGGGGCCGCCGAGCGGTAGCGGCGTTCGTCGTGGGGCGTTCGGCGGGTCAGGTCTTCGTGGTGTTCTCGGAGGCTTCAGTGTTGAATGAAATCAAGCCGGGTGGAGAGCTTGGAAGTGCCGGTCGCCGGGGAAGCGGCTAGCGCGGTAGCTCGGCCGACGCCCGTGGGCGTGCGGGAGAACAGGTCGGCGCGGCGCAGGCATCGGCGTGCCGCCGAGTGGCACGCGATCGGCGGCTTCGGTGAGCACTAGTGTCCGACTTCCAGGCCCGGTCGCGGTGTGCTTCGCGGGCGGCGAGTCCGAGAGGGGCAAGGGCGCATGGCCGATGTCGTCTTCCGTCGTGGTCGGGTCGTGGATCCGGGGTCCGGTCATGACGCGGTCGCGGACGTGCACATCAGGGACGGTCGCGTCGAGGCGGTCGGTGACGCGATCGGGCCGGTCGAGGGCGCGACCGAGATCGACGTGGCGGGGCTCGTGGTCGGGCCGGGGTTCGTGGACCTGCACAGCCACGTGCACTCCGTGGCGGGGCACCGGTTGCAGGCGTTGGACGGTGTCACGACGGCCCTGGACCTGGAGGCGGGGCTCATGCCGTTGCGGCGCGGGTACGCCGACGCGGCGGCGGAGGGGCGTCCGTTGAACTACGGGTTCTCGGCGTCGTGGACCGGTGCGCGGGCGCGGGTGCTGGCGGGGATCGAGCCCGACGCGAGCCGTGGCGGGATGCTGTCCGTCCTCGGGGTGCCCGCGTGGCAGGCGACGTCCACACCGGAGCAGTTGGGCCGGTGGCTGGGTGTGCTGGAGGAGGAACTGGCCGACGGCGGGTTGGGCATCGGGGTGCTGATGGGGTACGCCCCGTACTCGGATCCGGCGGAGTTCCTCGCGGTGGCCCGGTTGGCCGCGCGCGCGGGCGTGCCCACGTTCACCCACGTGCGGGAGATCGTGGAGGCGGACCCGTCGATCCCGGTCGACGGGTCCGAGGAGATCGCGGTGGTGGCGGCCGAGACGGGGGCCGCGATGCACCACTGCCACGTGAACAGCACCTCCCGGCGGCACGTGGACCGGGTGCTGGCGACGCTGGACCGGGCGCGGGCGGGCGGGTCGCGGGTGACGGTGGAGGCCTACCCCTACGGTGCGGGCAGCACCGGGATCGGCGCGTACTTCCCCGAACCGGAGCGGCTCGCGAGGTGGGGCATGACCCCGGCGAACATCACGATCCTGCGGACCGGCGAGCGGGTCGCCGACGAGGCGAGGCTGCGGGAGCTGCGCGCCACCGATCCGGGGGCGGCGTGCGTCCTGGAGTACCTGGACGAGGAGAAGGTAGTCGACCGGGAGCTGCTGCTGCACTCGTTGGCGTTCCCCGACTCGATCGTGGCCAGCGACGCGATGCCGGTGGTGTGGCCCGACGGGACCAGCGAGAGCCGTGCGTGGCCCCTGCCCGCGGGTGGGAGCACGCATCCGAGGACGGCGGGCACGTTCGCGAAGTCGTTGCGCCTCATGGTCCGCGAGACGGCGACCTGGACGTGGTCGGAGGCGTTCCGCCGGTGCTCCTACCTCCCGGCCAGGGTTCTGGACGACGTGGCGCCCGCGATGCGGTCGAAGGGGAGGCTCGCGCCGGGCTCGGACGCCGACGTCGTCGTGCTGGAGCCGGGGTCGATCACCGACAACGCCACCTACTTCGACTCGACGCGCCCCTCGACCGGGGTCCGGCACCTCGTGGTGGGCGGCACCCCGGTGGTGCGCGACGGCGTGCTCGACACGACGGCGTTCCCCGGCAGGGCGGTGCGGGGCGAACCCCGGTGAGCACCACCGGCGCGCTGCCGGACCCGGTCACGTCGGCACCGACCCGGTGGCTGATGCCGTGGCGGAGGCCCTGACCCGCGCCGTCGGGTCACGACGTGTCCCGGTCGCGGTGGCCGACGAGGGCCAGCACGTAGCGGGTGTACTCGTCGGCCAGTTCCCGGGCGGTGTAGGCGGGCATGACGTCGGCCATGACCTCGGCGTAACCGTCGGCGGGCCGGTCCCACGACCGGTCGGGCGCCCGGTACCAGGACGCCACCCGGATGCCCATCCCGGCGATCGCGGCGACGGCGAGGTGCGGCTTGTCGCAGGCGAAGTCGCCGGTGGCGTTGCCGCGCTCGACGATCGAGAGGACCAGTTCGACCGCCTGCTTGCGCAGCTGGCTGACCTTGTGCAGCGACGGGCCCGACAGCACGTGCAGGTCGTTGTGCCCCACGGTGGCCAGCAACGGGTAGTCGGCGTGGAAGGTGACGTAGGCGCCGATGACGTCGGCCAGCGTCCTGGCCGGGTGCGGATCGGCCGCCAGCAGGGCGTCGCGCAGCCGGTGGGCGATCTCCTCGTTGGCCACCGAGACCACGCGGTGGAACAGCTCCTCCTTGGACGGGTAGTGGGCGTAGACCGAACTCGCCTTGACGTCCATGGCCGCGGCCAGGTCCCGCACCGAGACCCCGTGGTAGCCGCGGGCCGCGAACAGCTCCACGGCGGTGCACAGCAGACGGCCGTGGGCGCCGGGCGGGAGTGCGCGCTCGGGCAGCAGCGCGAGGTCGACGCGACCTGCCTGCTCGGACCGCGCCGTCGACTTCGGCACTTCAGCCTCCTGTAACGGTCGTCCCAACCGCGATCGGCTTGGAAAACAGAACCATTGCACCACAGCATTTTTTCGCTGACGATGTCGACCCGACCCTTGACCTTGCCTGTAACAAACGTTACAACTGGCGCATCGCGAACGGGCCTCGGCCCGATCGGTCGAACGATCGGGGACGCCATGCCTGACTTCACGAGGACCACCCACGCCTTCCACGACCTGCTGGACCGCTCCGGCGGCGGGGCGAGCCTGGTCGTCCACCACGACGGGGAGGTCGCCGTCGACCTGCACGGCGGCTCGGACGCCCACGACCGGCCGTGGACGGCGGACACGCTGGTGATGTGCCAGAGCACCACCAAGGGCGTCATGGCCACGGCGGTGCACGCGCTGGTCGACGACGGGCTCCTCGACGTGGACGCCCCCGTCGCCCGGTACTGGCCAGAATTCGCCCGCGCGGGGAAAGCGGGTGTGCTCGTCCGCCACGTGCTCGGCCACTCCGCCGGACTGCAGAAGATGCGGAAGCGGACGGCATCGCTGGACGAGGTCTTCGACTACGACCACCAGGTCCGCGCGCTCGAAGCGCAGGCGCCCGCCTACGAGCCGGGCAGCGCCAACGGCTACCACGCCCTCACCTACGGCTGGCTCACCGGCGAACTGGTGCGGCGGGCGTCCGGCCGCCCCATCGCCCGGTACGTCACCGACGCCCTGGGCGTCCCGCTCGGCGTGGAGGACGGGCTGTTCATCGGCTGCCCACCGGAGCGGCGGCACCGCGTGGCACCCACCCGCTTCCGGTTCGGACCGCTGCCGACCGGCACCCTCCCCGCCCGCTCCAAGGAGCTGACCCGCGACCCGCGGGCGATGGACGTCCCCGTCCCCGCGATCGGCGGGTTCTTCACGGCGCGGGCGCTCGCGGCCGTGTACGCGATGTTGGCAGGCGGCGGCACCCTGAACGGGCGCGGGATCCTCGACCGGGCGGTGGTGGAACGGGCGACCACCGTGCAGAGCACCCGGCGGGACGGCACGCTCCACCTCGCCATGGACTGGCGGTTGGGCTACCACGGGATGCGGGCGCGCGGGGCGGGCATGGTGCCCGGCGCCTTCGGCCACACCGGTTTCGGCGGTTCCGCCGCGTGGGCCGACCCGTCGCGGGGGTTGGCCGCGGCCTTCACCTGCGACACCAGCCGCTCGCCGCTGGACCGGCGCGTCCCGACGATCTTCGCCGCCCTGATCGCCGACCTCGACCGGTAGCCCCGACCGCCGACCGGAAGGTTCCGCCATGCCACTCGACCCGTCCACGGCGGTCGTGCTCCGCGCGCTGGAAGCCGCGGGCGCCTCGGCGCTGGGCAGCGGCACGCCGGAGTCCGCCAGGGCGCACGCCCGCGCCCGCCGGGGCCCTGCTGCCCCGATCGGGGTCGCGGGCACCGAGGACACGAGCATCCCCGGCCCGGCAGGGGATCTCGCCGTCCGGATCTACCGTCCGGTGGTCGCGAACCCCGTTCCCACGGTCGTGTACTTCCACGGCGGTGGCTTCGTGATCGGCGACCTCGACTCCCACGACGACCACTGCCGGCTGATCTGCCGCGACGTGGACGCCGTCGTCATGTCGGTGGAGTACCGCCTCGCCCCGGAGGCGCGCTTCCCCGAGCCGTTGCTGGACGCCCTCGCCGCGACGCGGTGGGCGGCGGCCGGCATCTCCCGGCTGGGGGCCGACCCCGCGCGTCTCGCCGTGGCGGGCGACAGCGCGGGCGGCAACCTGGCCGCCGCCGTCGCGTCGGCCCTGGCCGGGTCGTCGATCCGGTTGGCCGCGCAGATGCTCGCCTACCCCAAGACCGACTTCTCCGACCACCCGTACCCCTCCCGCGTCGAAAACGCGGAGGGGTACTACCTGACGGCCACGATGGAGCGGTGGTTCTCCGACCACTACCTCGGCTCCGGGAGCCGTTCCGACCCCCGTGCGTCGGTGGTCCTCGCCGAACCGCACCGGGACCTCGCGCCCGCGGTGATCGGCGTCGGCCAGTACGACCTGCTGCGCGACGAGGTCCTGGCCTACGCCGCCGGGCTGGAAGCGGCGGGTGTGCCGGTCTCCGCGCACTGCTTCGACGGCCTGGTGCACGGGTTCTTCGGGATGACCACGCTGTCGGACGCGGCCGCGCGGGCGGTCGCCGCGATGAACCGCGACCTCCGTGAGCTGCTGCACGTGGTCCGACCGGAGATGGCTCCGGGACTGTCCACTGTGGTCGGTGATGCCGCAGCCCCGCGGCGGGACGGCGACATGACGAGTTGAGGGGTCCGATCCGTTGCGCGAATCGGCGTTTTATGGCTCCCCCCAAGGGGCGATACGGTCGATTTCATGGAGTGGAACTTCCAGTCGGCCGAGGAACTCGTGGCCGCTTTGCGCGCCGGTGAAGTGACCTCGGTGGAACTGACCGAAGAGGCGATCGCCCGCATCGAGCGGGACGACAAGGTGATCAACGCGATCTGCGTGCGGGACTTCGACCGCGCGCGGGCCGCGGCGCGCGGTGCCGACGAGGCGCGTGCGCGTGGCGAGGATCGGCCGCTGCTCGGTGTTCCGGTGACGGTCAAGGAGTCCTACGACGTCGCCGGGCTGCCCACGACCTGGGGCATGCCGGAGCACCGGGACCACGTGCCCGCGGAGGACGCGGTGCAGGTGTCGCGGCTCAAGGCGGCGGGCGCGGTGGTGCTGGGCAAGACCAACGTGCCCCTGGGGTTGCAGGACATCCAGAGCTTCAACGAGATCCACGGCACGACCAACAACCCGTGGGACCGCGCTCGCACGTCGGGTGGCTCCTCCGGCGGATCGGCGGCGGCGCTGGCGTCCGGATTCGGCGCGCTGTCCATCGGCTCCGACCTCGCCGGTTCGCTGCGCACCCCCGCGCACTTCTGCGGCGTCCACGCGCACAAGCCGTCACTCGGGCTGGTGGCGACCCGCGGCATGGTCGCGCCGACCACGCAGGCGCTGCCGGTCGACCTCGACCTCGCCGTCGTCGGCCCGATGGCGCGCACCGCCCGCGATCTCGCGCTCCTGCTCGACGTCATGGCCGGGCCGGACCCGCTGACGCTGGGCAAAGCGCACACCCTGGCCCTGCCGCCCGCACGCCACCGGCGGTTGGGCGACTTCCGGGTCCTGGTCGTCGAGGAGCATCCGCTGATCCCGACTGGGTCTGCCGTGCGGGCGGGCGTGAACCGGGTGGCCGACGCGCTCGTCGACGGCGGCGCCCGCGTGGAACGGCACAGCCCGCTGCTGCCCGATCTGGCCGAAGCCGGGACGCTCTACACGCAGTTGCTGTTCTCGGGCTCCGTCGCGCGTTTTCCCGTTGAGGCCTACGAGCGGCTGCGGACCCGCGCCGCCGCACTGGGCGCGGACGACCGGAGCCTGGACGCGGCGCGGCTGCGGGGGATGGTGTTCAGCCACCGCGACTGGATCGCGGCCGACCACCGCCGCGAACTCCACCGCCACGGCTGGCGGCAGCTCTTCGTCGAGTTCGACGCCGTGGTGTGCCCGATCACGCCGACTCCCGCGTTCCCGCACGACCACCACCCCGATCTGCTGGGGCGCCGGATCGACATCGACGGCGTCGGGTACCCGTACTTCGACCAGCTCGTCTGGGCGGGTCTGGCCACCATGCCCGGCCTGCCCGCCACCGCCATCCCGACGGGCCTGTCCCCGGATGGCCTGCCGGTGGGGGTGCAGCTCATCGGCCCGATGTTCGAGGATCGAACCCCGCTGCGGCTGGCCGAACTGCTCGAGCGGAGGATCGGGGGCTTCCAGGCGCCGAGGTAGCACCACCGCTCCCAGCCGACCGGCAGGCCCACCGGACCAAAGCCCTTCAGCCCCACCGCTCCCGGAAGCGGTGGGGCTGAAGGGCTTGTCATGGGCGCTCCCGCGGAAGCCGGACCACGAAGCGGGCGCCGCCGGCGGGGGAGTTGTCGGCCGTCAGCGATCCGCCGTGCAGGTGCGCGTTCTCCCAGGCGATGGCCAGTCCCAATCCGCTGCCCTCCGACCGGGCCCGCGCCGAGTCGGCCTTGTAGAAGCGTTCGAACACGTGCGGCAGCACCTCGTCGGGCAGGCCGGGGCCGGAATCGGTCACCGTGATGACCACCTCGGAGGCCGACGACGCCAGTTCGACGGTCACCGGGGCCGCGCCGTGCTGGAGGGCGTTGCCGACGAGGTTCGCCACCACCACGTCGAGCCTGCGGCGGTCCACTTCGGACACGACGTCGTCGGGCAGGTCGGTGTCGACCCGGCCTGTCCAGCCGCGGGCTTGCAACGTCGAGGCCACCATCCCGCCGACGTCCACCGCCTCCGGTCGCAGCGCGACCACCCCGGCGTCGAACCTGGAGATCTCGACCAGGTCCTCGACCAGCCGCCGCAGTCTGCGCGTCTCGCCGCTGACCATCCCGGCGGCGATCGCGACGTCCCCGGTCAGCGCCAGCGCCTCGTCGTCCAGGACCTCGGCGACAGCCGTCATGGCGGTCAGCGGGGTGCGCAGCTCGTGGGAGACGTCGGCGACGAACCTGCGCGCGTTCTCCTCCATCCGGCGCAGCTCGGCCACGTTCCGCTCGAGTTCGGCGGTCATGGTGTTGAACGACCGCGCCAGGTCCGTCAGCTCGTCCGAGCCGCGCACGGCCAACCGGGTGTCGAGGTGGCCGTCGGTGACCCGGAGAGCGGCCGCCCGCAGGTCCCGGACCGGGCGCAGCACACCGCGCGCGGCGAGGAGCGCCAGCAGGACCGGGGGCACCAGCGCGAGCAGCAGCGCCATCCACGCGAGCGCGGGCAGCCGGTCGAGGACACCCCGCTGCGCCGCCAGGCTTTGGGCCCGGTACACCTCGTAGCCGGAAATCCTCGCCGTCGTGCTCCGCAACCCGGTCCCGACGAAGGCGTACGGGCGACCCTCCCGGTCCGCCAGCTCGGTCAGCTCGGCCTGGTTCGGCGGGTGGTCGGGCGCGGTCTGCCGGAACAGGTCGACCCGCAGATCCCCGGTCAGCGCGATCTCCGCGCTCTGGAACACGAGGGCGCGCGTCATCAGGTAGCCCGCCAGGGCCACACCCGACGCGGTGAGGACCGCCACCACCACGAACGCGGCCACCAACCGCGAACGCAACCCGAGCGCCCTCACACCGGACCGAACCGGTAGCCGAAGCCGCGGACGGTCCGCACGAACACCGGCGCGGACGGGGTGTCCTCGATCTTGAGCCTCAACCGCTGGACGCAGGCGTCGACCAGCCGCGAGTCGCCGAGGTGGTCGTGCTCCCACACCGACCGCAGCAGCTGGTCCCTCGACAGCACCTGCCCCGGCGACCCGGACAGCTCCAGCAGCAGCCGCAGCCCGGTCGGCGTCAGACCGATCCGGACGCCGCCCTTGCGCACGGTCAACGCCGCCCGGTCGACCACCAGGTCGCCGAAGGTCGTCACGCTCCTGGTCGTGTCGCGCCCGCCGCGCCGGAGCACGGCGCGCAGCCGGGCGTCCAGGACCCTCGGCTCGACCGGCTTGACCACGTAGTCGTCCGCGCCCGCTTCCAGGCCGCCGACCACGTCGAAGTCGTCGCCGCGAGCGGTGAGCACGACCACCGGGACGTCACCCAGCGCGCGCACCCTCCGGCAGACCTCGAACCCGTCGATCCCCGGCAGCACCAGGTCGAGGACCACGATGTCCGGCGGCGCCTCCCGCAGCAGCGCCAACCCGTCTTCGCCGTTGGCGGCCGAAGCCATCACATGGCCTTGGCGGCGCAGTGCGAACTCCAGGCTGTTCCGGACGGCCCGGTCGTCTTCTACCAGCAGTACTTTGGCCACGGTGGCGAGTATGGGGGCGGATCCGGACCGCGAACCGGGGTCGGCGCGGTCTGTGGCGAAACCATGACATGACCCGGACACGACCGGGACGCGCGCTGCCGGTGGTGGGCGGCACGCGAACACCCACCCACGCCGAATTCCTTGCCGCACGGCGCTTTCCGGGCCTGGACGGCCTGCGCGCGGTGGCCGCGGCAGTTGGTCGCGCTGTTCCACTCCGGCGGGCCGGACGTCCTCCAGGGGTGGATCGGCGCGCACCTGTTCTTCGTGCTCTCCGGCTTCCCGATCACCACGCTGCTGCTGCGCGAACACCAGCGCACCGGACGGGTGTCGTTGCCGGAGTTCTGCCTGCGCCGCGCTTTCCGGATCCTGCCGGTGCACCTGCTCGTGCCCGCGCTGACGGTGGTCGGCTGCCTGCCGGCGGGCACGGCGTCAAGGACTGCGGAGCGACGCGGTGGTGGGCGCGGCCCCGTCCGGCGCCTGATCACCGGCGGGTGATCGGGCGCCGGACGGGGCGTGGTTCACCCGATGATCAGGCTGTCCAGGTTCGCGCCGTTGGACCCGGTGGTGGTGGCGCGGATCCTCACCGGGTTCCCGGCGGGGAGCGCGGCGGTGAGGCGGGCGGTTCCCCAGGTCGTCCACGATCCGGTGGAGGGGAAGGACAGCGTGCCGACGGCCGTGCCGTCGACCGAGATCGCCAACGGCCGGTCGGTCGCCGCGCCGTTGGCGTAGCGGAAGCCGAGCGCGCGGGTTCCGGCCGCGGGCACGGTCACCGCCCACTCGACGAAGTCGCCGCTGGCGTTGGAGCAGTCGACGTAGCCGCCGCCGGTGTAGCCCGCGTGCCGCGAGTCGATCACCGCGCCGCCGAGGGTGGCGTCCTCGGCCTCGTGGACGGTCCTGTCCGACGGGACGGGGAACGCCGCCCCGCTCGGTTCCACGGTCGCCGCGACGCCGCCGCCGGTCACCACGGCGATCACGGGCGTCACCACCGAGAGGATCTTCCTCGCGGGGTCCCAGACCTGGCCGCCGCCGTTGAGCACGGCCGCCGACTCACCGGTGAACGCGGGCAGCGGGGCGCCGCCGCCGACGCGCATCCCCACGGGTGCGGTCAGACCGCGGAACCGGACGACGTAGCGGCGTGCGGTCGGCGCGCCCCGGTAGGTGCCCACCGGGTGGCCGATCACCACCCGCCTCGCCGAGTCGGTGTAGGTCAGTTCCGTGGTCGACGCCGCGGAGCCGACGCGGAACTCCTCGGTCACGCCGTCGTCCTCGTAGACGGTGAACGAGCCGTCCTTGCCGGAGTAGACGTCCATCTCCAGCTGCGCCTTGTCCAGGAACGCGGTGCTCTGCGCATACTTGTACCGCGGCAGGACGCTGCCCGCCTTGACGTACATGATGATCTCGCCGGTCCTCGTGGCGTAGGCCTTGTCGGCGGTGTCCGAGCCCGTGCTCCTGGCGTCGGACCAGAAGTTGTACCAGGTCTCCCCGGCGGGCAGCCACACGTTCTGGACCGCCCCGTCCACGTCGGTGGTGACGGGCATGACGACGATCGACGGCCCCCACATGTACTGGAGGTCGTGGGAATAGGCGTTGGCGTTGTGCTGGTGGTCGACCACCATCGCCCTGGCCATCGGCATGCCGGTCGCGTGGGCGGCGTGGGCGATGGTGTAGACGTAGGGCATCGACGTGTAGCGGACCTTGCTGTACTTCAGGAAATCGGCCCGCTCCGCGGCGCCCTGGTCGATGGGCCAGCGGGACGCGGCCGTGCCCAGCGCCGCGGTGTCGCCCGTCGAGTGCGGCCGCCAGATCGGTGACGTGCTCGCCCAGGCCGCGACCCAGTTGCGGTAGAAGGCGCCGGAGAGCACGCCGCCGAAGAAGCCGCCCGCGTCGATGTTGGAGTACGGGAAGCCGCCGAGGCCCGAGTTCTGCATCCCCCGGATCTGCTCCCGCATCTCCGCGTAGGTCGAGTCGATGTCGCCGGTCCAGAGGTGGCCGTGGCGCTGCTGGCCCGCGGTGGCGCCGCGGGTGAAGGTCGACGGGCGCCGGGTGGTGCCGACGGCCCGGTCCCAGCCCTCCTGGCCGATTCCCTTGTGGCAGTGGTAGAAGAACGCGTTGCGCAGTTCCGACCAGCGCTGGCCGTTGGCGGCGAGCGCGTTGTACGGGATGGGGCCCATCTCGTCGGGCTCGTCGATCCACAGCGCGTCGCCGGGGAAGCCGAGGGCGGGGTCGAGCGCCTTGGTCCAGAAGACGCGCCAGAGCCAAGCGCGGGTCGCCGGGTTGCTCCAGTCCGGGACGGCGTCGCTGTCGCTGACGCCGGTCAGGTCGGCCGCGGCGAAGCTGTAGCCCGGCGGGGGACCGGCCAGCCAGCCCGCCATCTCGTTGGAGTTGTTGCGGTTGTAGTCCAGCGTGGTGAGCACGCCGTTCTCGTCGGCCCACTTCTTGAAGCCCGCGGGATCTGGCCACCGCACCGGGCTGAACTCGAACCAGGACCCGCTCCAGTTCCCGGAGCCCGCCCGCCAGCGGTTGTCGTGCACCTGCACGTCGAAGGGGAAACCCGCGTTCCGCAGCGCGGTGATCCTGGTCGTCCACCAGTTCTGGTCGCTCACACCGGGGAAGTTCTTGTCCGACAGCTGCAAGCCGAACACGCCGATCCGCGGGAAGCGCGGCCGACCGGTCAGGCGGGTGTAGCGGTCGAGCAGCTTCGCGAACTCCGGGCCCTCGATGACGAAGTAGTCGATCTGCGGCTGGGCGCCCGTCGTGCCGTGGCCGTCGGCGGAGAACTCGTACCCGCCGCCGCCGCCGAAGCTGAACGCGGTGTCGAAGGTGGTGTTGAAGAAGACCGCGTAGCCCTTGGACGACAGGTAGAGCGGCACGATCGCCGGCGCCTGGTCCGCGTGGTCGCCGCGGGCGCCGTAGTTGTGCGACACGACCTCGGAGGTCCGGTCGATCCTCGGGGCTCGCCCGTAGAGGCCGTGGCCGCCCTTGACGAAGCGCTCGTCGCTCGCGGCGGGCGCGAACGCCTGCGTGACCACGCTCCCGTTCCAGCTCATGCTGTGCGCGGCGTCCTCCCCGGCGAGCGGGGTGTGGTCGCTCCCGCGGCGGTACTCGAGGCGCAGGGGGTTCTTCCGCAGGACGATCTCGACGCCGTCGGCGGCCGCGGTAGTGATCGTGAGGCTGTCGCCGCCGTCCACGACGCGCAGCGTCCCGCCCATGCCCGCGTGGTTCGCGGGATCGACCATCTCGTAGCGGTCGTCGGCGAAGGGGGTCTCGCCGCCGCGGACCGCGCGCACCCTGACGACGTGGTCGCCGTAGGCGGTGATGGTGAGGTGCTGCCCCGTGGTGCTCGTCGCCGTCAGGGTGCGGCCGTCGCTGCTGTGGCTGCCGTAGTCCGTCAACGTCTCGACCGCCGACGCGCCGGCGGGGACCACCTGTGCGCCCACTCCGGCGACCGTGCCGACCGTCATGCCCGCCACCTTGAGGAAGTCGCGACGAGTTGGCTGCCTTGGGGACATCCGCTTCTCCTTGCCGTCCGGGCTGGATGTCGGGAGGCGGCGGGACGACCGACTTCCCCACGCTTGCGGCAGCACCCGCACGTTGTCAACAGAAAGCAACGAAACCAGACATTTTGCGACAAGACCGGTAGCCCACGTCCGGGTGACGGATCGCGGTTCCGGAATAGACGCGGCATCGGGATTGTTGCGCCAGGACATGTCGGACGAAACTGTGGAACTCAGTCCCACCTCGTGGGTGCAGGACCAGACGAAGAAGATCCTGGAGACGGGGACCACCGAGGGGATCCTGGTCGTCGGAGCGCCGATCGTGCTGCTGACGCTGCGCGGTGCGAAGAGCGGCGCGTTGCGCTACACACCGGTGATGCGGGTGGAGCACGACGGCAGCTACGCGGTCGTGGCGTCCAAGGGCGGCGCCGCCGAGCACCCGACCTGGTACCACAACATCAAGGCGCATCCCGAGTTCGCGTTGCAGGACGGGACCGTGAAGAAGACCTACGCCGCGCGCGAGGTCGAGGGCGACGAGCGGGCCGAGTGGTGGGAGCGCGCTGTCGCGGCCTTCCCGTCCTACGCCGAGTACCAGACGAAGACCGATCGGCTGATCCCGGTGTTCGTGCTGGAGCCGAAGCAGGACGCCTGATCGGGTAGCGGGAGCCGCCCTCGCGATTCTGCGCGGGGCGGCTCCCGCACCGCAATTCACGGTCCGAATGGCGCCGGATCGATTGGGTCGACAGGGGAACACCAATCCCCCTGTGAATCGACGACCCCGGCCCGACGATTCGAATTGGCCCATTCGAGTGACCGGCATTCATTCCCGGCCGACCTGATCCGATGGCTACTACAGTCACCCCCCTGTCAAGGGGGACATGATCGGGCGCAGGGGTGAGTAGTCCAGAGATGCCCAACGAGGGGCGGCGGGACCGGGCGCTGCCTGCGCACGTCCGGGGGTTCACGGCCCTGGCCACGACGGCGGGCGCGGTGGCGGTCCAGATGGCCACGGGCGCGCTGGACAACCCGGTCGTCTGGGTACTCGTCGTGGTGGGCGCGGTGCTGGGGCAGGTGACCGCGAGCGGCATCGACCGCCTGTTCGGCTGGATCCGCGGGCTCAAGGCGCGCGTCGTGGTGTTCGTGGCCATCGCGCTCGTCGTGACGAGCCTGGTCACGGGCGGCGCCTGGCTGTTCGGCCCGCCCCTGCTCGCGAGCGCCAAGGTGCTGCTGGACGGCTGCCCGCAGCCCGTGGAGGTCCGGGTCCTCGTCTCCCCGGACACCATCGAGCCCTACCGCGAGGTCGCCGCGGCCTACGAGCTCCACACCGCCGGACAGCACAACGGGTGCCGCACGGCGAACCTGTACCTGCACCCCCTCGCCGCGCAGCAGGCCAAGAACGCGCTTTCGGAGGGCTGGCCCGACGCGACACTGGCCAAGTACGGACCTCGACCGGACGTGTGGCTGCCCGATTCGAGCACGGAGGTCGACGACGTCCGCGCGGCGATCACGGGCGTCGAAGTGCCCATGGCCCTCGGCGAGAGCCGGTCCGCCGCCTGGTCGCCGCTCGTGCTCGGGGTCCCCGCCGCGGCGGTCGACCTGCTCGACGTCGAGGACGCCCCGCAGGAGCAGACCTGGAGCGAGCAGTCGACGGCGGTGCGCGAGGCCGGTCTCGGAGTGGTCCGGCCCGACGTCACCGGCTCGGTGGAAGGGGAACTCGCCGCCTACGCCCTGTACGGCCCCGACGGCCTCAAGGACAACGGCGTCGCGCGGGAGGTCGAGCAGCAGGTCGCCCGCTCCCTCGACCTGGGCGGCTACCCGCTGGGCGACACCGAGGCGCTGCTGGGCAGGCACCGCGCGATCGAGGCGCCGCGCACCGCCGTCGTCGTCTCGGAGCAGGCGCTGCTGCGCCACAACGGGACCGCGCGACTCGACCAGGGGCGCGTGCTGCCCGGATGCGACGAAGCGGAAGCGCCGCCGTCGTGCCTGGTCGCCCTGTACGCCTCCGACACGGTCGTCCTCGACTACCCGGTCGTGCCGGTGGACTGGCACGACCGGCTGGCCAACCCGCCCGCCCACGGCGAGGTCGCCCGGTTCGACGACTGGCTGCGCACGACCGCGGGCCAGGACGCGCTGAACCGGGCCGGTCTGCGCGCTCCGGGGCACGCGGCGGGCGAACCGTTCGGCGGGCAGAACGGTGTGCTGCCGGGACTCCGCCAGGACCGGTCGCGTCCCAAGCCCACCGCCGAGCAGCGCGACGAGCTGTTCAAGGCCTACTCCGACGCGAAGCGGCCGGGCAGGGTGATGCTGGCCCTGGACGCCTCCGGCTCGATGGCCGAGCCCGCGGGCACGGGCGGCACCCGGTTCGCGGTCGCCGCGAACGGCGTGAAGCAGGCGCTGGCGTTCATGGCCCCGAAGGACGAGTTCGGCCTCACGGTGTTCTCCGGCCAGGACGGCGGTGTGCGCGAACTGGTCCCGCTGGGCCCCAAGGACGGCACCGCGCGCGCCGACTCGGTGCTGGGCGCGCTCGCCACCGTCGCGCCCGAAGGGGCCACGCCGCTCTACCGGGCGATCGTCGACGGGGTGGCCGCGGTGGGCTCGGCGAGCGCGGGCAGCCTCACCGCGGTGATCGTGCTGACCGACGGTGAGGACACCACCAGCGGGATCGGTTCGGCTCAACTCGTGGACTCGGTGCGCGGCAAGGGAGTGCGGGTGTTCGTGCTTGCGGTGGGTGAGGCGCGCTGCGCCGCTCGGGAGCTCGTGGAGGTCACCGCGGTGACCAGCGGCCTGTGTCGGGATTCGACCGGCGACACCGTGGGCGACGACCTCGCCGCGCTGTTCCGGACGGTGTGGAGCGTGACCGGGTGAGGATTCCCGCGTTCCTCCGGAGCCGGTGGGGCTGGCTCGGGTACGGCCTCGTGCTGGGCGTCGTGCTGATGCTGGTCGTAGACAACCTCGTGGCGCCCGCGGCCGGTGGCGGCGACGTCGAAGCGGGCGAGCTCGTCATCCTCAGCGGCAAGGACCAGAGTCCGACCGGCGAGCGCAAGAAGCTGATCGACCAGTGGAACGGGCTGCACCCGGAGAACCCGGCCGAGATCGTGGAACTCCCCGACGTCGCCGACGCGCAGCACAGCGAGATGGTCGCCCGCGCGCAGGCGGGCGGCGGGGACGTCGACATCTACAACCTCGACCTCACCTGGACGGCCGAGTTCGCCGAGGCGAAGTACATCCTTCCGCTCACCGGCGTGGACACCGAGGGGTTCCTGGAGAAGCCGCTGGCCAGCTGCCGCTACGAGGGCGAGCTGTGGGCGCTGCCGTTCAACTCCGACGCCGGACTGCTGTTCTACCGGGACGACCTCATCCCGGATCCACCCTCCACAGTGGACAAGATGACGGTGCAGGCGGCCGGGGTGGTCGACGCCAAGACCGATCCCGACCTGGTCGCCGCCTACACGGGGCAGCTCGACGACTACGAGGGCCTGACCGTGAACGCGGAGGAGGCGATCTGGGCGGCGGGCGGCGACGTGCTGGAGGGCGACGAGGTCGTCGTCGACTCGGAGGAAGCACGCAAGGGGCTGGCCTGGCTGGCGACCGGACTGCACCGCGAGGCCCCGGCGATCATCCTCGCCGAGTCCACCTCGTTCGACGAGACGCGGAGCACGCAGGCGTTCCGCGAGGGCAAGGTGCTCTTCATGCGCAACTGGCCCGTCGCCCACCGGTCGTTGGAGAAGACCGCGCCCGCGGCGGAGGGCAAACCCGCGATCTCGTTCAAGGTGAAGGAGCTGCCCGGCCCCAGCGCGCTGGGTGGGCAGAACCTGGCCATCTCCGCGAAGAGCGCCGAGCCGCGCGCCGCGCGGAAGCTGATCGACTTCCTGACCAGTCCGCGCAGCCAGCAGCTCCTGTTCGAACGCGGCGGCTTCGCGGCCACCAGGGCGATCGTCTACCAGGACCCCCAGATCGACGCCAAGTACAAGTACGCGGCGCCGTTGCGGAAGGCGATCGAGAGCGCGCGCCTGCGACCGATCACCCCGCACTACGCGCGTTTCTCGGCGGTGTTCCGCGAGGGTGTGAAGTACGCGCTCGACCACGACGGCAAGCTCCCGAAGGACTTCAAGGACAAGCTGGCGAAGGCGTTGCAGGGGCATTGACCGCTGTGGCTCCCGTGTGCGGATCACCCGCGCCGGGGGTCATGGCGGAACGTCCAGCCCGGCCACCTCGTCGAGCCCCTTGAGGGCCGCCGCCTCACCGGAGGGGTGCCCGATCTCGCGGCAGATGTCCACGGCGCGCCGGTAGTGGGCGGTCGCGTCCCGGTAGTGTTGCCGCAGGGCGGCGAGTTCGCCCAGGTTGGTCAGCGTCCTGGCCTCACCCATCCGGTCCCCGAGCCCGCGGAACAGCTCCAGCGCCCGCCGGTGGTGGTCGACGGCCTCCTCGAAGCGGCCCTGCCGCCGGTGCACGAGACCGAGGGTGTCCGTGCTGTGGGCTTCACCCGACCGGTCGTCGGTACCGCGGCTCAGGGCGAGCGCCTGCCGAAGGTGACCGGCGGCCTCCTCGTGCCGCCCCTGCCACGAGGTGAGCTCGCCGAGCCTGATCAGGGTGTGCGACTCGCCCGTCCGGTCGTGGAGTTCGCGGAACAGGTCGAGCGCGTGCTGGTTCTGGTCGATGGCGTCCTGGTGGCGGCCCTGGTCCAGGGCGATCGAGCTGAGGTTGCTGATCGCCTTCGCCTGGCCCGCCCGGTCCTCGACCTCGCGGAACAGGACCAGAGCCCCTTCGAGGCAGCTCACGGCCTCGTGGTCGTGGCCCTGCTCCATGACCACAAGGCCGAGGTTGTGGAGCGCGCGGGCCTCACCCGCGCGGTCCCCGAGTCCGCGGAACAGGTCCAACGCCTGCCGCGAGGACTCCACGGCCCGCGGGTAGCGGCCCTGCCGGTAGTCGATGGTGGCGATGCCGAGCAGGGCGGTCGCTTCGGCACGGGCGTCGCCCGAGCGGCGGGCGGCACGCCGGGCGGCGGCGTGGATGACCGGGGCCTCGGCGTACACCCCGCCCATGAGGTAGCGGGACACGGTGCCCGACAGGCGGGTGGCGTGCTCGGGCCAGCCGTCGTCGGCGGCCAGGGTGGCGACGGCGGCGAGGTTCGCCCGCTCGGCGTTCAGCCACGCCCACGCCGCGGCGGGATCGGTCACCGGCGGGATGGAGGTGCTCGGCCGGGGGACTCGGGGGCGGCGGTGGACCTCGAACGGGAACAGCGTGTCCATCGCGACGGCGGCTGTGTGCAGGTAGTGGTCGAACAGGCGGGTCGACGCCGCCCGCCGCCCGTTCTCGCCGTCCTCCTCGACGAGATCGCGGGCGTAGGCGCGGAGCAGGTCGTGCATGCCGTACCGGTCCGGTCCGCGGGGGTGCACGAGGTGCGCGCGCGTCAGCAGGTCCGCCAGGCCGTCGATCCGGTCGACCGGCAGGCCCGCCAGCGCGGCCGCGGCGTAGCGGTCGAGATCGGCGCCGGGGTGCAGGCCCGCCAGCCGGAACACGCGGGCGGCGTCGGCGTCCAGGTCCCGAAACGACCAGGAGAACGCGGTGCGCACGCTGCCCGTGGCGTCGCCGGTGTCCAACGCGGCCAAGCGGCCGGAGCCTGCGCGGAGCTGACCGGCCAACGCGGCGAGGGGGAGGTCGGGACGCGCGAGGGCGCGGGCGGCGGCGATGTTCAGCGCCAGCGGCAGCCGTGCGCACAGGTCGGTCAGCTCGTCGACCGCCACGGGGTCGGCGGCGACGCGGTCGACGCCCAGCCTGCGCGTCAGCAGAGCACGGGCCTCGGCGGTGCTGAGCAGGTCCAGGGACAGCGGGTGCGCGCCGTCGACGGCGACCAGCCCGGTCAACCGGCTGCGGCTGGTGATCAGCACCAGGCATCCGGGCGAGCCGGGCAGCAGCGGCCGCACCTGCTCGGCGTCGCGGGCGTTGTCCAGGACGACCAGCACCCGCCGCCCGGCCAACCCGCTGCGGTACAGGGCGGCCCGTGCGTCCTGGCCCGCAGGGATCCGCGCAGGCGGCACGCCGAGCGCCTCCAGGAACCCGAGGATCGCCGCACCGGCCTCCACCGGGACCCCGGCCGGGTCGAAACCCCGCAGGTTCACGTACAGCTGCCCGTCGGGGAACCGGTCGGCGTTCTCCTGGCTCCAGCGCAGTGCCAGCGCGGTCTTGCCGATCCCGGCCGCGCCGCCGATCGCCGAGATGACCACGGCGTTCCGCGTGTCGGCGGCGCGCGTGGCGAGGTCGGTCAAGGCCCGCAGGGCGTCCGCTCGGCCGGTGAAGTGGGGGCTGCCCGCGGGCAGTTGGCGCGGTGTCGGCCCATCGGCGGCGATGTCCTCGCCCCGGCCCGGCGGTGGCCCGGCGAGCGCCGGGTCGCCGGCGAGGATCCGCCGGTGCAGCTCCCGCAGCGGACCGGCGGGCTCGACCCCGAGTTCCGCGACCAGCACCCGCCGGGCGTTCCGGAAGGCGGCCAACGCCTCGCCCTGCCGACCGCCGCGGTGCAGCGCGAGCATCAGCAGCCCGTGGGCGTGCTCGCGCAACGGGTGCTCGTCGACCAGGGCCAGCAGTTCGGGCACCAGGAGGTCGTGGCGGCCCAGGTGCAGCTCGGCTTCGATCCGCCACTCCAGCGCCTGGATCCGCAGTTGCTCCAGGCGCGGGACGTGGGCGTCCCGCAGCACCTGTGACGCGGCGTCCTGCAACGGCGTCCCCCGCCACAGGACCAGGGCGCCGCCGAGGAGTTCGGCGGCGCGGGACCAGTCCACGGCGCGCACCGCCGCGCCGCCCTGGTGGCACAGCGCCTCGAAGCGCAGCACGTCCACCTCGTCCTCGGCGGCCACGCACGAGTAGCCGGGGGCACGGGTGACGATCCGCTCGGCCACCTCCGCGCCCACGGCGCGGCGGACACGCGTCATGTACCGGCGCACCGTCCGCGCGGCCGCCGCCGGGGGCGCGCCGTCCCAGACGATCTCGGCCAGCTCGTCGGCCGACACCACCTGGTTGGCCCGCGCCACCAGCGCGGCCAGCAGCACCCGCGAACGACCCGCCACCACGGGAATCCCGGCGCCGGCGCCGTCCACCACCAGCAACGGCCCCAGAACCCCGAACCGCACCGCCCGTGTCCCCCTCCGCGCGGCCGACCGCTCCGCCATGGGTGATGTCGCCGCGATGTCGCCGACCTGTCCCACCCCACAGAGTACGAACTACCGGTGCGTCACGAACGTCGCGGGTCCTGACGCGGGGGACCGCCCGACGCGGTGCCACCCGACCGGCCCGCCGCGACGGGCGACCGCCTGGGCGGACACCCGCCACGACCGACGGCGATCGATCGTCCACACCGGACCGGTGCACGCCACCGGCCCGCTCACCACGTCGCTGACAAGGGAAAATGATGGCGAAGATCATCGTGGCCGCGCCGCCCATTCCGGGCGAGCTGGCCCCACTGCTCCAACTCGGCGTCGACCTGGCGGCCCGCGGGCACCGGATCACCGTGCTGACCGGCAGTCGCTTCCGATCCGCCGTCGAGAACGCGGGACTCGCCTTCGTGCCGCTGTCCGGCGCCGCCGACTACGACATCGCCGAACACGCCGTCATGCCCGAACGCCTCGCCGCCGCGCCCGGCCCCGAGCAGCTCAACATCGACTGGATCAACGCCTTCGTCAACCCCATGCCCGACCAGCACACCGCCCTGCAGGAGCTGCTGGCCGAGGACCCGGACCAGTACCTGCTCTGCAACGTCCTCTTCCTGGGGATGTTGCCGCCGGTGATGGGCGTGCCGGGCAGGAAGCCGCTGCGCTGGGTCGGGGTGAGCGCCGTCGTGATGGCCCTCTCCAGCGACGACACCACCTTCTTCGGTCCGGTGCCGGTCGGGCCGGGGGAGGACCAGGTCGCCGCCAACCGCGCCGCCAACGCCGGGTTCACGGCGGCGATGTGCCCCACCCAGGAACGGATGGACCAGCTGCTGCGCGAACTCGGCGCCACCGAGCCGACGCCGTCGTTCGTCGACGCGGTCGCCGTGCTGCCCGACGAGACCGCGGTGCTGACCGTGCCGGGGTTCGAGTTCGCCCGCGGTGACCTGCCCGCCAACATCCACCTGGTCGGCATCCAGCCCACGCGCAGCGCCCCCGACTGGCAGCCGCCGGACTGGTGGTCCGAACTGGACGGCTCCCGACCCGTCGTCGTGGTCACCCAGGGCACGCTGGCCAACCACGACTTCACCCAGCTCGTCGAACCGGCGCTCACCGCGCTCGCCGACCTGGACGTCACCGTGGTCGCCGCGCTCGGCCGACCCGCCTCGGCGCTGTCCATCCCCATCCCGGCCAACGCCCGCGTCGCCGAGTTCATCCCGTTCGACAGGCTGCTGCCCAAGGCGTCCGTCTACATCAGCAACGGCGGGATCGGCGGCCTGCAACAGGCACTGGCCGCCGGCGTGCCGGTCGTCGTGGCGGGCGAGACGGAGGACAAGCCCGCCAACGCCGCCCGCGTGAAGTACCACGGCCTCGGCATCGACCTGGCCACCGCGACCCCGACCCCGGAGGCGATCGCGGCGGCCACCGCGTCCCTGCTGGAGGACTCGACCACCGCGGGCAACGTGGAGCGGATCGCGAAGGTGTACGCCGAGCACGACGCGCTCACCGAGATCGAACACCTGCTCCTGCGGTGAGCGGGACGGCGGCGCCGCGAGCCCGATCGCTCGCGGCACCGCCGCCGGGAGGCATTCCAGGGCCGTGGCCCCGCCGTCGGAGCCCACCTCGGCTCCATCCCGTGACGTCCCGCTCACGTACTGCGCGTCACCGTCCCTCATGCCACTGTCCCGCGTGTCACTGTCCGGTGATGACACGGGGATCGCCGGTGAACCACACGCATTCGATGCGCACTTCGCTGATGCGCCACAGGTTCCCGGTATGCCGCACACCGGCGGTGTAGTGGTTCTTGAGCAGGGCGTGACGGCTGTGGTCGCCGGTCGGAAGTCGAGGACCGCGTCCTCGGTGAAGGCGGACTCGAACAGCGCGACGGCCCCCGTGTCGTAGCGCCGGTCCTGCGCGAGCCCGAACCGGAGCAGCGCGTCGAAGACCCCACCGGCTTCACCCGCCTGCCGACCCGCCGAAGCGGTCGTGACGTGGGGATCGAGACTCGGGATCAGCGTCATGGCAAGGCTCCTGGATCATGCGGCGGCGCGGTCCGCCAGCGGTGATCCGGAGCGTGGAGTTGTACGCTGATGTCAAGGTCAAGCCCTGTCACGGGAAGGCGTCGGGGAACGGATGCGCGTCAGCGAACTCGCCGACCGGTCCGGCGTTTCGGCCCGATCGGTGCGGCACTACGACCGGGCGGGACTGCTCGACTCGACCCGCCGCGCGAACGGCTACCGCGACTTCGCCGAACAGGACGTCGCACGGGTGCGGGTGATCGAACGCCTGCTGTCGTCCGGGCTCACCGTCGACGACGTCGTGACCCTGCGCCCCTGCCTGACCGCCGTCGGTGAGTTCACCGGGTGCCCGCGGTCGCGTGACGTCCTCGCCGCGCACGTCGACCGGCTGCGACGCGCCATCGCCAGGGACCAGCGGACGCTGCTCCTGCTGCGCGAACGGCAGCGGAACATGACACCGGCCGACCGCGCGGGCTAGGCACCCGGCCGGGATCCCGTTCGCGGCGAGGTCGACGTCCGCGGGTCGCGGGCACGACTTCCGGCAACCGGCTTAGGATGGAGGCGGCTGCCAGGGAGCCACCGGTCCGCGGGAATGGGCTCAGCCCACCTGGTGCGTGCACCACGGTGTCACCATCGCTCTCCTTTCGGCCTGACCGTGCGGACATCAGGCAGACGAGAGGAGATCGCTGTGCCGACCCTGGACATGCCCGACCGCCCCCATCCCGACAGCTTCCGCAAGCAGGCCCGCGCCTTGCAACGGGCCGTCCGGGCAGGGGATGCCGCAGCCCTGGCGCGGCTGGTTCGCCACCACCCCCGTGCGCTGCCCGACGACACCAGCGGGTTTCGGCTCAGCGCGGCGCAGTTGGTCGTCGCCCGCGAACACGGCTTCGCCAGCTGGTCGCGGCTGGTGCGCTACCTGGAGACCGTGGCCGAACACGGCTGGGAGACCAGGTTGGGCGCGGTGCCCGCGGACGACCCGGCGGGGGAGTTCTGCCGCCTTGCCTGCCTGACGTACAGCCGCGAGGACGGGCCGGAGCGCTGGGGGCGGGCGCGGCGGCTGTTGGCTCAGCAGCCCGGTCTGACCACGGGGGACATCAGGGCCGCCGCGGCGGCGGCTCGTCCGGATGACGTGGCCGGGTTGCTCGCCGAAGAGCCGGGGAGGGCGGTTGAGCGGGGTGGGCCGTCGGGGTGGCGGCCGCTGTTCCACCTCGTCTACTCGCGGTTCGATCCGGACGTTCCGGTCGAGCGGGTGCTGGCGGTGGCCCGGCTGCTGCTCGACGCGGGGGCGGATCCCGACGACGGGTACCTCTTCGACGCGCTGCCCTCGCCGTTCACGCTGCTGACAGGGGTGTTCGGTCACGGTGAACTCGGCAGCGGGCGGCAACCCCGTCACCCGCACTGGAGGGAACTGGGCACGCTGCTGCTCGAGGCGGGGGCGGATCCCAACGACGCCCAGACCCTCTACAACCGGATGTTCGAACCGGACGACTCGCACCTGGAGCTGCTGTTCGAGTACGGGCTCGGCACCGGTGACGGAGGTCCGTGGAAGGCTCGGATCCCGGAGGCGGCCACACCCGCGGAGATGCTGCGCGTGCAGCTGCGCTGGGCCGTCGAGCACCACCAGTCCGCGCGGGTGCGGTTGCTGGTCGAGCACGGTGTCGACTTCCGGTCGCCGTTCGAGGGCGATGGGCCCGCGTGGAGTCCTGGTGACGGTCGGACACCGGTCGAGTTGGCCCGGCTCAACGGGGACACCGGGATCGCGGACCACCTCCTCGCCAGGGGTGCGCCACCGCCCGTCGCGGACCCGGTGGACGAGCTGATCGCCGCGGCGTTCCGCGCCGACCGGTCGGCGGTGGAGCGGGTCCGCGCCGGGCATCCCGAGGTTGTGGCGGACGCCCGTCGCAGACGACCGGGGCTGGTCGTGTGGGCCGCGTCCCGGGCATCCACCGAGACGGTCGTGCTGCTGGTGGGGCTCGGCTTCGACGTGAACGCCTACGGGCGTGGTGACGCGCCGGTGGAAGAGCCCTGGGAGACCGCGTTGCACCACAGCGCCGTGGACGGCGACGTCGAGCTGACCCGTCGACTGCTGGACCTGGGCGCCGATCCCGACCTGCGCGACCGGCGCTTCGACGCGACCCCGCTGGACTGGGCCCGGCACTTCCACCGGTCGTCGACCGCCGCACTGCTCGCGCCCGTCACGACGGCTCCCGTGAGCGAGGACTGAAGATGACACGACTGGGTGAGGGATGACCTCGGTGTTCACGGCCCGGCGCGCATGTGTCGCCGCCCACGGATCGACGAGGATTGGTTGAGGAATCAATCAGTGTGGTGGCGCGTTCCACGGGCGTGAAGAAAATCGGCTTCCTGTCCTTCGGACACTGGTCCGACAGCGCGCACTCGCAGACGAGGACTGCGTCGGACGCGCTCCTGCAGGCGATCGACCTCGCCGTGGCCGCGGAGGAACTGGGCGCGGACGGCGCCTACTTCCGGGTGCACCACTTCGCGAGGCAGCTGGCCTCGCCGTTCCCGATGCTGGCCGCGATCGGCGCGAAGACCCAGCGCGTCGAGATCGGCACCGGTGTGATCGACATGCGGTACGAGAACCCGATGTACATGGTCGAGGACGCCGGTGCGGCGGACCTCATCTCCGGGGGCAGGCTGCAACTCGGCATCTCGCGGGGATCGCCCGAGCAGGTGATCGACGGGTGGAAGCACTTCGGCCACCAGCCCGCCGACGGCGACACGGAGGCCGAGATGGCGCGCAAGCACGCCGAGGTGCTGCTGACCGTGTTGCGGGGTGAGGGGTTCGCCCAGCCGAACCCGCGTCCGATGTTCGCCAACCCGCCGGGGCTGCTGCGGGTCGAGCCGCACTCGCCGGGGCTGCGCGAGCGGATCTGGTGGGGCGCGAGCTCGAACGCCACCGCGGTGTGGGCGGCGGAGCAGGGCATGCACCTGATGAGCTCGACGCTGAAGAACGACGAGGGCGGGGCACCGTTCCACGTGCAGCAGGCCGAGCAGATCCGGGCGTTCCGCAAGGCGTGGTCGGAAGCCGGGTGGCCGTACCAGCCGCGCGTGTCGGTGTCGCGCAGCGTCTTCGCGCTCACCTCCGACCTGGACCGCGCGTACTTCGGCAGCGACCGCGGCAGCGCCGACCACGTCGGCTACATCGACTCCAGCACCAGGGCGATCTTCGGCCGCACCTACGCCGCGGAACCCGAGGTGCTGGTCGAGCAGCTGGCGGAGGACGAGGCGATCGCCGAGGCCGACACGCTGCTGCTGACCGTGCCCAACCAGCTCGGTGTCGACTACAACGTCCACGTGCTCGACAACATCCTCACCCACGTCGCCCCCGCGCTCGGCTGGCGCTGACACCCCGCGGGGCCGCGCCCGTGACCCGGCAACGATTCGCGCGTCCACCGGTACCGCTGACCCGGCGTCGGCCACAATGGCCGTCGCCGAGGACGGGGGTGGGGGATGAGGCGTGCCTGGGGGCTGTCGGCCGCGCTGACAGCGGCTTCGACGTACGCGTGCGTGTACGCGGCCGCGTTGCTGCCCCTGCGGATCTGGACCTGGGCACCCGCCGCGCGGTCCGACGTGAGCGCTCCGGCTCTGGTCTACCTGCACCCGCTCGTCCAGTTCGTCGACCTGGTGGCGGGCGAGGCCTACTTCGAGCAGCTGCACGGGTGGGAGTGGTTGCCGCGCCTCGTCCTGGCGGTGGCGCTGGTGGCCGCGGTGCACCTGGCCACCCGTGCGGTCGCTGTCGGCAGGGTGCGCGTCGCGGTCGCGCAGGTGGGGGCCGTGCTGCTGGCGGCGGGGATCGCCGACCTGGTCACGTTGGCGGTCGTGGTCGCGCGGGCGGACGGAGAGGTGGGCGTCGCGGTCGCGCTGGCGCAGACCAGGGTCTTCTGGGCCTACGACGCCCTGTTCTTCGGCTTCCTGTGCTCCGCCGTCGTCGTCCTGGGTTTCTTCCTCCAGCGGCTCCTGTGGGCCTTCGCCGGACGGCCGGTGGAAGCGCTCGCCGACCTGCCCGAACCCGAGCACGACGATGGTCCGCGCGGGACCGCCGACCTGGCGCTGGCCTGCTCGCTGCCGATCGTGGCGCTCGCGCTGCTGGGTGGCGCGTTCGCCTACTCGGGCAGGTCCGAGCAGCAGATCCGGCTGGTCGACGAGGCCGCGGAACTCGCGCTGCACCCGCGGTTGCAGCTCCGGCCCCAGGTCGACCTCGACGCGGGGTTCGGCGAGGTGGTCGGCGCCGAGCGGTGGGTGCCGGGTTCGGTGTCGGCGGTCCTGTCGCTGGTGGTGCTGTGGTCGCTGCTGCGCTGGGTGCTCGCCGGTGTCCGGCCGACCGCCGGGGGTGGAGCGGTGGTGGTCGCGGTCTGGGGTTCGGTGGTGGTCGCGGGCGCGCTGGCCGCGGGTGTCGACGTCGTGGCGTTCCCGTCCCTGCCCGCCGACGTCCCGCACGCGATCCGGTTCGGCGTGCTCTGGGGCTGGCTGCCCGCCGTGATCGCGCTGGTCGGGCTCAGGAGGCGCCGGTGACCGGCGCCTTCATCCGCACTCGGGCTTGGTGCCCGCCTGGATCTCGGCGTACTCGGCGCCGAACACCCGGCGGTAGGGCTCCGGGCACTGGCGCGAGACCGCGAGGAACACCGACGAGTACCGCGCCGGGTCGAGGTGCCCGGTCACGGCGAACGGCTTGCCGTCCGGCGCGGTGATCGACATCTGCCCGCGCTTGCCGTCGGCGAGGTAGTCGACCTCGATCGTCCACCGGCAGTACCCGCCGGACGTGGTGGCCTCGACGGTGACGACGTTCTTCTCGCCCTTGGGCAGCTTGATGGTCTTCTGCTCGAAGTAGGGGAACGGGGCCACGCCACCGCCGATGGTCGTCATCACCGGGTTCGGCCGGTCGACGGCGACGCCGAAGCGGAACTTGTCGCCCCCTCCCTGGTTGGGCGTCTCGATCAGACTCCCGTCCAGCGGCGGCTCGCACGGGCTCACCAGCTTCGGCCTCATGTCCGTCACGACCACCTCCGCCGTGCGCCTGCCCTCCAGCGTGATCTCCCACTTGGCGACGTCGAGCGGGACGGCGCCCTGCCGGTCGAGCCACGCGGCCGGGGGTGGCCCGGAACGCCGGTCCCACCCCGCCTGGTCCTCCTCCGTCGGCGGTTTGGTCAGGAAGTACGCGTTGTTCGTGTTCAGGTAGTGGATGTCGACCACCTCCACCGGTGGACGTCCGGACGCCTGTTCGGCCTTGTCCACCGGGAGCAGCGCGCCGAAGAAGGTCTTGAGGTAGTCGGAGAAGTAGGCGGCCGTCGCCGCGAGCAGCAGCGTCACCAACCAGATGACGGGTTTGCCGAGCGCCCGCCGCCACGCCGGGGTGGTGCTCGGCGTGGCGGGCGGGCGGGGCCGCAACCGGTACGGGCGGCGGGATCCCGGCTTGGGACGGTCGCGCATCCGGCCTCCGTGGATTCAGATCCGGATCACCCTACTGGGCGGCCGGGTCCCGTGGAGACCGATCGGCGGACATGCCTAGGCATCGCGGACGCGCAGCAGCAGACCCCCGGCCACGAGTGCGGCGACCGCCCAGCCCGCGGTCACGCCGAGACCGGCCCAGGGGCCGGCGGGCAGGGTGTCCGGGTCGGTGGTGGTCTGGACGGCGAGACCGGCGCTCATCGGCCCGATCCGTTCGAGCAGGCGCTGCCACCGCGGATCGGCGATCACCTGGGACAGCAGGGGGAAGACGTAGAGCAGGCCGAGGACGATCCCGGTGCCTGCCGCGGAGTCGCGGACGACGGCGGCGACGCCGAGGCTGAGCAACGCGATCAGGACGAGGTAGAGGACCGACCCGGTGGTAGCGCGCAGCGTGGGCCCGTCGGCGAGGGACGGGGCCGTGAAGCCGTTGCCGGGCAGGATGATCCGCCCGGCCAGCAGCGACCCGAGAACCGCGACGGTCCCGGACGCGGCCACCAGGCCGGTGAGGGTGAGGGCTTTCGCCGCGAGGACGGTGCCCCGCCGCGGGATCGCCGCCAGGGTGGTGCGGATCAGGCCCGAGCCGTACTCGCCGCTGATGCTCTGCACCGCCAGGATGACGATCAGCGCCTGGCCCAGGTACACGCCGGTGAGGCTGAGCTTCGTGGTGTCGTCGTGGCAACCGCCCGCTGCGCACGACATCAGCGAGGTCACCGCGACGCCCAGGGCGATGGTCAGCACGACGGAGCCGAGCAGCAGCCACCGCGGACCGGCGACGGTGCGCGTCTTCGTCCACTCCGCGCGCAGGGCCGCTTTCACGCGTCCCTCCTGCGGACGACGACGACCGCGACGGCCATGGCCAGCACCGCGTAGCCCGCCAGGACGGCGTACCCGGCCCACGGCGCCAGCGGGTAGTAGCCGTTGTAGGGCGTGTAGCCGCTGGAGACCTGGTGGTACCGCACGAGCGTCTGCTGGACGGCGAAGGCCGCCGCAGGCGTCACCCCGGCCAGCCGGTCCGCCACGCCCGCGGGCATGAACGGGTTGGCGATCAGGAGGTGGGGCAGCACGACGACCGCGATGACGGCGGTGATGGCCCCGGCGCCGCGCCGGAACACGGCGCCGACGGCGAGCGACAGGATCGAGGCCGTCGCGAGCAGGGCGGCGGTCCCGACCACGATCCGGAACTGCTCCGGGGCGGTCACGGGGAAGAAGCGCACCCCGTTGGCCTCCGCCAGCCGTTCGCCCAGCGGCAGCGCGACGGCCGCGCCGGCCATCCCGGCGGCGAACGTGACGGCGCCCAGCACGACGGCCTTGGCCACCAGCACCCGGCCCCGCCCCGGCACGGCGGTCAGGGTGATGTGGATCAGGCGCTCCCGGTACTCGGCGGTGGTGGACAGCGCGCCGAGGACGATCACCGCGATCAGCGCGGGGAACGTGCCGGTGAGGAGCACCGCGTGGGTGCCGCCGGTCGGGAGGGAGTCGCGGACGGCGGGCGCCAGGTCGCCCGCGCCGGTCACCGTGAACCGGCCGCCGGACTCCGCGACCGAGCCGGACGTGCCACCGGGGTAGCCGGCGAAGGTCGGGGACCCGGGTCCCAGCTGGTCACCGGTCCAGCCACCACCGGGCAGGTCGCCCCGCACGGCGACGTCCCCGAAGACGGCCGTGGACACGGTGCCCACCGTGCCCATGCCCCGCACCTCGGGCGGGGAGGCCACGAACAGGCCGACCTGCACGGTCGACCCGAGTCCGTCCAGGTGGACGGTGCCCACCACGTCCCACCTCACGCCGTCAGGGGAGGCGTAGCCGGTGACCGCGTCGCCCGAGCGCTCCAGCCGCAGCAGGCGGGGAGCCTCGGCGGAGGAGGGCCCCGCGGTGTCGTTGACGTAGTCGTCCTGCATCCGCACGCCGTGGCCGCCGGTGACCATGATCGCCGCGTAGGTCGATCCCTGGCCGGTGCCGTTCTTGAGGACGAGTCCGGCCTTCGCCCACGGCAGGGTGGTCGGCAGCACGCCCGCGGGCCCGGTGGGGGAGCTGCTGCGGAGTCCGGTCACGGAGGCGGTGAGGCCGCCGTTCCCCGTCAGGGGCCGGTGGACGAAGTAGAAGCTGTCGGTGACCGGCTCACCGCCCGGTCCGACCGGCACGGCGGGTCCGCCGCGCCGGTCGCTGCTGACCCCGGCGAGCAGGGCGACCAGCACCACCATCAGCGCCGCGGCCACCACGCCTGCCACCCAGGCCCGGACGGTGCGGAACTTGGTCCACTCCGCGTGCAGCACCCGGTGGAAGCCGTCCCGCCGAGCCGACGGGCGCGGCGTCGTCGCGCGGCTCATCGCGGCATCTCCTCGGCGCGGAACTCGACGGCGTCGCGGGTGAGTTCCAGGTAGGCGTCCTCCAGGGTGGCGCGGTGCGCGAACACCTCCGAGAACGGGACCGCGCTCCGGTTGAGCAGCGCCACGACGCGATCCGCGGGCAGACCGGAGACGACGACGGTGTCCCGTTCGACGGCCGCGGTGGCACCCGCCCGCGCCAGCACCGCCATCGCGGCCGATCGGGCCGTGGTGCGCACGGCCACCCGGTTCCCGGACGCGGCCGCGATCAGGTCCGCCACGCCCGCGTCGGCGACGGCCCTGCCGCGACCGACCACGACGAGGTGGTCGGCCGTGTCCTGCACCTCGCCCATCAGGTGGCTGGACACCAGGACGGCGCGGCCCTGCGCGGCCAGCGACCGCAGGAAGCCGCGCATCCAGATGATGCCTTCCGGGTCCATGCCGTTGAACGGCTCGTCGAGCACGACGATCGGCGGGTCGCCCAGCATGGCCGCCGCGATCCCGAGCCGCTGCCGCATGCCGAGCGAGTAGCCGCCCGCTTTGCGCCGGGCCGCCGGGGTGAGGCCGACCTGCTCGACGACCTGGTCGACGCGCTTCGCGTTCAGGCCTTGGGAATGCGCCAGCCAGAGCAGGTGGTCGCGGGCGCTGCGGCCGGGGTGCGGCGCCGCGTCCAGCAGCGAGCCGACGTGGCTGAGCGGGTGGCGCAGATCGCGGTACGGCCTCCCGTCGATGAGCGCGGTGCCCTCGTCGACCGCGTCCAGCCCGAGGATCACCCGCATCGTGGTGGACTTCCCGGCCCCGTTCGGCCCCACGAAGCCGGTCACCAGTCCCGGACGGACGGTGAAGGTCATGCCGTCAAGTGCTCGGGTGGTCCCGTAGCGCTTGCGCAGCCCGGTGACGACGATCTCCGGTGTCGGTGTGGATCCCATGCCGGAAGTTGTAGCCGGCGCCCGGTTCCGCCCCGGTCTCGACGACCGCGACCTGGTTGGAACCTCCCACCTGGCATCGTGACGCGGGTGATGCGTCGACCCCGCGGTCCTTTCCACCGTCCGTCCCGCACGACCGGAGGTGATCCGCGGTGAGAGTCCTGGTGGTCGAGGACTTCGAGGTGCTGGCCCGTTCCATCGGCACCGGGCTGCGGCGCGAGGGCATGGCCGTCGACGTCGTGCTGGACGGGAACGACGCCGTGGACCGGCTGGCCGTCACCCGCTACGACGTGGTGGTCCTCGACCGGGACCTGCCCGGCGTCCACGGCGACGACATCTGCCGTCGGCTCGCCGACGACCGCGCCGACACCCGCGTGCTGATGCTGACCGCGGCGGGCGCGGTCGAGGACCGCGTCGAAGGGCTCGGCCTCGGAGCCGACGACTACCTGCCCAAGCCGTTCGCCTTCGCCGAACTGGTCGCCCGCGTCCGGGCACTGGCCCGCCGCTCCACCCGGCCGGTTCCCCCCGCCCTCTCCTGCGAGGACATCACCCTCGACCCGGCCCGCCGGACGGCGTTCCGCGCGGGCAGGCACCTCGACCTCAGCCCCAAGGAGTTCGCGTTGCTGGAATGCCTGCTCGCTTCACCGGGGCTGGTCCTGTCCGCCGAGGAACTGCTCGAACGGGTCTGGGACGAGGCGGCCGACCCCTTCTCCTCCGCCGTCAAGCACACGATGCACCGGCTGCGCGCCAAGCTCGGCGATCCGGCGGTGATCACGACCATCCGCGAGGGCGGCTACCGGATCGGACGACCATGACCGACCTCCGCCGGCCGCCCCGCCGCCCGTTGCGGGCCCGGCTCACCGCCTTCCACGCCGCGACCGCCTTCGTCGTCGGGATCGTGGTCCTCGCCGTGGCGGCCATCCCCCTGGCCGGTCTCCGGTCGACCACTCCCGTCCACGGCTCCGCTCCCGCCGTGATCACCGGGACCGGTGACGGGATCGGCCCGCACGGGCTGCTCGTCGGCTCCGCCATCGCCCTCGTCCTGCTCGTCCCGTTCTCGTCGGCGGTCGGCTGGTTCGTCGCGGGCCGGTCGCTGCGCCCGCTGCGGGAGATCACGACCACCGCCAGGGCCATCTCCGCCGGGAACCTGCACCACCGCCTCGGCCTCGGCGAGCCCGTCGACGAGCTGACCGAGTTGGGCTCCATCCTCGACGACCTGTTCGCCCGCCTGGAAGCCTCCTTCGACGCCCAGCGGCACTTCGTCGCCAACGCCTCCCACGAGCTGCGCACCCCGCTCGCCGGTCTGCGGACCCTCCTCGAGGTCACCCTCGCCGACCCCGACGCGAACGCCGACACCCTGCGCTCGGCGTGCGAGGAGGCGATCGCCCTCGGCGGGCACCAGGAACGGCTCGTCCAGGCACTGCTCACCCTGGCCACCAGCGAACGCGGCGTCACCCGCCGGGACACCGTCGACCTCGCCCACGTCGTCGCGGGCGTGCTGGCCTCCCGCCGGGAGCAGGCCGCGCACCGGGGCATCGGCTTCACCGGACACCTCGCGCCCGCGATGACGACCGGGGACCCCGGACTGGTCGAAAGCCTCGTCGCCAACCTCGTCGACAACGCCATCCGGCACAACCACCGGGACGGGCACGTGGAGATCACCACGCTGACGTCCGGCTCGGAGGCGGTCCTGTCGGTCGTCAACAGCGGACCCGTCATCCCGGACGACCAGGTCCAGCGGCTCCTCCAGCCCTTCCAACGACTCGGGCCCACGCGCGACGGCCACGGTCTCGGCCTCGCCATCGTCAACGCCGTCGCCCAGGCGCACCACGCCACCCTCACCACCAGCGCGCGCCCCGAAGGCGGCCTGTCGACCACCGTGCGGTGGCGCACCCCCCACCACGTCATCGGATGACGTCGTCCAGCCGAACGCCTGGCCGCGGCTCAGCACTGCTGCTCGAACCGCGGGTCCTCCCAGCACCCGGCGGCGATGTCCTCACAGGCGCCCACGGCCAGGGTCAGCGTGAACAGGCCGTGGTCGAGCTGTCCCCGTGCTTCACCAGGACGACGCCGGGGCGCAGCAGCCCGGTCAACTCCTGTGCCACAGCCGCGGGAACGCCGTGTTCCCCGGCGAGTCCCGCGACGGTGTGCCCGTCGACGAACGTCATTCCGGCGATCGTGTCGGGGCGGGCGACGGGGGTGTGCGTAGGCTGGTCGGCGAGTACCGGCGTGCCGGTCGACCAGCGGTGACGGTTCCCGAGCGGGGGAGTGCGACGTGGTGATCTTCGGCTTTCGGACCAAGGTCTTCGTCCTGGCGATGCTGACGCTGCTCTGCCCGAGGTGCGGCAACTCCGCGGCGCACCCCGTGCACCGGGCGGTCACGAAGTTCACGCTGTTCTTCATCCCGCTGTTCCCGGTCAAGACCCGGTACAGCACGCAGTGCACCTTCTGCGGCCTCGCCGGCGGGCTGTCCAAGGACCAGGCCACCCACCTGCTCCGGCAGGCGAACGGACCGCTGGGCTCGCCGCACCAGGTGTGACCGCCGGTTTGTCCCGACCGCTTGTCGAGCGAACCGCACGGCCGTTCAGCCGGAACGGAAAAAGGTCTCGGTGAGCGGGCGAATTCCCGATTCCGCACAGGCGTTCAACCGCCCATTGTGGTCGGGCTGTCAAGTGCGACATGCGTGACGCGCGGATTCCCGACCCGTTCTTGATTCCAGGCGAAAAAGAATTCGTTCCGGCCGCGGGAGCAATGCGCGAGAACGACGGGTGGCTGCCCTCGATCATGCTCGGCAAGTTGGTCGACGCGGCGAACCACCGCGCGGGCCAGCGCCGAACACCTCGGTGACCATGACAAGAGCTGTCCGGTCCATTGGGCCACTTGGCTCTACACTTTTGTCTGGAACATGCATAAGTTTCGAATGGTTGATGCAGAAGTCCCGCGACGTCCACCATCTCGAAATGCAGGCCAACAACGTCGGCGACCGCTCCCGAGCGGTGCCTTCGAGAGCGGAAACGCGTATACCGCCATTTGTGCACCGCCATGTCCTCATGCTGTCCGCCGTCCCGGTCCGGTGATTCCGATTCCCGTTCTGAACCGATTCCCGCAAACCGGATGGAGAACGATGGACGAGCGCGCCCGGACCGGCTGGTTCACGAACCTGGTGTCCCGCCGCACCGTGCTGGCCACGGGAGCGGCGGGACTGGCCGCGCCGGTGGCCATGACCCTCGGCGTGGCGGCGCCCTACGAGTCCGCCACGGCGCAGACGGGTGCGGTCCGCAAGGTCACGATGTACGCGGAAGCCCTGCCCGGCAACCTCTACGGCTACGGCCTCGCGCCTGGACAGGCGACGATCCCCGGTCCAGTGCTGGAGATCTACGAGGGTGACGCGCTCGAGATCACCCTGGTCAACAACACCGACCGGCGGATGTCCATCCACCCGCACGGCGTCGACTACAGCGTCGAGTCCAACGGGAGTCCGCTCAACGCGTCGTTCAACAACCCCGGCGAGACCCGCGCCTACACGTGGCGCTCGCGGGAGATGTTCGCCGCCGCGGGACGGCGCTGGATGCCCGGCAGCGCGGGGTACTGGCACTACCACGACCACGCCATGGGCACCGACCACGGGACCCTGGGCATCGCACGGGGGCTCTACGGCGCGCTGGTGGTGCGCCGACGCGGCGACATCCTGCCGGACAAGCAGTTCACCGCCGTGTTCAACGAGATGTCGATCAACAACCAGGTAGCGCCGAACACGCCGCTGTTCGAGGCGAACCTGGGCCAGCGCGTGGAGTGGATCGCGATCGGCCACGGCAACCAGTTCCACACCTTCCACCTGCACGCGCACCGGTGGGCGGACAACCGCACCGGCATGCTCGAAGGCCCGACCGATCCCAGTCAGGTGATCGACAACAAGGACCTCAACCCCGGCAGCTCGTTCGGGTTCCAGGTCCTGGCGGGCGAAGGCGTCGGGCCCGGTGCGTGGATGTACCACTGCCACGTCCAGAACCACTCGGAGACCGGGATGTCCGGGATCTTCCTCGTGCGCGCGGCCGACGGCGGCATGCCGCCCGGCGCGCAGGAGGCGATCGACCGCTTCCGCGGGCACGCCCACGGCGGGGCGGTCGCGCAGACGCCCGCGCCGACGGCGGACCCGGCAGGGGAACAGCACCAACACTCGCCATCACGATGACCTCGTGGCCTTGCCACGACAAAGGAGTGGGGCATGGGGCCAAGGAGTTCTCCACGCGCGCGTCGCGGGGGAAGGGGCAGGAAAGCGCTGTCGGCGGTCGTCGCCGCGGTGGTGGTGTTCGGAGGGACGCTCACCTCCGCGTCCACGGGCGTCGCCGCGCCGGCACCGGTGCCCGCGGTGGGCGCCGCCGCGTCGGTGTCGGTCCTGGTCTTCCACGGCGCCGCCGCCGAGCAGCAGGACCCCGTCGATCGCGCGGTCGAGGCGATCCGGGAGATCGGCGCGGCCGACGGCATCGCGGTGCAGGAGTCGTCCGACCCCGCCGCGTTCACCGCGGAGAACCTCGCGCGGTACCGCGGTGTGGTGTTCCTGTCGGCCAAGGGCACGACCCTCACCCCGGACCAGGAAGCCGTCCTGCAGGGGTACGTGAAGGCGGGCGGCGGATTCCTCGGCGTGGCCGACGCGGCCAAGGCGCAGGACCAGTCGACGTGGTTCACCGGCCTGATCGGCACCCGACCGGTCGGCAGCGAGCCCGTGGTGGAGGCGGTCACGGCGAGCGGGGAGAACGCGCCGAACGAGACCAAGGAGAAGCTGACCGACGGCAACCCGGCCACCAAGTGGCTCTCCCGCACCCCGACCGGGTGGGTGGCCTACAAGCTGCGCACCGCCGCCGCGGCGAAGCGCTACACGCTCACGTCGGCGAACGACTCCCAGGGCCGTGACCCGAAGGACTGGACGCTGCAGGGTTCCGCGGACGGCACGACCTGGACCGACCTCGACCGCCAGACCGGTCAGGCGTTCCCGGAGCGCCTCCAGACCCGGTCGTTCGCCATCGCGGACCCCAGGCCCTTCGCCAACTACCGGCTCACCATCACGGCCAACTCCGGTGAACCGCTGCTCCAGCTCGCCGACCTGCGCCTGGTCTCCGGGGACGCGCCGCCGACGCCCGACGTGCACCAGTCCGTGGTGGACGTCGTCGACCGGCAGCACCCGGCCAACGCGGGCCTGCCGCTCACGATCACGCGCTCCGACCGCTGGTACAACTGGGAACCGAACCCGGTGGGGATCGTGCACACCGTCGCCCAGGTGGAGGAACAGCACTACGCCGCCGGTCAAGGCGCCAACGGGCCGTTCCACCCGATCTCCTGGTGCCGCGACTACGAAGGCGGGCGGTCCTTCTACACCGGCATGGGCCACACCGAGGACAGCTACGGCGAGGACGCGTTCCGCGGCCACCTGGCCGGAGCCCTCAAGTGGACGACCGGCCTGGTGCGCGGCGACTGCCAGGCCACCATCGCGGCGAACTACAAGGTCGAGCGGCTGACCGCGGCCAACCAGACCGGTCAGCTCGACCAGATCGGCGAGCCGCACGGCCTGACGATCGCCCCGGACGGCACGGTGTTCTACGTCGGCAGGGCGGCGTGCCAGACCGGCCCGGTCGTCGAGTGGACCAACCCGAAGGTGGGCTTGGGCTGCGGCACGATCCACCAGTACAGGCCGGACACCAAGAAGGTCTCGCTGCTGGCGACGCTGCCGGTGATGGGCAACCGCGGCAGCGGTTCCGAACTGGTCAAGAACGAGGAGGGCCTGCTGGGCATCGTGCCCGACCCGGCGTTCGCCCAGAACGGCTGGCTCTACGTCTACTGGATGCCGCAGGACACCGTGGACCGGGAGAAGCGGACCGGCAAGCGGACCGTCTCGCGGCTCACCTACGACCGGACCGCGCAGACGATCGACCTGGCCACCCGCAAGGACCTGCTCCAGTGGGAGGTCCAGCAGCACAGCTGCTGCCACGCGGGCGGCGGCATGGCGTTCGACGCCAAGGGGAACCTGTACGTGGGTTCCGGCGACAGCAACTCCTCCCTGGGCTCCGACGGCTACTCCGGCAACAACTGGACGGCCGAGTGGGAGGGACTGTCCTTCCAGGACGCCCGCCGCACGGCCGGGAACACCAACGACCTCAACGGCAAGATCATCCGGATCCACCCCGAACCGGACGCCACCTACACGATCCCGGCGGGCAACCTGTTCCCGCCCGGCACGGACAAGACCCGGCCGGAGATCTACGTGATGGGCGTGCGCAACATCTCCCGCCTGCAGATCGACCCGGTCACGCAGTGGCTGACCGCCGCGTGGGTCGGTCCGGACGCGACCTCGCCGAACCCGGAACTGGGCCCGGCCAAGTACGAGACCGCGACGATCATCACCGAGGCGGGCAACCAGGGCTGGCCCTACTGCATGGGGAACAAGCAGCCCTACCGCGACCGGAGCACCACCGACGCGACGAAGCTGACCGGGTGGTACGACTGCGACGCGCCGAAGAACAACTCGCCGCGCAACACCGGCCTGGTCGACCTGCCGCCGGTCAAGAAGAACATGATCTGGTACTCGCCGGCTGGTGGCGGACCGGTCTTCCCGGCACGTCCCGACGGCAGCGGCGTCCCGACCTACAAGGCCGCCGACGCCGTGTACACCCAGCCGTACCTGAGCGGCGGCGGCCAGGCCGTCATGACGGGGCCCACCTACCACCGCGAACTGGTGGACACCGGCAGCGGTGTCGCCTGGCCGGAGTACTGGGACGACAAGTGGTTCATCGGCGACCAGTCCAGCGCCGCCAACCGGATCGCGGTGACCGTCGACCCGGCCGGTGTCCCGGTGGCCGCCCCACCCGCCTTCGCGGAGTCGCTGCGGGCGATCATCCCCAGCGGCAACGGCGACGAGCGGCTGCAGAGCTGGATGGACGCGAAGTTCGGGCAGGACGGCGCGCTCTACCTGCTCGACTACGGCGGCGGGTTCTTCACCCTGCACCCGAACCAGAAGCTGATCCGGATCACCTACAAGGGAGGGGCGAAGACCCCGGTGCCCGCCGCGACGTCCGTCGAGGTGCAGGGCAAACCGCTCACCATCGGCTTCACCGGTTCCCGGTCCGGGGGAGCGTCCCACCGCTGGGACTTCGGCGACGGCTCGTCGTCGACCGAGGCCGACCCGCGCCACGTCTACGCACGGGTCGGGAGCTACCAGGCCAAGCTGACCGTGACCTACGCGGACGGTGAGACGCAGGTGGTGCCGGTCGCGGTGACCGTCGGCTGCACGACGTCCGACAACCGCGACATGGTGTGGGTGGGCGACTCGGACTCGGGCGTCGCCAACAAGTCCGTCGGCGGCGGGTGCACGATCAACGACCTGATCGACGACGAGAGCCAGTGGCCGGACCACGGCGCGTTCGTCCGCCACGCCACGTCGGTCGCCGACCGGTTGCAGCGCGACGGCGTGATCACCGGTCGGGAGAACGGCGCGATCGTCCGCACCGCGGCGGGATCGGACATCGGCAAGCCGGAGAACACCGGGTACGAGCCGATCTTCGACGGCACGGCGCAGTCGTTGCAGGGCTGGACGCAGGCCCCGAGCGGGTCGTTCTCGATCCAGCCCGACGGCTCGCTGCGCTCCTCCGGCGGGCTGGGGATGCTGTGGTACTCCCGCAAGCAGTTCGGCGACTTCTCGGTGCGGCTGAAGTTCCGCGACGTGTCGCCGGAGGGCACCCGCGCCAACAGCGGCGTGTTCACCAGGTTCCCGGATCCGCGCACACCGTTGGCGGAACGCCCACCGGGCAGCTGCGGGACCGTGGGCTCGGCGCGGACCTCACCCGCGTGGGTCGCGATCTTCTGCGGGCACGAGATCCAGATCTACGACGGCGACACCGGCGAGCCGCAGAAGACGGGATCGGTCTACAACTTCGACCCGAGGGTCCTGCCGGACGCGGGCGCGACGCCGAAGGCCGTCTGGAACGACTACGAGATCCGGGTGGTCGGGCAGCACTACACGATGATCCGCAACGGCGTGGTGATCAACGAGTTCGACAACACGCCGGGCAAGGAGTCCTCCCGCGCGGGTGATCCGCCCACCGACCTGCGCCAGTTCACCGAGGGCTTCCTCGGCCTGCAGAACCACGGCACCAACGACGTGATCGAGTTCCGCGACATCCGGGTGCGGTCGCTGTAGTCGTCTCGGGTCCGCCGGCGCGCGTTCGGGCGCGCCGGCGGACCACCGCCCTCAGGGAAGGTGCAGCATGATTCGACGTTGGATCGCCGTCGCGGCGGTCGCCTTCACGTGGGTGTCGCTGGCCGCCGTCATCCAGGCCTCGGCGGCACCGGAGCGGACCACCGCGCCCGTGACCGCCCAGGAGCAGGTCCTGACCTGGACCGCGGACAACGACATCACCCGCTACAAGTCCGCCCCGACCACGGCCGCGGCGGGGGAGGCGAAGATCGTCTGGGAGAACAGCGAGGCCACCGGCAACACGACGGGCATGCCGCACACCCTCACCTTCGACACCTCGGCCGAGGGCTTCAACCACGACGTCGACCTGAACGTCCTGGCCAACCCGTTCGACGCCCAGGACGGCAGGCACGAGGCCACCGTCACGCTCACCCCCGGCAAGTACCGCTACTTCTGCTCCATCCCCGGACACGGGACGATGGTCGGCGAGTTCACCGTCGCGCCCGGCGGCGAGGACACCACCCCGCCGACGGTGACCGCGGACGTCGCGGGCCAGAAGAATTCCTCGGGTGAGTTCCTCGGCTCCGCCACGGTCACCGTGAACGCCTCCGACGCGGGTTCCGGTGTGCAGCTCACCGAGAACCAGGTCGACGGCGCCGGTTTCGCCCCCTACACCCAACCCGTCCGCGTCACCGCGGTCGGCGCGCACACCGCGGAGTTCCGGGCGACCGACCGGGCGGGGAACACCTCCGCGGTCGGATCGGTGTCCTTCCGGGTCGTGGCACCACCTTCCGACACCACCCCGCCCGTCGTGTCGGCGGAGGTCACCGGCACCAAGGACGCCGACGGCGCCTACGTCGGCAAGGCCACCGTCACCATCACCGCGACCGACTCCGACTCCGGCGTCGGACTCCGCGAGTACCAGGCGCACTCCGGCGCCTGGACCCCTTACACCGCACCGTTCGACGTGACGGAGACCGGTTCGCACATGGTGCACTTCCGGGCGACGGACAAGGCGGGGAACGCCTCGCCGGAGGGCATGGTGAGCTTCACCGTCGTCGCGGTGCCGCCGACCGACACCACGCCCCCGACGACGTCCGCCGCGGTAACGGGGACCAAGAGCCCCAACGGCGATTACGTCGACCGGGCGACGGTGACGATCACCGCCTCGGACACCGGATCCGGGCTGAAGCTCGTCGAGTACGCGCTGGACAGCGGGAGTTGGACGCCGTACTCGGCGGCGGTCGTGGTGACCGCGGTCGGCGCGCACACCGTGCAGTACCGGGCCACCGACAACGCGGGCAACGCCGCCGCGGCGCGATCGGTGTCCTTCGCCGTCGTCGGTTCGGGCACCGACGCCTGCCCCGACTCCGACGAGCGCCCGACGGTCGTCATCGGGCAGTACGACACGGGTGTCGCGAACACCGACACCGGCAACGGCTGCACCGTCGGCGACCTCGTGGACCAGAACCGCGGATACCCCGACCACGGGGCGTTCGTCCGGCACGTCGAACTCGTCACCGACGACCTCGTGGCGGGCGGCGCGCTCACCCGCAGGCAGCAGGTCGCCATCGTGCGCGCGGCATCGCGATCCGACATCGGCAGGTAGCTTCGTCCAGCTAGGGAGAACTCAGATGGCTACACGGACCGCATCCAGCGTCGCGATCTTGAGCGCCGTCCTCACCGCCACGGTGATGTGCACGGCCCAGAACGCGAACGCGGACCTGGTGACGTACTGCGTGGGCGGCGGCGGGGCCGTCACGGTCCCGAACGACCTCTTCGTGCCCACCGGGGAGTCGTGCTCCCTGCGGGGCACCGTCATCACCGGCGACGTGCGGGTGGCCGCGGGCGGCAACCTGGTGATCAACGGCGGCACGGTCAACGGCGCGGTCGGCGTCGCGGCCAACGGCTACCTCGACGCGACCGACTCCCGGATCGACGGCGACGTCACCCTGGCGGCGGGCGGCTTCGGCGTCTTCCTGAAGAACACCGACACCGGCGGTGTCGTGCTCCAGCCGAAGGGTTCGGCGACGGTGGAGGGGTTCCTGTTCGCGGAGCAGGGTTCGAAGGTCGACGGCAGCGTCAACGCGGGCGTCGGCGAGGTGTCCGTGACCGACAGCGAGGTCATCGGCAACGTCGGCACCAACGGGGCGTACCTCACCGACCTGCACAACAGCTTCGTGGACGGAACCCTGTCCGTGCTGAACAACGCGACCGGCAGCGTGGTCTGCGGCAGCGCGGTCCAGGGCAAGGCCACGTTCGCGGGCAACGTCGGCGGTGTCCAACTCGGACCGAACGGCGGCCTCGACTCGTGCGCCTCCGGCGGCTACTTCGCCAGGGACGTCGGCATCTCCAACACCACCGGCGGCCGCACGACGCTGGACGACAACGTCATCAACGGCTCGCTCGTGCTGACCGCGAACACCCCGGCGGCCGAGGTGGCGGACAACAACCGGATCCGGAACGGGGTCGTGGGGGAGCGGTCCGCGCCGACGGCGGCCAAGGCCACCTCGGCGGAGAGCGGCCGCGGCACCGCCCGCGAACGCGCGGCGGAACGCCTCGCGCAGGTGGGCGCGTCCGTCGCGGTGAAGGGGAAGGCGCGGCTGTGAGGGCGACCGTGCGCAACGCGGCGGCGGCCCTGCTCCTGGCCGCCGCCGCGCTCCTGGTGCCCGCGGGCCCCGCGTCCGCGGCTCCCGGAGCCACCCTGCTGTCGGACACCGTGCTCGACCCGTCGGCGCTGTACTTCGTGTCCTACGACGGACTGGTCAACAACGACTCGTTCCAGCAGGACGCGATCCTCACCTACTCCGGCTACCAGTACACGGCCTGGTACACCAGCACCCGCAACGCCGTCGTCGCGCGGCGGGCGCTGACCGGGAACACCGCGTGGCAGAAGGTCGTGCTGCCGCACCAGCTCAGCGTCGACGACTCGCACAACGTGATCTCGCTGGGCATCTCGCCGCAGGACGGCAGGTTGCACGTCGCGATGGACACCCACAACACGACGGTGTTCTACGTGAAGTCCGAGGCGGGCCTGGTGTCCCAGGCCTCCTCCCGCGACTGGACCGCCGCCCGGTTCGGCGCGGTCCAGCGCACCTTCGACGGCGTCGACCTCGGCGGGATGAGCTACCCCCAGTTCGTGGTCACGCCCGAGGGCAGGCTCCAGTTCAGCTACCGCACCGGCGGCTCCGGCAACGGCGTCAACGAACTCGCCGAGTACGACGCGGGCACGTGGCGCAAGCTCGGCGCGTGGTCGTCGGCGACCGGCTCGTGGACCGGCCCGAACGGGGTCGTGTCCACGACCAGGAACATGTACCTGCACGGGTTGACCTACGACCGCGGCGGGCGGTTGCACGCGTCGTTCACGTGGCGCGAGGGCAACGCGGCGGTGCTGTGCAACAGCGGCGGGCTCACCAACCACGAGACCGGCTACGTCTACAGCGACGACCGCGGGCGCACCTGGCGCAACGGCGCGGGCACGCAGGTCGGCACCACCGGCGGCACGCGCGTCGGCATCGGCTCGCCCGGCCTGGTTGCCGATCCGCTCGACCCGAACCACGGGCTGATGAACCAGGAGAGCCAGGCGGCCGACTCCACGGGCACCCCGCACGTGGTGATCAGCTACGTGCCGGGCCGGTTCACCCAGTGCGTGTCGAACTACGCGCAGCAGCGCGCGCAGTACGGCCGCACGTTCCACCTCGTGCGCGGCGCGAACGGCGCCTGGGCCAAGCGGGAGGTGCCGGTCGCGCCGGGCTCCACGCAGCGCACCAAGATCGTGTTCGACAGCGCGGACAACGCTTACCTGATCATGCCCAGGGCGCGGATCGTGTCCGCCAGCAAGGCCGGCGGCTGGACCGACTGGACCCTCGTGTTCGACCGGCCGGGCATGAACGCGTTCGGCGAGGTCAACGTGGACACGTCGAGGATCGCCACCGACGGCGTGCTGTCCGTGCAGTACCAGCAGGCCTCCACCGGCACCACCCCGTCGCCGATCCGGGTGGCGGACATCCGGCTGGGGTAGCGCCCCCGGCCGTCCGGAAAACGAAGCGACAGCCCATCCGTGCGGGATTGCCGTCGGATGTCCTCGTCCCCCACGTGGCACCCGCTCACCAGCGGGGACGCCAAGGCGTCGGCACCGCGCTCGTGCGAGCGGGCGTGGCGGCGGCGAAGGTGCGGGTCGAGCCGTGGTCGGAGCACGACGACGAGGACTTCCGGTCGGTCCGCAACGAGGCCTACCGGGACCAGTGGGGCCCGATGCCCCAGGACCTCTGGCAGAACAAGATCACCAACCAGACCTTCGAGCCCGAGACCAGTTTCCTGCTCCGCGACGCAGCGACCGGCACGCCGGTCGGCGTGCTGGTGACCATGCACTGGGAGGCGGACACCGCGGCCACGGGGATCCGCGACGCGCGTTCCATGCTCATCGGCACGCTCCGGGAGTACCGGAGGTGCGGCGCCGCCAGTGGGCTGATCGGGCACGCCCTGCGCGCCGCCGCCGCCCAGCAGTACCACCGCGCCGGCCTCAGCGTCGACTCCGCGAACCCCTTCGGCGCGTTCGGGATCTTCGAGAGGGCGGGTTTCACCCCGACGATCCGAGACGTGCGCTGGGCATTCGAGGTCTGACGCAGGTCGGGGACCGCCGAAAAGGTGTTGCCCACGACCCCGCGGGTTGAGCATCCTGGCGGGCATGGGGAAGTGAGTGGTGGCGCACGGGCGGACTAGGAGCGGCTTCGGGTCGCTCCTGTTCGGCGTGCCGTTCGAAGCCCGCACCGGCTGACCGGTGCGGCGCTCCCGCACGCGACGTGGTGGTCGACGTCGCGCCGGTCGGCGTGTCCGCATTCGGACGCCGGCCGTGCACCACTGAATCCGGATGGGGATTCGCGGCGGGGCAGAGCGCTGCCTGACGCCTCCTTCATGGACCCTGGGAACTGGCCGAACTGATGAGTGAACTCCGCAACACCCGTGTGCCCGCTGCTGACGGCGCACCCGAAGTCGACCGGAAAGCGCTGTGGGTGGTGCGGGAGCTGGGGCTCCCCGCCATCGTCAAGTCCTGCGTGGCGTGCAGGTCCGCGCGCCACCACCCGACCGGGAAGGTGCGGGTGAACGCGAGCGGGAAGCTGCTCGACGTCTGGATGCTGATCAGCTGCGAGCTGTGCGACCGCACGTCGAAGATCACCGTCCACGAACGCGTCCACGTGCGGACGCTGGACCACGAGCGGCTGGTGATGTTCGAGAACAACGATCCCGCCGTGGTGCGGCAGCTGGTGATGGACACGGCGTTGGCGGGCCGGACCGGGTACCGGCTCGACTGGACCGGGACGTGGGAGCTGGAGACGGACCTGCCGTTCCACGAGCTGGACGAGCCGGTCTCGCTCGAGGTCGTGGTCAGGTTCGAGCTCCCGGCGCCCGTCCGGGTCGAGAAGCTGCTGACGGCCGGGTTCGGGTTGAGCAGGCCCGCGGTGAGGGGAATGGTCGAGTCCGGGCGGATCCGCCTGCCCGTGGCCGTCGACGCGAAGGTGCGCGGGGACTTCGGCTTCTTCGTCGTCACCAGCTCGTCGTCGTGATGTGAAGCGGGCACGGCCTCCGCCGGAGGTCGTGCCCGCCACCGCGGGTCAGGCCGCGTTCGCCTTGAACCGCAACAGGTTCCCCGACGGGTCGCGCACTTCCAGCGCGGTCGCCGAAAGCTCGTGGGGATGGCCTGCCGCGTCCAGCCGTTCGGCGAGCGCGCGCACGTCCCGCGTCGCGGGCAGCAGCAGGTCGACGCCGACGAGGTGCGCGGTGTCCTCGGGCGCCTGCTCGGATTCGGTGGTGCCGAAGCGGTTCGTGAACACGAGCAGGGCGCGGTGCTCGGTCACGCCGACGGCGAGGAACATCGTCCCCAGCCGCGCCTGGACGTCGAACCCGAGCAGATCGGTGTAGAAGGGTTCGGTGGCCTTGAGTTCGGCGTCGGTGACCTTGAGCTGGACGTGCCCCATCTCCGTCCCCGCGGGCAGTCCGGTGAACGGCTCGTCCGCTCCGGGTTCGGCGGCGAAGTCCTCCAGCCGCAACGGGTCCGCCACGACCGCGGGCTGATCGCCCTGCCAGCGCCACTGCTCGCGCGGACGGGCGCAGGTCACCTCCACGCAGTGGCCGTCCGGGTCCACGACGTAGCACGAGTGCGCGACGGTGTGGTCCGTCAGCTGGTGTTCGGTGTGCCGGGCCGTGTAGTGCGCGACGAACCGCGCCAGGTCGGCGCGGGTCGGCACCTGGGGCGCGAAGTGGCTGAGACCGGGACTGGAGGCGGGCGGAAGACCCGCGCCGGGGCGTTCGCGCAGGACCGCGAGCACCCGTCCGGGCACTCCCACTCGCGCGCCGCCCGGCTCGCGGTCGAGCACCAGCAGACCGATGGACCGCGTGTAGTAGTCCAGGCTGCGGTCGAGGTCCGCGACCGTCAGCTCGACGGCGCCGAGGGCCAGGTTCGGGTCGAGTCGCGTGGTCGTCATCGTCATTTCCCCTTCTTGGACGCGAAAACGCGCTCGAACGGCTTCGCCACGGTCGCGGCGACGGCCATGGCCTTGAAGAACATGATCATCTTGAGGGGCATGCCGTCGACGAACATCATGTCGAGGCCCTTCTGCGACCCCGCCGCGGATTTGGCTCCACGCGGGAACATCGTCTTCTCGTAGCGGGTGAGCGCGGTCTCGACGTCCGCACCGGAGAGGAGTTCCCGCGCGAGGTCGGCGCCGTCGATCAGCGCGATGTTGGCGCCCTCGCCCGCGAACGGCGACATGAGGTGCGCGGCGTCGCCGAGCAACGTCACACCGGGGACCCGGTCCCACGTGAGGCCGGTCGGCAGCGCGAAGATCGGCCGGGGCCGGATGGTGTCGTCGCACTCGCGGATCAGGTCGGTGAGGGCAGGTGCCCAGTCGGGGTACTGGCGCAGCAGTCCGGCGCGGGCGGATTCCGGGTCGTCCCAGTCGATCCCGCTGTCGGCGACCCAGTTCTCGGGAACGCGCAGGCCGCACCCGAGCGCGATGGTGTCCCCGCCGTGCCCGCCGATGTACCTGTTGTCCGACAGCGCGAAGAGGTTGCCCCTCCCGGTGACCGCGAGCGCTCGCGGGTGCTTGACCGCCGCGTCGGTCAACCGGATCTCGACGATGGTGATCCCGGTGTAGGCGGGCTTGACCGGGGTGAGCAGCGACCGGACGCCCGACCACGCGCCGTCCGCGCCCACGACGAGATCGGCGTGGACCACCGTGCCGTTCGCGAACTCCAGTTCGTGCCCGGTGGCGGCGGGCCGCGCGGCGACGACCTTGTGGCCCCAGGCGATCGTGCCCGGCTCCAGCGACTCGACGAGCAGCCGCCGCAGGTCGGTCCGGTCGATCTCCGGCCTGCCGTTGCCACCCGCCGGTTCGCGCCGGTCGACGTGGACGCGCCCGGTCTTGTCGAGCAGGCGCATGTCCTCGCCGCCGACGTGCGTGCGGGCGATGAACTCCTCGTGCAGACCGGCTTCCACGAGCGCGATCTGCCCCGTGTCGTCGTGGATGTCGAGCGAGCCCCCCTGTTGGCGGGCGTCCGGGGACAGGTCGGCCTCGTAGACGGTGACGGGCACTCCGCCGCGCTGGAGGATCCGGGCGCAGACGAGGCCGCTCAAGCCCGCGCCCACTATGGCGGTACTGCGTGCAGGCATGCTGACGCGCTCCTTCACGTGGTGGAGAAAGGGTTCCGCGGCCCGGTCGGTTCACGCCGAGCGCTTCGGTCGCGGCTTCGCGAACGCTATTCGTCACGAACCAGGTTCGTCAAGCAGTTGACGAACGCGGTTCGTCACGCATACGGTCGGCGGGTGCCCCCGCGTGATCCTTTCCGCGTCTCCGAGGTCGCGAGCCGCCGTACCGGTCTCGCGAAGCCGCCGCTGAGCCGGGACGCGATCGTCGAGGAGGCGCTGCGCCAGTTCACCTCGGACGACGGCGGCGGTGTGACCCTCCGCAAGATCGCTAACGCGCTCGACACGGGCCCCGCCTCGCTCTACGCCTACGTCGACGACATGGCCGAACTGCAGGCGCTGGTCCTCGACCGCGCGCTGGAGGCCGTGGAGGTCGACCGGGCCGGGGGGCCCTGGCGCGAACGCCTCGAAGCGCTCCTCGGCTCCTACGTCCGGGTCCTGATGGCCAGTCCGGCGCTCGCCCGGATGGCCTTCCGGACCACCGCCGTGGGGCCCAACGCGCTGCGCGTCGCCGAAGCCGTCCTCGAACTCCTCGCCGAAGCCGGTGTCGACCGGCTGACCGCGGCCTGGGCCCTCGACATGCTGACCACGTTCGTGACGGCGGTCGCGGCGGAACACGCCGATGGTCCGGACCCGACGGCGCCGGAAGGCCCGGTGGTCCAGGCGATCGACCGCGTTCCGGCGAGCGGGTACCCGCGGGTCCACGCCGCGCGGGAGGACCTGCTGTCCGGCACCGGCGAGGAGCGGTTCGCCTGGTCGCTGGACGTCCTCGTCCGCGGCATCCTCTCGCGCGCGCAGGCCTAGTCGACACCGATCGCCGCGGTTGTTCGGAGCGACTTCGAGCACTGGGGAAAAGGGTGAAGAACTCAGGGGTGGAATGCCCCTGATGGCGGTGTCCTCGACAAATGGTCGATATCGGACACATCGGGAAACGTGCTGGTGGAAGCGATGCCGCAGGCGTGCGATTCGCAATTCCATCCCATGTTCCGGCAGTTCCGTCAATCACTCGATGTTGCCGTTTTTTCCCATTGGATTCCGCCTTTCGGCATTTGCTCTTCCCGCTATCGCCGTGCATCCTTGCGTCCAGCAACTAGTTGCGGTCGTCAACCAACGGCCGGTGGTGCGAAGGATGATCGATGACTCCCGACAGCTCCGCGAGGCCGAAGGCCGACCTGGCGCTCGCCGACCAGCTCGGTCACGAGCTCGTGCGCTTCGTCCGCCTGGTCAACAGGACGAAGGCCCAGGTCATCAAGCAGGGCCCGGACGGGGTCGACCGGATGGCGTACGCGATCCTCTTCACCCTCATCCACGAGGGCCCGCAACGGGCCAGCTGGCTGGCCGAGTCGCTGCACTCCGAGATCTCCACGATCAGCAGGCAGTCGAGTTCGTTGGTCCAGCACGGGCTGCTCGAACGCCAATCCGATCCCCAGGACGGTCGGGCCTGCCTGCTGGCGCCCACCGCCGAAGGCCTCCGGGTGTTCGAGGAGAACCGCAAGCAGCGCAACCAGTGGCTGGCCGAGGTGCTCGACGACTGGTCGGACGACGACCGCCAGAACCTCAACCGGCTGTTCGGCAAGCTCAACGCAGGCATCGAGAAGAACTCCGCGCAGTTCGCCGACACCGCCGAGGTGTCGCAGGCCAGGGGGGCCTCCACATGAGTTCCACGATCGAGAAGCCGGTCCGCGCGCCCGAGGCGGAGCAGCCGCCGCGGCTGAGCCACCGCCAGATCGTCACGATCCTCAGCGGCCTGGTGTGCGGCATGTTCCTCGCGGCGCTCGACCAGACCATCGTCGGCACCGCGATCGTCCGGATCGCCAACGACCTGGACGGCTTCGACCTCCAGGCCTGGGTGAGCACGGCGTACCTGATCACCTCGACGATCGTCACGCCGATCTACGGCAAGCTGTCCGACATCTACGGCCGCAAGCCGTTCTACCTGGTCGCGATCACGATCTTCGTCGCCGGTTCGCTCGCCTCGACGTTCGCGCAGTCGATGTACGAGCTGGCCGCGTTCCGCGCGGTGCAGGGTCTCGGCGCGGGCGGGCTGATGTCGTTGGCGATGACCATCATCGGCGACATCGTCCCGCCGCGCGAACGCTCGCGCTACCAGGGCTACATCATGACCGTGTTCGGTCTGTCCACCGTGCTCGGTCCGGTGCTCGGCGGTCTCTTCGCGGGCTTCGACTCCCTCGGCGGTGTCGCGGGCTGGCGCTGGGTGTTCCTGATCAACGTCCCGATCGGGATCATCGCGCTGCTCGTGGTCGCCAAGGTGCTGAACGTGCCGCACCAGAGGCACGACCACCGGATCGACTGGTGGGGCGCGCTGACGCTGGTCGTCGCGGTCGTGCCGTTCCTGGTCGTCGCCGAGCAGGGCCAGAAGTGGGGCTGGGACGACGAGAAGGCGATCTACTGCTACGCCGTCGGCGGCGTCGGCGTCCTCGCCTTCATCCTGGTCGAACGGGTCATGAAGGACGCCGCGCTGATCCCCTTGCGGCTGTTCAGGAACTCGACGTTCAGCCTGGCGATCCTCGGCAGCGTCATCGTCGGCGTCGCGATGTTCGGCGCGATCACGATGATGCCCCAGTTCCTCCAGGTCGTGCAGGGGTACAGCCCGACCAAGTCCGGCCTGCTGATGCTGCCGCTCATGATGGGCATCATGATCAGCTCGATCCTCTCCGGCCTGGTCACCTCGAAAACGGGGCGCTACAAGGTCTTCGCGATCCTCGGCACCGTGATGATCGCGGGCGGCGCCTTCCTCTTCGCGCAGGTCGAGCACGACTCGGGACTGTGGCACCCGCTGCTCGCCGCGGCCGTCATCGGCCTCGGTCTCGGCCAGTGCATGCAGACCCTGGTCCTCGCCGCGCAGAACGCGGTTCCGCGCAGCGACATGGGCGCTTCCACCGCGTCGGCCACGTTCTTCCGCCAGATCGGTGGCACCGCCGGTGTCGCGCTGTTCCTGACCATCCTGTTCAACGTGCTGCCCGGCAACATCACCAAGGCGCTCGGCGCCGCCGCGCCCACGGGATCCGGCAGCGGACCCCTCGACCTGTCGAGCAACACCAGCGGCATCCAGGACCTGCCCGAAGCGATCAGGACCCCGGTGCTGATCGGCTTCACCGAGTCGATCACCACCGTGTTCTACGTCGCGGGCGCGGTCGCGCTGCTGGCCACCCTGGTACTGCTGGCCATGAAGGAAATCCCGCTCGCCGACCCCGGCACCGCCCCACCGCCCGTCGAACCCACCCAGGCCGTCGACCCGGTCGAACCCGCCGCCGCCGTCGTCCAGGACGACGACGAGCCCGCCCTGATCGGCGGCTGGCTCCCCTCCTCGGGCGAACCGGAGTCCGACGACCACGAGACCCCGCCGATCACGACCGCCGGCCTCCCGGTGACCGCCTCCAACGGCGACCACTTCCAGGACACCCCGCCCGTCATCCCCCACCGCCGCCCGCTCAACCGCTTCGACGGCGCCTTCGACCTCCCCACCAGGGAGCGCGGCCAGGACGCCCACGGCGCCCCGGTGACCGGCCACGTGCGCAGGCAGGACGGCACCCACGTCCCCGGCGCGGCCGTCGCCCTGCTCGACCAACGCGGCCGCCAGGTCTCCCGCGGCACCGGAGCCCCCGACGGCAGCTACTCCGTCCCCACCCACGGCCCCGGCGGCTACGTCCTCATCGTGTCCGCCCACGGCCACCAACCCAAGGCCTGGAACGTCGTCGTCGGCGACGGCCCCGAAACCGTCGACGTCACGCTGGTCGGCGCGGGCGAACTGACCGGCACCGTCAAGATCACCGCGACCGGCGCACCGCTCGCGAACGCGACCGTCACCCTCATCGACTCCCGCGGCGAGGTGAACGCCGCCTCCATCAGCACCGCAGAGGGCGCCTACGCCTTCTCACAGGTCGGAGCAGGCGTCTACACCCTGGTCGTCAGCGCGTCCGGCTACCGCTCGGACGCCGTGACGCTCACCATGCCCGACAAGGGCCTGCTGCGCCACGACATCGGCCTCACCGGCTCGGTGCAGCTATCGGGCACCGCCCGAACCGAGGACGACAGGATCGTTGCCGACGCCCGAATCACGGTCCTCGACGGCAAGGGCGAAGTCGCGGCAACGGCACGAACCGACAGCCAGGGCAAGTACGTCGTGCACGACCTACCCGCAGGCGCCTACACCGTCATCGCCAGCGGCTACCCACCCGTCAGCAGCGAAGTGCTCCTGGCCGACGGCGAAGCAGACCACGACGTCCACCTGACCCACGACCACACCTAACCGGCCACCGACCACAACAGCACAGAGCACCCGACCACCCACCGAGCAAGCCAGCCCCGACCACAACGGCACCGAGCAGACCTGCCGTCCGACCACCCACCGAGCAGCACTCGACCGCCCGTACGGCCGGCTTGACTTGGGTTTTTGGGCCTGCAATTCGTCGGCGGGCATCTCCACCACCTGCCCTTTTAGCCCGACAAAGCCCAAAAAAGGGGCCCCAAGTCAAGCTGGCCGCACCCGGAGACCTCGGATCCGATACCCCGTGACCCCAGACCTGCACACCAGGCCTGCGACTCCCGGCGACCCAGCACAAAACCCCCTAACCCTCCCGACACCGATCCCGAACCTCCCCCATCCCCACAAACCCAGCCGCCTCATAAGCCGCAACACCCCCCACATTCGAACTAGGCGTGCAAACCACCGCACTGCACGCCCCCATCTCCCTCAACGCCCCCGCCGCGGCCACCGTGATCGCCCTCCCGAACCCGCGCCTCCGATGATCCCGACGCACCCCCATCGGCTCGATCAACCCCGGTCTCCCCACCCCGGCCGACCACACCGTCACCCCAGCCACCGCATCCCCCCGCTCGTCATAAGCCACCAAACACCGCCCATCCTCATACGCAGGCCCACCCGCCATCACCTCCCACCACTCCTCCGTGAACCTCGCCCCCTCGAACGCCCCCCGATGCACGGCAACCCGCGCCCGCACCCGCTCAGACCCCACCACCTCCACCCTCACCCCAACCCCCTCCACAACCTCCTCAAGACCACGCCGCAACGGCGTCCACGGCTCACCCACCCCCCACCCCCGCTCGAACAACAACTCCTGCACCAACGCGTCCCTCGGCGCCTCCACGAACACCTTCCCCGCGGGCAACACCCCGCGCTCCGGCCCGGCCATGTCCTCGACCAGCCGCCGCGCCAACTCCTCGTCCCGCCGCACGTCCGGCGCGGTGGTCATCCGCAACAGGTCGGGCCCGTCCAGCAGCCCGACGGCGACGATCCGCCCGTCCCGACTCCAGGTCCGGACCGCCGCGGCCGTCGCCTCCGCCCCGAACCGCCAGAACCACCCCAGGTCGCCGGGGTGCAGCTGCATCGGCGCCCCGTCGTGCTGCCACTCCCGCAGCACGTCCACAGCCCCGCCCAGCCCGTCCGCTCCCGGCTTGCCCAACACGATCGCCATGCCGCGATCACACACCACCGCCCGCCGGTCGGCACGCGGGTTTTCGGGTGGAGGGTTGACCTTGACCCTGCGTCAGGGTCGGAGGCTTGCTCGCATGACGAACGACAGCCCCGCCCCGCCCCGGCTCGTTCCGCCGGTCGGCGGGTTCCAGGAGATCGACGGCCGCCGCCTCTTCGTGCACCGGTCGGGCAGCGGTGGACCCGCGGTGGTGTTCCTGCCGGGTGCCGGTGCGGTGGGTCTGGACTACCTCGGTGTGCAGCAAGGGGTTTCGCGGTTCACCACCGCCGTGGTGTACGACCGCGGCGGCACGGGTTACAGCGATCCCGTCGCACTGCCGCGCACGGCCGCCGCGGTCGCGGCGGAACTGCGTGAACTGCTGCGCGCCCAGGACGTCGCAGGCCCGTACGTCCTGGCGGCGCACTCCCTCGGCGGCTTCCACGCGCACCGGTTCGCGCAGCTGTACCCGCACGACGTGGCCGGACTGGTCTGGCTGGACGCCCTCCACCGCGACTGGGACACGTTCATGCCACCCGCGCTGCACCTCGCCGAGACCGAACGGACAGCACCCGATCTCGAGCAACTGGTGCGGACGCGCCCGGCCCTGCGCGAGACGTACGCCGAGTTGCGCGCGGACTACCCGGAGCACGTGCGGCGAGCACTGGTCGACGCCAAGGTGAGCGCGGACTGGCTGCGCGTCGGCATCGCCGAGCGCACCGGGTTGACCGGACTCGCCGCGGAACTGCGGACCGGGCCGGACATCCCCGACGTCCCGCTGATCGCGCTCACCGTCGTGGGCGCCGATCCCGCCCAGCAGGAGATGCACGAGGGCAGGACCAGGATGGACGCGGCTTTGGTGAGCGCGGTCTCCCGCGGTGAGCAGCGCGTCCTCTCCGACACCCTCCACCACCGGCTCTGCTTCGACCGCCCCGACGCCGTGGTCCAGGCGATCCGCGACGTCGTCGACCTCGCGACCGGTATCTAGTGCGGTGACCGCAATCCTCGCCGGGTTTCGCGCGTCTCGGGTAGATCCCTCGCGGCACCGCCCCCACGCCCCCGTACCACCAGTACGAGGGTGTGGGGGCGGCACCACGATGGATCGCCCCGAGCGGCGCGAAACCCGGCAAGGGTCAGCGGTCACCGCACTAGACTCGGCCGCGTTCCCGAGTCGCAGGAGGACGGTGCTCACGATCAGCCAGCTCGCGGCGACCGCAGGGGTGACCGTGCGCGCCGTCCGCCACTACCACCACGTCGGCCTGCTGCCCGAGCCCGAGCGCGACGCCTCCGGCTACCGCCGCTACAGCGCGCAGGCCGCGGTCGACCTCATCCGGATCAGGACCCTCGCCGACGCCGGGGTGCCGCTGGCCCGCGTCGACGCGCTGCTGCACGCGCGGCCCGCGGAGTTCGCCGCCGCCATCACCGACATCGACGCCGAGTTGCGGCGCAGGATCGACCAGCTCGCCGAGCACCGCCTGCGGATCGCCGAACTGGCGGGCGGCGAGAGCCTCTTCCTGCCTCCCGAGGTGATCGCCGTCCTCGACCGGATGCGCGGCCTCGGCGTCGGCGAACGGCGGGTGCGCCTCGAACGCGACTCGTGGATCCTGATGCGCGCGCTGGATCCGCACGTTGTGCCGCGACGGGTGCGGGACAAGAACGCCGACCTCGACGACCCCGAGACCATCCGCCTGCTCCTCGCCTGCGACCAGGCCGCGGACTGGGATCCGCACGACCCGCGCCTGGACCGGCTCATCGACGACATGGACGCGTGGGAGGTCGAACACGCGCGGCACGGCGACCGGCCGCGCTACCTGGAACTCGTCGTCTCCCGGATCTCCGAGGCGTCACCGGCGTGGCAGCGCGTCCTCACCGCGCTCGCCCACCGCGCCGGGCGGCGGCGTGCCGCCGGGCACGACGGCTGACGCCGACAAGCAGGTCGACCCCGGCACCGCGGGTGACCGGCGCAGCCGGGCTGGGTCCACCTCCGCCGCGGCGGTCCGCCCGTCCAGTTCCCACCCCTCCGCGTACGCCGCGGCGAAGGCGTCGCCGCCCAGCGCGGCCCGTCCCCGGCGGGTGAGGGCGCGGACCTGGGGGTCGGTGCGGTCGTGCGCGCCGAGCAGGCGGGAGGCGGCGCCGAGCAGGACGGCCGACTCGCGGTGCCGTCCGTGCGCTTCGGCGAGCGCGGCCGCGTTCACGGCCACCAGCGACATGATCGGCAGGTCGCGGGTTCGCAGGGCGGCGGTGTAGGCCTTCGTCAACGCCCTGTCCGCGCCGTCCGGGTCGCCCAGTTCCAGGCAGAGCGAGGCGCGGACGGTGCCGATGAGGGTGCGGACGTGGTCGCCGGAGATCGTCGCGCCGCCATGCGGGCCCCGGTCGGCGGTGTCGAGGAGTTCCCGCGCCCGGTCGAGGTCGCCGAGCCGCAGCCGGAAGGAGGCCTCCCGAGCGTCGAGCAGGACCAGCATCTCCCGCGAGGCCGTGCGCGCCGCGCGCTCGCGGGCCGAGTCGATCAGCGCGACCGCGAGGTCGGTGTCGCCGCGCCGCAGGTGCAGGTCGATCCAGCTCAGGTCGCTGAACACCTCGTCGCCGAGGCTGAGCGAGCCGAACTCGGCGGCCAGCGAGCGGGCCTCGCGCAGGTCGGCCAGCGCGCCGTCGAGGTCGTCGTGCTGCCGGAACTGGGCGCGCATCCGCAGCGCGTCGGCCTGGCCCCAGCGGTCGCCCGCCCGCCGGAAGCGGGCCAGGGCCGCCTCCAGGTCGGTGCGCGTCCGGTCGAGTTCGCCCGCGTTCTCGGCGAACTCGGCGCGGAACATGTGGGCGAGCCCGGACAGCCACACGTCGTCGCCCTCGGCCAGGCGGTCCATGATCGCGAGCCAGGTCTGCTCGTCGTGCATGCGCGCGGCGAGCGCGCCCGCCGGACTCGGCAGCTCCGGGTACGCGAGCAGCCTGGCGGCCAGGTCGCGCGTCCGATCCCGGTCCTCCGGGGCCATCCCCGGCCGCGGGTCGACCCGGTCGAGCAGCACCATCGCCCGCGCGCAGTCGCGTTCGGGCGTCGGCTCGCCGCCGGGCACGGCCAGTGCCTCGCCCAGCCAGTAGGCCGCGTCGCGCTGCCTGCCGGACATCTTCCAGAACCAGGTCAGGTTCAGGGCGATGGCCACCGCGCCGGCGGCGTCGCCGGTGTCGCACCGCCTGCGCAGGGCGGCCAGCGCGTTGTCGTACTCGGCGCTGATGACCCGCATGGCCACCAGCTGGTCGGGGCCGCGCAGCCGGGGGTCGTACCGGGCGGTCAGCCCGGTGGAGTAGTCCGCGGCCAGGTCGCGGGCGGTGTCGAGCACGCCCGTCGCGGCCAGGCGGTCGGCGCCGTACTCGCGGATGGTCTCCAACATGCGGTAGCGGCCGGGATCGGGCGCGAGTTGCAGCAGCGACCGGTCGACCAGTCCCGCGAGCAGTTCGGGGACCTCGTCGGCGGGCACCGCGGTGCCCGCGCAGACCGCCGTGGCCGAGTCCGGCGTGACACCGCCGGGCAGGACCGAGACGCGTTCGGCGACCACGCGCTCGTGCTCGCCCAGCATCTCCCAGCTCCAAGCGATCACCGCGCGCAGCGTGCGGTGCCGGGGGAGCGCGGCGCGGCTGCCGGTGGCGAGCAGCCGGAACCGGTCGGACAGCCCGTCGGCCAGCGCGGGCAGCGACAGCGTCCGCAGCCGGGCCGCCGCCAGCTCCAGCGCCAGCGGCATCCCGTCCAGGCCGCGGACCACCCGCAGGACCTCGGGCAACGTCGTGCCGTCCACGGCGAAACCGGGCCGCACGGCCGCGGCCCGTTCGGCGAACAGGCGCACCGACGCCGCCCGGCGGGCCTGCTCGACGTCGTCGTCCGGCCCCGGCAGCGCGAGCGGGCCGAGCGGCACCAGCGCCTCGCCGTCGACCGCGAGGGGTTCACGGCTCGTGGCGAGCACGCGCAGTCCGGGGCACCGGGACAGCAGCGCCGCGAGCAGGTGCGCCACGGCGTCGACCAGGTGCTCGCAGTTGTCTACCAGCAGCAGGCACTCCCGGCCGCCGAGCTGGTCGACGAGCACCGCGGGCTCGTCGCCTTCGACGCGCCTCCTGGCCTCGACCATCGCGCCGCCGCGCGGGCCGATCCCGGCGAGCACGGCCGCGCCCACCTTGGCCGGTTCGGTGACCGGGGCCAGGTCGATCATCCACACGCCGTCGCGGTGCTCGTGGCGGCGGGCGGCCTCGACGGCCAGGCGGGTCTTGCCCGCGCCGCCGGGACCGACCACGGTGACCAAGCGCCCGGCGGCGAGCAGCGCGGCGATCCGGGCGAGGTCGTCGTCACGGCCGATGAAGCTGGTCAACGGCGTGGGCAGGGTGGTGGACCGGGTCGTGGTGACGGGCCGTTCGACGCGCAGCAGGCGCAGGTGGCGCTCCTGCAAGGCGCTGCCGGGGTCGGTGCCGAGGACGTCGGCCAGGGTTTCGCGGACCCGCTCGTACAGCGCGAGGGCGTCGGCCTGCCGTCCCTGCGCGGCGAGCGCGTCCATGAGCAGCGCGGCGGCGCGCTCGTGGACCGGGTGGTCGGCGAGCAAGGCGGTCAGACGGGTGGCCGCCGCGTCGGCGCGGCCCAGCGACAGTTCGGCGTCGGCGAGGTCGGCGACGGCTTCGAGCGAGACGCGGGCCAGCCGGGTCGCGGCGGCGGGCGCCACCGCGACGACGGCCGCGGGCTCGGTTCCGGCCTGGTCGCCCCACAGCGCCACGGCTTCGCCGAGCACGGCCGCCGCGCCGTCCGGGTCGCCCGCGCGCAGGCGTTCCCGGCCCGCGGCGGCCAGGTCCTCGAACCGGGCCGCGTCCACGTCGGCGTCCACGGCCAGCCGGTAGCCGCCGTCGGCCTGCACGACGTCGCCCGCCGAGCCGAGGGTCCGGCGCAGCCGCGAGACGAGCGCTTGCAGGGCGTGGGCGGGGTCGGCGGGCAGGTCCTCGGCCCAGATCGCCTCGACCAGGACGCCCTGCTCGACGGCACGCCCACCGGCGAGCGCCAGCCGGGCGACCAGGCCCCGCAACCGCGCCCCCGCGACGGGCAGGTCGGCGTCACCGCGGGACAACGCGAACGCGCCGAGCAGCGTGACGCGAAGCCGCGCATCCCCGTCCATCCACCGATCTTCCCGCGCCCGCGCTCGGGCCACCAAACCGGCGCGGGTGGTGTGAGCGCCGTGTGCGCCCGGTGTGAGCGGCGCGCTCCAGTCTCGGGAACGACGGACGACTCATCGATGAAGGGGGATCTCCCATGCACGACGTGGTGATCGTGGGCGCGGGCCCGGTCGGCCTGTTCCTGGCCTGCGAACTCGGCCTCGCGGGCTGTTCCGTCCTGGTGCTCGAACGGGAGCCGGAGCCCGGCTCGCCGTGGAAGGCGTTGCCGCTCGGGATGCGGGGCCTGTCCGCCGGATCGGTCGAGGCGTTCCACCGCCGCGGGATGCTGCACCCGCTGCTGGCGGCGTCGGGCGCCGCCGATCCCGTGGTGGACCTCGACGTGGACGAGGCGCCGCCGCCCCGCGGGGTGAGCCACTTCGGCGGGATCATGCTCGATCCGGCCGACGTCGACCTCGCCGCCCTGCCGTTCCGGCTGCCCGGCCCGGCGCTGGACGGCGTGATGACCAGCCTGGAGGCGGTCGAGGCGGTGCTGTCCGAGCGGGCGGCCAAGCTCGGCGTGGAGATCAGGCGCGGCGTCGCGGTCTCGGCCGTCACGCAGGACGACGACGTCGTGGTCGCGCACGCCGGTGGGCACGAGCACCCGGCGCGCTGGCTCGTCGGCTGCGACGGCGGGCGCAGCGCGGTGCGCGGACTCGCGGGCTTCGACTTCGTGGGCAGCGAGCCGCGGTTCACCGGCTACGCCGTGCTCGCCACCATCGTCGACCCCGAGAAGCTGAAGCCCGGCTTCACCCCCACGTCGACGGGCATGTACCTGCGGACGCCCTTCGAGGGGTACCTCGGCATCCAGGACTTCGACGGCGGCGCGTTCGACCGTTCGCGGCCGCCGACCCTGGAGCACGTCCAGGAGGTCCTGCGCCGGGTATCGGGCACCGACGTGACGCTGAGCGAGCTGCACCTCGCCTCGACCTTCACCGACCGGGCGATGCAGACGTCGACCTACCGGCGGGGGCGCGTCCTGCTCGCGGGCGACGCCGCCCACATCCACTCCCCGCTGGGCGGGCAGGGCCTCAACCTCGGCGTCGGCGACGCGGTGAACCTGGGGTGGAAGCTCGCGGCCACCGTCCACGGGCACGCGCCGGACGGGCTCCTCGACACCTACACCCCCGAGCGCCACCCGGTCGGCGCACGGGTGCTCGACTGGTCGCGGGCCCAGGTGGCCGCGATCGGGCCGGACGCGCACTCCCAGGCGATCCAGGGCGTGATCCGCGACCTGCTCGGCACCCGTGACGGCACCACCTACGTGTTCGCCCGGACGTCGGGCACCGCGACCCGCTACGACCTCGGCGACGAGCACCCGCTGGTCGGCCGCAACGCCCCGGAGTTCCGCCTTGGGGACGGGACCGGCCTCGGCGACCTGATGCGGGACGGGTTGGGCGTCGTCCTCGACTTCAGCACCGACGCGCGCCTGCGCGGGTCGGCCGCGGGCTGGGAGAGCCGGATGCGGTACGCGGCGGGGACGGCGAGGAACGACCTCGGCTGCGGCGCCGTGCTCGTGCGCCCGGACGGCGTGATCGCCTGGGTCGGCGACCGCGACCCCGACGTCGAGGCGTTCGAACGGGCCGCCCACCGGTGGTTCGGCGGTCCGACGAGCTGCTAGCCGTGCTCGGCCACGGCGCCGAGCCGCGACACCTTGCTCGCGCAAACCGCGCCGCGGAACGTCAGGGTTCGGGGGTGAACAGTTCCGGTGCGGTGCGCCGGGCCGCTTCGAGCAGCATGAGGGCGTGGTCGCGGCGGCGGACGTTGTCCTCCCACCGCTCCGGCGGCAGGGTCGCGTGGACGGTGTCGGCCACCGAGCGAACCAGTTCGGGGGTCCACGGGGCGTTCTCGCCCGCCATCCGCGCGTAGGCCGGGCCCATGACCTCGGCGTGCCGTTCCAGGCCGCCGCGGGTGTTGAGGTCGGCGGTGCTGAACGGCCCGAGCACCGACCAGCGGCGGCCGAGGCCGTGGCTCACCACCAGGTCGACGTCCGCCGGGGTCATCACGCCGTCGCGGACCAGGGTGTAGGCCTCGCGGAGCACGGCGCCCTGGAGGCGGTTGAACACGAACCCCTCGACCTCCTTGGCCAGCACGACCGGGGTCATCCCCGCCTCCGCCAGCAGCACGCGGGTCGTCTCGACGACCGCGGGGTCGGTGAAGGGCGCGGGCACGAGTTCCGCGATCGGCAGCAGGTACGGCGGGTTGCCGGGGTGCACGACCAGGCAGCGCGCCCGGCCGGGCAGGTCCGCGGCGAACCGCGAGCACGGGATCATCGACGTGGAGCTGGCCAGCACCGCGTCGGGCGGTGCCAGCTCGTCGAGCCGGGCGAACAGCTCCTGCTTGACGGGCAGCGACTCGGCGACGCACTCCTGGACGTGGGTCGCGGACGAGACGGCGTCCGCCAGCGACGACGCGACCCGGACCCGCGCCAGCAGCGAGTCCGGGTCCTCGGCGAGCAGGCCGTGCCGGTGGAGTTCGTCCACTGCGGACCGGAGTTCGCCGGTGGCGGCGGAGAGCCGGTCGGGGGAGATGTCGAACAGGGCGACCGGGTGCCCGGCGCGCGCGAACACGACCGCCCACGCGACGCCGATGCTCCCGGCTCCGACGACCGCCGTCATCGGGCGTTCTTGCGCTGGTAGGCCCGCCACGTGGTGGCCCAGCGCGCCGGGTCGTCCAGGCTGGAGCCGTCGATCTGGGCCACGACCTGGTTGTGCGGCGCGGTGCGCACCAGTTCGGCGTCCTCGCGGCCCTCCTGGAGCACGTGCTCCAGCACGTCGATCCAGTAGTCGATGTCCTCGACCGACCAGGTTTCCCCGGCCTCCGGGGTGAACGGCTCGGGCACGATCCACGGTTCGTGGCTGAGCCAGAACGCGTCCACGCCGAAGTCCGTCATGCGGTTCTGCACGTCGGCCGCGGTCACGCCGGTCTCGGCGGTGTACGTGCCGAGGCTGAACCGGGTCATCTCCAGCCGCCGCCCGGTGAGGTGGTCGAACGACTTGGTGACGCCGGGGATCTCCAACAGCCGCTGTTCCATGTAGTTGTTGGCCAGCACGGAGAGGTCGGCCGCCTCGCGGATGCCGTCGGCGCCCATCGCGAGCACCCACGAGTACGCCTTCACCACCTGCGGCACGTTGCCGAGGAATTCCCGCACCCGGCCGATGCCGCCGGGGTTCTCCCGCCGGACGTAACCGTCCTCGGTCCGCTCCACGAGCGGGCCGGGCAGGAACGGTTCGAGCGCGGCCGTGCAGCCGTAGGCGCCCACGGCGGGACCGCCGCCGCCCTTCGGGACGCCGAAGGTCTTGTGCAGCATGAACATGCACGCGTCGAACCCGAGTTCCGCCGCCCGGATCCGGCTCATCACGCCGTTGAAGTTGGCGTGGTCGTAGAAGCACAGGCCGCCCGCCTCGTGGACGATGTCCACCCACTCCTTGATGTGCGGGTTGTAGATGCCCATGTCGTCGGGGTTGTTGACCATCAGCGCGGCCGTGCGGTCGCTCACGGCGGCCCGCAGCGCCTCCACGGACGGGTAGCCGTCCTCCTCCACGGGCAGGGTGATCACGTCGAACCCGGCCGCCGCGGCGGTGGCGGGGTTGCACGGGTGGGCCTGCGAGGTGGTGATGATCTCGGTCCGCCTGCCGAGTTCGCCGCGCGACTCGTGGTAGGCGCGGGTGACGCACGTGTGCAGGTACGCCGCCGCGGCACCGCCGCCCGCCTGGAAGACGAACCTGTCCATTCCGGACAGTTCGCGCAGCATGACGTCGAACCCGTGCACGATCTCCAGCAGTCCCTGGACCGTGCTGTCGTCCTGGTGCGGGTGCACGTCGGCGATCCCGGCGGCCAACCGCTCGTTGACGCGCGGGTTGTACTTCATCGTGCAGGTGCCGAACAGGCTGATGCCGACCATGCCCATCGTCTGCTGCGACAGGTGCAGGTAGTGGCGCAGCACGTCCGGTTCGGCGACCTCCGGCAGCGCGGGCGGGACGACGCGGCGCATGCCCGCGGGGACGAGGTCGGCCGTGGACCCGATCGGCGCGGGCGGGACGAAGCCGCGGCGGCCGGGCGCGCCCTGCTCCATGATGAGCGGCTCGTCCCAGACGGCGGCGTGGTAGCGACGGAGGTTCATGCGGAGACCGCCTCGGTGAGCGCGCCGACCAGCGCGGTGATGTCGTCCTCGGTGTGGATCTCGGTGACGCAGTACAGCGCCGACTGGCCCAGGTCCGGGAAGTCGGCGGACAGGTCCTTGCCGCCGAAGATCCCCTGTGCGCGCAGGGACGCGTTGACGGCCGCGACGGTCTTGCCGGTGGCGGTGAAGTCGACGACGAACTCCTTGAAGAACCCGGACGTCCACCGCACGCCCACGCCGGGGATGTCCGCGATCCGGCGGGCGGCGTGCGCGCTGCCCGCGAGGATCGTCTCGCCGATCTCGGCGAACCCCTTGGGCCCCATCAGCGCCAGGTAGACGGCGTTCACGACGGCCCACAGGTAGACCGAGTTGCCGGTCCAGTCGTTGCCCTCCTCCCGCGATCCGTAGGAGGTCTGGTGGAACAGGGTCATGCCGAACGCGCGCTCGCCGGGGACGAGCGTGTCGCACAGGCTCACCTGGAGCGTCGGGTACTCGCGGGCGTAGCGCTCCTCGTCGCGCGTGGCGATGAACCCGCCGACGCCGCCGCCCGCGTTCATGTGCACGCCAAGGGGTTGCGTGGTGCCGACGACGATGTCCGCGCCGTACTCCGAGGGCGGCAGCAGCACGCCGAGGGAGATCGGGTCGACGCCGACGATCGTCTCCGCGCCGTTCCTCCGGGCCAGAGCCGCGATGTCGGCGGCGTCCGCCTCGACGACACCCAGGTACGTGGGGGTCTCCAGGTACACCGCGGCGGTCGCCCCGCTGATCGCCGCGGTCAGCGCGGGCACGTCGACCCGGCCGGTCGCGGGGTCGTGCGGGACGGTGACGACCGTGATCGGGTCGCCGAGTTCCCTTGTCCCGCAGCTGGTCCGGATGACGGCCAGGCGTTCGGGGTCGATGGTGTCGGGCACCAGCACCTCGCGGCGGCCGGTGAGCCTGGCGGCCATCCGGATCGCGTGCCCGGCGGCCGCGCCCCAGCTGTACACGGGCAGGCCGACGAACTCCATGCCGACCAGCTCGCCCAGCTGGGAGGTGAACTCGAACCACGCCTGGTTGCGGCCGTGGTCCGACGACGGCGTGCCCCACACCGGGGTCAGGAACTCGCTGCGGTTCGCGATCTCGTCGCACACCGCGGGGACGTAGTGCTGCCAGCAGCCCGCGCCGAGGAAGTTCAGGTTCTCCGCGCAGCTCGTGTCGGACTTGAGCAGCCGCCGCATCGTCCGGTCGACCACGGCCTCCGACCGGATGCCCGCGGCCAGCGCGATCGGCTCCGCGGCGAGGTGGTCGGCCGGGATCTCCCCGAACAGCTCGTCGACGTCCGAGACGCCGACGGCCCTCATCATGGTCGCCTTCGTCTCCGGGGTGGAGTTGGGCATGTACGGATGGGCCACTGGCTTCTGCTCCCTTCTACTGCTGGGCGACGACTCGCAGGACCGTGCTCCGGCCCTGGCCGGTGCGCACCCTGTGGTAACCGGCGACGGGGACGGCCGCGCGCTCGTCACCGAGGTCGACCCGCAGCACCGGCGGGTCGAGCGCGGCGATCTTCCCCGGCGCGGCGAGGATCTCGATGTTGTCCGGACCGACGGCGGCGAGCACGTCGGCGCTGATCTGCTGGTTGCCCCGGCCGAGCAGGAAACCCTGACCGCCCACCACACCGAGCACCAGCGTCGCCCGCGGGTGGTCGGCCAGCAGCGCGAGCAGCGTGGCCTCGTCGGCGTCGGCGGCCAGCACCTCGCCGTCGAGCACCACGTCGACCCCGAGCGGCGTCGCGGGGACGCCCAGCGCGGCGCTCACGTGGGCGACGGTGATTCCCGGCCCGAGCAGCAGGAGCCTGCCCGCCGGCGCGCCCTTGGCGACCTCGCGCCCCAGCCCGGCCAGGTCGCCGTCGCCGGGGTGGACGGTTTTGGCCCCCTGCAGGGCGTTGCGGACGCGGGGCACGCGGGCGACGCCGAACAGCCTGGGGGAGGAGCCGTCGAGGTCGACGACCTCGGCGTCGACCGTGCCGATCCGCGCCGGGTCCGCGGCGAACCGCGCGGCCGTGGCACCCGCGACCTCGGGGCCGGTCGCGAACACCCCGGAGTGCATCTTCACGCCGGACGGCACGCCCAGCACCGGGACGCCGGTCCCGACGACACCGGCCACGTCCCGCGCGGTGCCGTCGCCGCCGACGAACAGGACCAGTCCGACGCCCGCCGCGGTCATCGCCCGCACCGCGGCACGGGTGTCGGCCGCGGTGGTCGGACCGGGGTTCCCCGGCAGGACTTCCGCGCTCCACCCGGAACCCGGCAGGTGGTCGGTGCCCATCGGTCCGCCGACGGTGACGATCCGGACGTCGGGGGCGAGCGCGTGCAGCCGGTCGAGCGCGCGGCGGGCGCGGTGCGGCGCGACTGGCGTCGCACCCCGGCGCACGGCCGCGGCCAGCGCGGCCCCGTCGGTGCCGTGCAGTCCCACCCGGCCGCCCATCCCGGCGACCGGGTTGATCACGACACCGATGGTCGTCACAGCAGCCCCAGCTCCGCCACGACGTCGTCCAGGGCCCGGCGGGTCCCGTCGACCATCTCGTCGATCTCGGCCTCGGTGACCACGAACGGCGGCGAGAACGAGATCGTGTCGGCGGCGGGCAGCGCGCGGGTGATCACCCCGTGCTCCCGGCTGGCCTTCACCACCGCGGCGGCGACCTTCAGGCCGGGGTCGAACGCCGTCAGCGGTTCGCGCGACCGCACGAACTCGACCGCGCCCACCAGGCCGTAGCCGCGGACGTCGCCGACCAGGGGGTGGTCGCCGAACGCGGCCTTCAGCTTGTGCGCGAGGTGGTCGCCGCGCGCCTTCGCCCGCGCGATCAGGCCGTCGCGCTCGATGATGTCGAGGTTGGTCATCGCCGCGGCCGCCGCGAGCGGGTGCGCCGAGTAGGTGTAGCCGTGGCTGAAGAGCCCGAACTTGTCCGAGCCGGAGGCGATCACGTCCCACACCGCGTCCGAGACCAGGCAGGCCGACAGCGGCACGTAAGCCGACGTGATGCCCTTGGCCACGGTGATCAGGTCGGGCTGCATCCCGAAGACCTGGGAGCCGAACTCGGAGCCGGTGCGGCCGAACCCGGTGACCACCTCGTCGGCGATCAGCAGCACGTCGTGGCGGCGCAGCACCTCCTGGATGGCCGGGAAGTACGACGCGGGCGGCACGATCACCCCGCCCGCCGCCTGCAACGGCTCGGCGATGAACGCGGCGACGGTGTCCGGGCCCTCGGCGATGATCAGCCGGTCGAGTTCGTCGGCGAGGCCGCGCACGAAGTCCTCTTCGGACTCCTCGGGCTTCTGCTCCCACAACCGGTGCGGCGCGCGGACGTAGCGGACCATCGGCAGCGGCAGGTCGAACCCGGCGTGCATGCCGGGCAGGCCGCACAGGCTGCCGGACATCACGGTCACGCCGTGGTAGCCGCGGTTGCGCGAGATGATCTTCTTCTTCTCCTGCCTGCCCAGGACGTTGTTGTAGTACCAGACCAGTTTGACCTGGGTGTCGTTGGCGTCCGAGCCGCTGTTGCCGAAGAACACCTTGGACATCGACCCCGGCGCCATCGCGATCAGCCGCTGCGCGAGGTGGGCCACCGGCTCGTTCCCCATCGAGGCGAACGCGTGGTAGTAGGGCAGTCGTTCGGCTTGCGCACGCAGGGTTTCGGCCATCTCGGTGTTGCCGTAGCCGATGTTGACGCACCACAGCCCGGCCATCGCGTCGAGGTAGGTCCGGCCCTTGGTGTCGGTGAGGGTGGAGCCGCGCGCCGAGGTGATGGTCAGGGGGCCGGAGCGCTCGTGCTCACGCAGGTTGGTGAACGGGTGGAAGACGAACTGCTTGTCGATGTCCTCGATCGTCATGGCTGGCCTACGCATCCGTCGGGATCGGTTGTGGGGAGGTGACTGCCGCTGCAATGTAGCAAGGGATGGCCGCAAAGCGTACTATCGTGCGCATACCGGCCACTTGGACGTCACGCACTCGGGGGTTCGTCCGACTCGCCGGAATTCCCAGGAGTTCGTCAGGAAGGCAGACGCCGTGGATTCCCAGTTCGACCGGTCCCAGTTGCGAGACCCGAGCCTGCTGCGGGACGAGTTGTTCATCGACGGCGAGTGGACGCCGGGATCGGCGGGCCACCGGATCGAGGTGACCGACCCGGCCACCGGCGCGGTGATCGCCGAGGTGGCGTTCGCGACCGGGGACGACGTGCACCGCGCCATCGCCGCGGCGGAGGCGGCCTCGCCGGGCTGGGCGAAGACGACCGCGCCCGCGCGCGCCCGGATCCTGCGCCGCTGGTACGAGCTGATCGTGGAGAACGCCGACGACCTGGCCGTGATCCTCACCGCCGAGCAGGGCAAGCCGCTCGCGGAGGCGCGCGGCGAGATCCTGTACGGCGCGGGGTTCGTGGAGTGGTACGCCGAGGAGTGCAAGCGCGCCTACGGCGACGTCATCCCGACCAACGTGGACGGACGGCGGCTGCTGACCCTGCGGACGCCGGTCGGCGTCAGCGCGGCCATCACGCCGTGGAACTTCCCGTCCGCGATGATCCTGCGCAAGGCGGGCCCCGCCCTCGCGGCGGGCTGCCCGATGATCGTCAAGCCCGCCGACGAGACCCCGCTGTCGGCGACCGCGCTGGCCGAACTCGCCTCCCGCGCGGGGATTCCGCGCGGTGTGCTGAGCGTCGTGCCCGGCCCGCCGGAACTGGTCGGCGAGATCCTGACCGCGCACCCCGGCGTGCGGGCGCTGAGCTTCACCGGCTCCACCGAGGTGGGCAAGCTGCTGATGGCCCAGAGCGCCCGCACGGTCAAGAAGGTCGCGCTCGAACTCGGCGGGAACGCGCCGCTGATCGTGTTCGACGACGCCGACCTCGACGCGGCGGTCGCGGGCGCGATGGCGTCGAAGTTCCGCAACGCGGGCCAGACCTGCGTGTGCGCCAACCGGATCCTGGTCCAGTCCGGGATCCACGACGCTTTCGTGGAGGGGTTCCAGGCCGCGATCGAGGCGCTGACCGTCGGCAACGGCTTCGACGCCGGATCCGAGCAGGGACCGCTGATCTCCGAGGAGGCCGTGGCCAAGGTGCAGCGGCACATCGCGGACGCCGTGGAGGGCGGCGCGAAGGTGCTCAGCGGCGGCGACCGGCACGCGCTGGGCCGCACCTACTTCGAGCCGACCCTGCTGACCGGTGTCCGCCGGGACATGCTGGTGGCGCGGGAGGAGACCTTCGGGCCGGTCGCCGCGGTGATCAGGTTCGACACCGAGGACGAGGCCGTGGACATCGCCAACGACACGCCGTTCGGGCTGGCGTCGTACTTCTTCACCCGCGACCTCGGTCGGATGTGGCGGGTCGGCGAGGCGCTGGAGTTCGGCGTCGTCGGCGTGAACACCGGCCTGATCTCCTACGAGGGCGCGCCCTTCGGCGGGGTCAAGGAGTCCGGCGTCGGCCGCGAGGGCTCGCGCCACGGCCTGGACGAGTTCACCGACCTGAAGTACCTCTGCGTCGACGGCCTCGGCTGACGGGCGGGCACCCGGCGGGTCACCCGCCGGGCGCCGCACGGCGCACCCCTGGTCCGTCCTGCCGGGCGATGTCCATGCCGTCGCGCACCCACGTGACGCAGGCGCGCGTGCCCGGCACGCCGTCCACGACGACCAGGCAGTCGAAGCAGACGCCCATGCCGCAGAACAGGCCCCGGTTCTCCCCGCCCTTCGTGGTGCGGGTCGAGAGGTCGCCGCCCGCCATCAGCGCGACGGCGACGCTCTCGCCGAGGTAGGCGGTCGTGGGCTCGCCGTCGACCGTCACCGCCACGGCGTCCCCGCGGCGCAGGCCGTGACCGGGGAGCCTCCTCACAGCAGGCCTTCCTCGACGAGCACCGCCCGCATGGCCGCCAGGCTCTCCGCGTCGGTCACCGGCAGCCGCGGCCGCCGCACGTGCCCGCCGGGCTGGCCGAGCATCGCCATGAGGGCCTTGAGCTGGCTCTGGTAGGCGCCGAAGTGGCCCGCCCAGCCGCCGGGCAGCCACAGCTTCGGGAACAGCCGGTCGCTCGCCTCGGCATGCTTCGCGGCGCTGTCGAAGTCGCCGCGCCACACCGATTCCCAGAACTCCGGGTCCGGCTTCCCGAACAGCGAACCGCCGCCGACGGTGCCGTCGCCGCCTTCGGCGCGCAGGACTTCCACACCGCGGGCGGACATGTACGGGCCGAACACGCGGACCCGGTCGCGGACCCGCCGGGAGGTCTCGAAGAACTGGTCGGCGTCCGGGGTGCTGTCCTTGATCCCCACGATCTGGCCGACGTCCGCGAGCCGGTCGGCCAGGTCCGTGCCGATGTCCACCCCGCTGCCGTGCGGCCAGTTGTAGACCACCAGCGGGCCGTCGATGCCCGCGTTGACGTCCTCGTAGAACGCGACCACCTCGTCGGGGAACAGCTTCGCGTACGGCGGCGGCGACGCCAGCACCCCGTCCGCGCCGGCGGCCAGGGCGTGCCGGGCGAACTCCGCGGTCTCCTTGGCGGTGTACGCGGTGCAGCCGACGAGCACCCGCATCCGGCCCGCCGCCTGGGACACCGTGGCCTCGGCGACCGCGCGGCGCTCCTCGGCGGTCTGGGAGAACCACTCGCCGCAGGTGCCGTTGACCACGATGCCGTGCATGCCCGCCGCCGCGTAGTGGTCCACCAGCGCGCGCAGCGTGTCGAGGTCGAGGTCCCCGGACTCGGTGAAGGGGGTGACGAAGGCGGGGAAGTAGCCCTGCCAGTCGACGTCGTCGCGGTTCATCGGAACTCCAATCGGTGGGTGGCCCGGTCCAGCGAGTAGCGCTCCGGGAACGGCGACGCGCTCGCGGGTCCCGCCATCTGCTCGGCCAGCTGCCGGGCGAACATCGGGCTGAAGGTGAAGCCGGTCGACGACACGCAGGCGTGGAACCCCGGCACGGCAAGGGACTCGCCGACGACGGGGGAGAAGTCGTCGGTGAACACGATGACCCCGGACCAGGTCCGCACGACCCGCACGTCGGCCAGGCCCGGCACGACCGACACAGCCACGGCGGTGTTGCCCGCCGCGCTGTGCCAGCTCGTCGGGTAGCGGCGCGGGGGAGCGATGGCGGGCGACGGCCAGCCGCCGCCGATGATGAAGGTGTCGTTCTCGGTCTGCTTCAACGTCAGCCTGCGCCCGATGTGCTGGATCATCGGCCGGAACATCGGCGGCCGCGGCTCGGTCACGTTGACGTGCAGGCCCTCGCTGCGCACCGGGAACCTCAGGCCCACCAACGAGGCCAGCTCCCCGGCCCACGCCCCGCCGCAGTCCACGACGCGGGCGGCGTCGATCGGCCCGGCGCTCGTGCGGACGGTGAACCGCCGCGCCCCGGTCGCGCCGTGCACGTCGATGCCCAGCACGTCCACGTGCGTCCGGACGACGGCCCCGTGCTGCGCGGCGCGCAGCGCGTACAACGGCGCCACGACCAGCGGGTTGGCATGTCCTTCGAGCGGGCAGTAGGTCGCGCCGAGCAGGCGCTCGGTGAAGTACGGGGCCCGCTGCCGGAGGTCGTCGCCGGTGACGACCTCGGTCTCGATCCCGGCCAGCTGCTCCAGCTCGTGCTTGTCCCGCAGCGTCTTCAGCTGCTCCTCGGTCTCGGCGACCATCCAGCCGCCGGTGAGGTGGAGGTCGAGGTCGCCGTCGAGTTCGGCGCCGAGGCCCTGCCACACCTCGAACGCCTCCAGGCTGAGCCGCGCGTCGGCGAGCAGCCGGTCGCGCTCGGCGTCGCCGCCCTGGCCGGACAACTGGTGGATGGCCAGTTGCAGGTGGAAGCTGCCCGCGTTGGTGCCGGACGCCTCGCGGTTCAACTCGCCGCGCTCGACGAGCACGACGTCGACGCCCTCCCTCGCCAGGTAGAAGGCCATGGCCGTGCCCGCGATCCCGCCGCCGATCACGACGACGTCGGTGCTCGACGGCAGGGCGGTGTCCCTGGTGCTCACGGGTTCTCCTGCCGGGCGAGGAACAGCGTGGGACCGGCGATCGAGTGGTCGGCCATCGCGCTGATCGGCACCGGCCGCACCGGCATCCGCGGCGTGGCGAGCGCGACGTCCGCCACGGGAGTGCCGTGCTCGGCGGCGATCATCGCGGCGATCTGGCGCTGGCAGTTGCGGCCCTGGCACGGGCCCATCCCGGCACGGGTGACCGCCTTCACGACGTTGATGTCGGCCGTCGTCCCGACCGCGGTGGAGATCGAGGACGCCCGGACGCCCTCGCAGCGGCAGACCACGGTGGTGTCGGTGAACAGTTCGAACACACCGGGCCCGACCCGGTAGAGCCGCTTCGTCGCAGCGGTCAGCGCCCGGCGCCGGGCGAGCCGGTGCCGGGAGGAGGCGGCGAGCGCGGTCGCGCCGGAGGCGGTGATCGCGCCCGCGTCCAACGCGGCGGCGAGCCCGGCGATCCGGCCCTCGTCGATGGCCACGTAGGAGCCCTCGACCCCGGCGCCGTCACCCGCGGCGTACACGCCGTCCGCGGTGGTCCGGTTCCAGTCGTCCCGGCGGACGACGTGCCCGCCCAGGTCCTCGTCGTGGTCGAAGTCGCACCCCGCCAGCCGCATCAGCTCCAGCGACGGCACGAAGCCGTAGCCGAGGCCGAGCACGTCCACCTCGACGGTCTCCTCGGTGCCGGGGACCACGCGCCAGTCGGCGTCGACCCGCGCGTGCACGACCCGTTCGACCCGGCCGTCGCCCTCGGCGCGCACGACGATCCGGCCGTACCGCAGCGGAACCCGGTGCCGCACCAGGGTTCCCCGGTAGAGCGCCGCGTCGCGCAGCAGGTCCAGGTTGCCCCGGCCCGCGGCGGCGAGCCGGGCGAAGTCGGCCGGTCGCGGCGCGGGTCCGGCCTCCAGCGCGGCCACGACGGTCGCGCCGTAACCGGCCAGCTGCGCGGGGAACGCGAGCGCGACCGGGCCCGAACCGGCGAACAGCATCCTCCTGCCGGGCAGCACGCGCTGGGTCTTCGCCAACGTCTGGAGGCCGCCCGCGGTCATCACGCCCGGCAGGGTCCAGCCGGGGAACGCCACCGGGCGGTCGTGCGCGCCCGGCGCCAGCACCAGCCGCGGCGCGGTCACCGTCCGCGCGGCCTGCCCGTCGGTGACGAGGACGACCTGCCTGCCCTCCACCGCGACCGCGCTGGTGCGCAGCAGCACGTCCACACCGAGGCCGTCCACCGAGTCGATCACCGACCGGCCGAACCGGAACTGGCGGCCCATCGCGGCCGGGTCGGTGACGGTGAACCCAGGCCCCGGCTGCTTGAAGATCTGCCCGCCGAGGGTGGGCCGCTCGTCGACGAGCACCACCCGGAGCCCCGCGCGGGCGGCGGTGCCGGCGGCGGTCACGCCCGCCGGACCTCCGCCGACCACGAGCAGGTCGAACTCCGCCAACTCAGCAACCCCCCGGCATCTCGGGGAAGTCGTCGACCCCGAAGACCGACGTGTAGGTCGACTTGAGCGTGCCGTCGCCCTGCGCCTTGCACAGGAACGTGTTCAGCTTCGCGGAGAGCACCGAGTTGCCCTTCTGCACGGCCCACGAGCCGTAACCCAGGTCGAGCGGCTTGGGCAGCGCCGCCTTCGCCACCTGGTTGGGGTTGGCCTTCTGGTACTGGGCCAGGATGTAGTCCTCCAGCACGCTGCCGTTGGCCCGGCCGGTGGACACCTCCAGCAGCGCCGCGTTCTGGTCGGCGAAGCTCTTGACCTGGGCGTTCGGGAACGTCTTCTTGGCCAGTTGCTCGCCGGACGAGCCCTGGAGCGCCGTGATGACCATGCTCGGGGTGTTGTAGGCGTCGACGGTGGCGGCGGTCGTGTCGCCCTGCTTCACGGCCAGCACGCTGGTGTACGGCACGTACTCGCGGGAGAAGTCGATCACCTGCTTGCGCGCGTCGGTCGCGGTCAGGCCGACCGACACCATGTCGAACTTCTTGCTCTGCAGACCGGGGATCAGGCCGTTGAAGTCGAGGTTCTGGATGTCGAGCTTCACGCCCAGATCGGTGGCGAGCTTGGTGAGCAGCTCCACGTCGTACCCGGCGGGCTTGCCCGCGTCGTCGAGGTACATCTCCGGCTTGAACTGGAGGTTCATCCCCACGGTGAGGGTGCCCGCCTGGTTGAGGCCGGACGCTCCCGCGTCACCGGCGGCGGTGCTGCCGGACCCGGTCGAACTCCCACCGCCGCAGGCGGCGAGGACGAGCGTGGACACGAAGGCGACACCGGCCAGGGCGATCCGTCTGGCCGTGCGCTTCTCAGGACTCCTGGACACGGGCTTTCCTCTCGTTCGGGAGCTGGCTGCCGACCTCGGCCATCAGCTGCTCGGTGCGCCGCCGCTGCCGGGAGCGCAGTACCTGGGAGATCGCCCCGCGTGGCGGACGCGCGTACGCGCCCTCGACCAGTCGGAAGACGATGTCGATGACGAACGCCGCGAGCACGTAGATCGCCGCGGCGGCGGTGTAGAGCACAAACGGCTGGAACGTCTGGGAGACCAGGTTCTGGGTCACCCGGACCACCTCCAGCAGCCCGATCACGGTGAAGGTCGAGGTGTCCTTGACCATGCCGATGTACATGCTGCCCAGGTTCGGCAGCGCGATCTTGATGGCCTGCGGCAGGATCACCGAGAAGAACACCCGGCTCGACCGCATGCCCAGCGCCTGTCCCGCCTCCCGGTGCCCGGGGGGTACCGCGTCGAGGGCAGAGCGGAAGATCTCCGCCATGAAAGCGCTGTACAGCAGCGAAAGCGCGATCACACCGGCCTGGAAGACGGTGAAGTTCACGCCCAGCAGCAGCGAGATGCCGAAGTACACCCAGATCACGCTGACCAGGGCGGGCACCCCGCGGAACACGTTGGTGTAGGCGGCGGCGATCCACGAGATCGGCGGCTTCGACAGCCGCATCACCGCCAGCAGCAGCCCGCCCGCGATGGAGATGACCAGCGCGATCACCGACACCAGCAGCGCGGTCAGCAGGCCGTCCAGCAGGACCTGGTGGTTGTCCCAGATCAGGCCCCAGTCGTAGTCGGCGAAACCCATCAGCGCACCGCCAGGATGAACTCGCGGGCCCGCGGGCTGACGCAGTTCTCGAAGAAGCCGCGGGGACCGCTCTCCACCACCACACCGTCCTCCATGAACACGTTGAGGTCGCCGATGTCCTTGGCGAAGCCCAGTTCGTGGGTGACGATGACCATCGTCATCCCCGTCTCGGCGACCAGCCGCATGGTCTTGAGCACCTCGCCGACCAGTTCCGGGTCCAGCGCCGAGGTCGGCTCGTCGAAGAGCATCACCTGCGGGTCGAGCGCCAGCGCGCGGGCGATGGCGACCCGCTGCTGCTGACCACCGGACAGCTGCGCGGGGTAGTGCGCCGCGCGGGGCAGCAGCCCGACCCGGTGCAGCGCCTCGGCCGACTTGTGCTGGGCCGCGTCCTTCTTCATGCCGTGCACGGACCTCAGCGGCAGCGCGACGTTGTCCAGCGCGGTCAGGTGCGGGAAGAGGTTGAACTGCTGGAAGACCATGCCCACGGTGCGGCGCAGTTGCAGCACCTTGCCGCGCTGCGGGGCGGGCTCGCCGGGAAGCCCCGGCCCGTACTCGACGCCCGCCACCCTGAGGGAGCCCGCACTCGGCTGTTCGAGGAGGTTGATGCTGCGCAGCACGGTGGACTTGCCCGAACCGGACGGCCCGAAGATCACGACGTGCTCGCCGCGGGTCACGTCCAGGTCGATGCCGCGCAGCACCTCCAGGTTGCCGAACGACTTGCGCAGGCCGCGGATCCGGATGACCGGGTCCGCCGTGGAGGACTCCGCGGCGGAAGCGTCCTGCGTGGATGGTCGGGTGGCGCTCACGCGCGGACCTCCGTGACGCAGACGTAGAGGTCGTCGGGGTCCTGGAAGTACGCGTAGCGCCAGCTCGCCCCGCCGCCTAGGTCGATCTCGGCGGGTTCTCCGACGAGCGCGATCCCGAGGGCCGCGAGGTGGTCCAGCGCGCTGTCGACGCACCGTGCTCCCACGGCGAACTCGAAGGTGCCCAGATGACCCCACTCACCGCGCATGTCCGGTGACGGGGGATCGTGCTGCACGGGTTCGAGCGCTCCGCCGAAGGGGCTGGTGAGCAGCATCATCCGCTGGCTCGGGGGAGTGCGCGGGTGGAACCAGGGGTGCATCGGTTCGAAGTAGCCGTCCGACTCGAACAGCTGCCCGGTGAAGCCCAGCTCCTGGTAGAAGTCCCTGGTGCGCTCGATGTCGGTGACGCCGAACGCCACGTGGTTCACGCCCTGCGGGCCGGGCTCGACCGGCCACCCGGACTCCAGCGTGGACCACTCGATCAGCTCGATCTTGGCGCCGTCGGGGTCGGCCACGTAGGACAGGCCGCAGTGCGTCTCGTACGGGGGCAGGTCGGCCTCGTTGGGCTCCATCAGCCCGGTGCGCCCGCCCGCGATCAGCTCCCGGTAGAAATCACCCTGTCGGTTGACGTGCACGCAGACCTCGCAGATGCCCGGTTCACCCCACGCCATGCCCTCGGGCATCGGCGGCGGCGTCCGGCTGGTGGTCTGCACGAGCTTGATGGACGCGCGGCCGAGCACGGTCGGGTTGGCGGTCCGCAGGAACACCACCCTGGCGTCGGTGTCCTCGTGGCCGGTCACTGTGCGCAACCCCGGCAGTGGTCCGGTGTAGTCGAACGCGACATCGGTGAAGCCCAGTTCGGCGTAGAACACCATCGACGCGTCCATGTCGGACACGCCGACACCGATGTGATCGAGGCCGGTGAGCGTACCGTGTCTGCGAGTGGTTTCGACCATTTGTCCAGCTACCTCCTGGCTGGGCCGCCGCTTGGCTAAGCGAGTTGGCCGATGCTCGCATACCGATCGAGTGGCCGCAATACGTGCAGTGTTTCTCTTGGCGCACAAATGTGCGCTTGACGAGCAGGCAACCGATGCCTACGTTCGGTAACCATGAGGATCGGCGTCAAGCTGCCCCACACCGGCTCGGCCACCGGACCATCGGTCCCGGCGCGCGCCCGTGAACTGGAACTCGCCGGGTTCGACTCGCTGTGGGTGAGCGACCACGTCGTGCTGCCCGAGCGGATCGGGTCCTGGTACCCGTTCGACCCCGGCGGCAAGGCGACCTGGCCGACGGACACCCCCTACCTGGAAGCGGTCGTCTCGCTCGCGGCCGCGGCGGCGGTGACCGAACGGGTCCGGCTCGGCACGGCCGTTCTCGTCCTGCCGCAACGCAATCCCGTGCTGCTGGCCAAGCAGGCGGCCACCGTGGACGCGATCTCCGGCGGTCGCCTCGTCCTGGGTGTCGGCGCGGGCTGGCTGAAGGAGGAGTTCGACGCCCTCGGCATGCCGTTCGACACCCGCGGCCCGCGGATGGTCGAGTGGATCCGGCTGCTGCGCGACTGCTGGACCGGCCGCCCCGAAGGACGGTCGGGCGAGCACTACGAACTCCCGCCGGGCACGCTGGTCCTGCCCGCTCCCGCCCGGCCGATCCCGCTGTACGTCGGCGGCCACTCGCCCACGGCGCTGCGCCGCGCGGGCAGGCTCGGCGACGGCTGGCTGGCCCAGCAGTCGCTGCCCGACCTCGACCCGGACGCCCTGGCCGCCGAGATCGGCCAGATCCGCGCCGCCGCGGTGAAGGCCGAACGGGATCCGGACGCGCTCGACGTCGTCCTGCGGATCGTGCAGACCGCCGGGCAGGCGGACGCCGTCGCCCGCCGCCTCGGTGACCTGGCGAAGGCCGGGGTCGGCGAGGTCGTGGTGGACGTCGACGTGGACGACGCCGCGGCCGAGCACGCCGTGCTGAGGGACGGGGCGGGCGGATGACGCTGCTGACCGGACGCCGGGTGATCGTCACCGGTGGTGCCAACGGGATCGGCGCGGTCGTCGCGCGGCGGTTCGCCGAACTGGGCGCGACGGGCGTCGTGCTGGACCTGGCCTCGACGACCGCCACCCCACCGGACGGCTGGACCTCCGCCGCCGTGGACGTCCGCGACGAGGAGTCGACGAGCGCGGCCGTCGCCGAAGCCGTGCGACGGCTCGGCGGTGTGGACGGGGTCGTGGCCGCGGCCGGTGTGGTGCCGTCCTGGCAGCAGGTCGGCGAACTGGACCTCGACGACTTCGACCGGGTGCTGGCGATCAACGCGCGCGGCGTCGCCTGCACGATCAAGCACACCGCCCCGGTGCTCGGCCAGGGCTCCGCGATCACCGTCGTGGCCTCGCTGAACTCCTGGCGCGGCGACCCCAACATCGTGTCCTACGCGGCCAGCAAGCACGCGGCGCTCGGCATCGTCCGGTCCGCCGCGCTCGCGCTCGGCCGCTCGGGCGTCCGGGTCAACGCGGTCGCGCCGGGCCCGATCGCCACCGACGCGCTGCGCGAGCGGATGGAGTCCCGACGGCGCACCACCGGCCTGGGGGTCGACGACGCGCTGCGCCGGGCGGCGGAGTCGACCGCGCTGGGCCGGATCGCCACCGCGGGCGAGGTCGCCGACGTGATCGCCTTCCTCACCAGCGACCTGTCCTCGGCCGTCACCGGCCAGCTGATCAACGTCGACGGCGGAATCCACTAGGGGGAGACGTGTACCTGGACGCGAAGGCGCTCACCGGCCGGACCGTGCTGCTGACCGGCGCGTCCGGCGGCATCGGCGCGGTGACGGCGCGGGCGCTGGCCGCCGCGGACGCCACGGTCATCGCGCACTACCGAACCCAGCGCGAAGGCGCGGAGCAGGCCGTGGAAGACCTGCCGGAGGGGCGGAAGCTGGTGCTCAAGGGCGATCTGGACACCCCGGCCGCCGCTCGGGAGCTGTGGCGCGCGGCGCTGGCCTGGGACCCGGACGTCGACGTGGTGGTGCTCAACGCGGGCGTCATCCCGGACACCCCCTTCGACGGCCCCGACGAGGTGTGGGACGCGGGCTGGCAGGAAGCGCTCCAGGTCAACGTGATCGGCACGGGCGCGCTGATGCGCGAGGCCGCGCGGTACTTCGTCGGCCGCGGGTCGGGCACGATCATCGTGCTGTCGAGCTGGGCCGCGGAACAGGGGTCGCGCCTGCGCGACCTGACCTCCTACGCCGCGTCCAAGGCGGCGGTGCGTAACCTGGCGCAGACGTTCGCGCGGAACTTCGCGAGGGAGGGCCTGCGGGTCTACGTGCTGGCGCCGGGGGTGGTGAACGCGGGCATGGCCATCGCGGGTCAGGACGACGCGCAGACCCGTGCGGTCGCCGACGGCCTGGCGATGGGGCGGCTGGTAGAGGCGGGGGAGATCGCGGCGCTGATCGCGTTCCTCGCCACGGACGCCGTCCCGAGCCTCTCCGGGTCCACAGTGGACGTCAACGGCGCGTCGTACGTCCGGTAGTTCCTTGCGGAGGAGGGCTTTTCGTGATTGACCCGTCAGACGACCCGGTGACCGACGGCGAGACCGCCGGCAGATCCCGCGACTTCGTCCAGTCGCTGGAACGCGGCCTGGCCATCATCCGCGTGTTCGACGCGGAGCACCCGTCCATGACGGTGTCGGAGATCGCCCAGGTCACCGGGCTGACCAGGGCGGCGACCCGGCGGTTCCTGCTGACGCTGACGGAGTTGGGGTACGTCGACGGGAAGAACAACCGGTTCGAGCTGACCCCGCGCGTGCTCGAACTGGGGTACTCCTACCTCTCCGCCCTGTCGTTCCCGGACATCGCGCTGCCCCGGCTGGAGAAGCTGGTCGCCGAGACGTCCGAGGCCAGCGAGGGCTCGATCCTCGACCGCGGCGACATCGTCTACGTCGTCCGGGTTCCGGGCCCGGCGCTGATGACGATCTCGGTCAACGTCGGCGCCCGGCGCCCGGCGCACGCCACCGCGATGGGCAGGGTCATGCTGGCCGACCTGCCGCCGATCCTCATCGAGGACTACCTGCGCCACAACGAGTTGACGCGGATCCTGCCCCGCACCATCACCGACCCCGCGGCGTTCCGGCTGGAGCTGAAGAAGATCCGCCACCAGGGGTACGCGCTGGTGAACCAGGAACTGGAGGAGGGCCTGGTCGCCATCGCCGTCCCGGTCCGCGACCGGATGGGCCGGGCGCGCGCCGCGATCAACCTCTCCACCCACGTGGGCCGCAAATCGGTCGAGGACATGCACGACCTGGTCCCGCTCGTGAAGCAGGCCGCCGCCGACATCGAACTCGGCCTGAGCCACTCGACGAGCTGGGCGGACTAGCGCCTGGTCGCCGGAGCCGGGGGCACCGCCTAGAGCAGGAAGCCCGCGGCCAGCACGTCGTCCGGGTCGAGGCTGTACTGGGCGGTGCCGGTGATCCAGGCCCGGCCGGAGATCCGGGGGACGACGGCGGCGACGCCGTCGACGGTGGTCTCGCCGAGCAGCCGCCCGGTGAACCGGGTGCCGAGGAACGACTCGTTGACGAAGTCGGTGTCGAGCGCGAGTTCGCCCCTGGCGTGCAGCTGCGCCATGCGGCCCGCGGTGCCCGTTCCGCACGGCGACCGGTCGAACCAGCCGGGGCTGATCACCATGGCGTGCCGTGAACGCGTGCCCGACGCGTCCGGCGCGAGCAGTTGCGCGTGCCGGAGCGTCGCGGGCGCGCCGGACGGGTGGGTGAACTCCCCGGTCGCGGCCACGGCGGCGACGACGGCCAGTCCGGCGGCGAGGATCTCCTTGCGGGCCTTGAGGTCGAAGGGGAGGCCGAGTTGGGCGAGGTCGAGGACGGCGCAGTGGTTGCCGCCGTAGACCAGGTCGTAGGCGATGGCGCCGAAGCCGGGGACGTCGACCCGGAGATCCCGCCCCAGCACGAAGGACGGCACGCCGGTGACGGACACCCGCCTGGTGCGGCCGTCCTCGACCTCGACGTCGGCGGTGACGAGGCCCGCGGGCGTGTCGAGCCGGACGGTGGTGACCGGCTCGCGCACCTCGACCATGCCGGTCTCGACCAGTGCCATGGCGACGCCCATCGCGCCGTGCCCGCACACCGGCACGCTGCCCTCGGCGTCCATGTAGACGACCCCGAAGTCCGCCTCCGGCAGGATGGGCGGTTGCAGCAACGCGCCCGCCATCGCCGCGTGCCCGCGCGGCTCGCACATGAGGAACGTCCGGAAGTCGTCCATGTGCTCCAGGAGGTACCGCCGCCGGGCGGCCGTCGAGTCGCCGGGCAGCGCACCCACGCCGCCCGTCACGATCCGCGTGGGCATGCCCTCGGTGTGCGTGTCGATCGCGTGGACCTGCCGTGAAAACCTCAACGCCGCAACCCCTTCGGTTGCCCCCGTGTGTCCACAGTACACACGAGCGGGCGCGGCGGCGGTGAACCCGTCCCCCGTGAGAGCTACCGCGGATGTCCACGCCGCGGGGATGTGCCGGACAGCGCTCTCCCGTTAGCGTCGCCGCATCACAGCAGCGGTCGGACCACCGAGGTCCGGCCACGCCGGGGAGCGGAGCACAAGACGATGAAGACGATGCGCGGCAGGGGAAAACCCGATCTCCTCCGGAGTTCGAGGTTCGCCGCGGTGGTGGTGGCCGCGGTGCTGGCCGGGACGGGCCTGGCGGGCTGCGGTGACGCCGACGACGAGGACGCGCCGCGTGCGGCGGAGTCCACCGGCGCGACCGCGGACACCGGGGCGGTGGAGGGCATCGCGTGGGGGCCGTGCCCGCCCGTGGTAGACGGCGCTACTCGCGATCCCCGGCTGACCTGCGGCCGGGTGGAGGTACCCCTGGACCACGGCGATCCGGGCGGGCGGAAGATCCAGATAGCGGTGTCCAAGCTGCCCACCGCCAAGCAGGGAGCGCGGCGCGGCGTCATGCTGCTGAACCCCGGCGGTCCCGCCGATTCCGGCCTGGACATGCCGGGGGTGATGGCCGCGACCCTGCCCCCGTCGGTGCTGGAGGCCTACGACCTGATCGGTTTCGACCCGCGCGGCGTCTTCAACAGCACCCCGCAGAGCTGCGGTCTCACCGACGTCAACGCCTTCTCCCTCTTCCCCTACCCCGCGCCGGACGGGTCCATCGACCGCAACGTTGAATCGGGCCGCGCCGTGGCCGGGCAGTGCGCCACCAAATTCGACACCCTGAAGTACTTCACCACCGCCAACACCGCGCGGGACATGGACCTCATCCGCCAGGGGTTGGGGGAGGAGAAGATCTCCTACTGGGGCCAGTCCTACGGCACCTACCTCGGCGCCGTGTACCTCGCCCTGTTCGCGGACCGGACCGACCGGGTCGTCCTGGAGGGCAACGTCGACCCCACCAAGGTCTGGCAGCGGTCGACGGGCCTGTGGAGCAAGGCATGGCCGACCGCTTCCCCGACGCCGCGAAGGTCGCCGCCGCCGAGAACGGCGCGCTCGGGCTGGGTGCCACCGCCGACGAGGTCACCAAGACCTACCTCGCGCTCGCCGACCGCCTGGACCGCACTCCCGCCGTATTCCCCGGCACGCCGCTGGCGCTCGACGGGAGCCTGCTGCGCGGCGTCACCTACGGCCTGCTGCTGCACAACCAGCGGCTCCCGGTGCTCGTCCAGTTCTGGAAGGCCGCCCTCGACCTGGCCGACGGCAAGCCCACCGAGGCCGACATCGCGGTGCTGCAACAGGTGTTCGCCGACGAGCCCGCCGTCCCCGGCATTCCCGCGGACAACAAGGCGACCATGTTCCTGGCCATCACCTGCGGCGACGCCCAGTGGTCCCACGTGGTCGGGGACTACGCGGGCCGCATCGCCGCCGAGCGCGCTGCCTGGCCGCTGACCGCGGGCATGCCCGCGAACATCTGGGCGTGCGGGTTCTGGCAGGCGCCGGCCGAGGCCGCCGTCACCGTGACCGACCAGGGCCCGCGCAACGTGCTGCTCCTGCAGAACCGCCGCGACAACGCGACCCCGTGGGAATCGGGACTGGGACTGCGCGAAGCCCTCGGCGGCCGGGCGGCCTTCGTCGGCGTCGACAACGGCGGGCACTACGTCTACAACGAGGGTTCCGCCTGCGCCGACAAGGCGACCGTCGACTTCCTCGCCTCCGGCACCCTGCCGGACAAGGACGTCGACTGCGCGGACGCGAAGCCGAAGCTGCAGTAACCCCCCCATGACCGTCGCCGTGGTCCGGACCGCGGAGGTGTCGACCACGGCGACAACAGGTGTGGCGCGACGATCCGACCGTCGCGCCACACCTTTCCTCATGTGGCAGTGGAAGAGCGCTGCCCGCCTCTCGCGACGTGCGCGCGGACCAGGGGCGCGATCTCGCGGGCCAACCGGGTCACGGACTCCTCCACCTGCCGCTCGGGCAGTCCGCCCCAGTCCACGAGCGCCTGGACGCGGTCGACCCGCAACCGGTCGACCAGGTCGACGAGCTTCCCGGCGACGTGCTCGGACGTGCCGATCATCAGGTGGCGGCCCGGTTCCAGGCCCGCGCGGAACTGCTCCGGACCCACCGTGAACCCGCCTCCGCCGGGACGCTTGGGGCGCAGGAAGTCGTGGTAGTGCGGGTAGGTCTCCAACGCCTCCCGCGTGGTCGCCGCGCCGAAGTAGTGCACCGCCACACCGAGTCGGAGCCGGTCGCCGTACCCTGCCCGGTCGCCTGCCTCGCGGTAGACGTCCGCGAGGCGGGCCAGGTGGTCGACACCGCCGCCGATGTACCCCAGGATCATCGGTAGCCCCAGCAGTCCCGCCCGCGCGGCGCTGGTCGGCGTACCCCCGACTCCCAGCCATACGGGGAGGACCGGCTGCACGGGCCTGGGGACGACCGCGGCGTCGGCGAGCGGGCTGCGGAACCGGCCTCGCCACGTGACGCGCTCGGTGGCCCGGAGCCGCAGGAGCAGGTCGAGCTTCTCCTCGAACAGGGCCTCGTAGTCGTCGATGTCGTAGCCGAACAGGGCGAACGGCTCCGGGTAGGCGCTGCGCCCGACCGTGAGCTCGGCGCGGCCGGAGCTGATCAGGTCCAGGGTCGCGAAGTCCTCGTGCAGGCGCACCGGGTCCAGCGCGCTGAGCGTGCTCACCGAGCTGGTGAGCCGGACGCGGGTGGTGCGCGCCGCGACGGCGGCCAGCACCACGGCGGGGGAGGAGACGACGAACTCGGGGTTGTGGTGCTCCCCGATCCCCACGTGGTCGAGGCCTTCGCGGTCGGCGAGCTCGGCGAGGGCGGTGATCTGGGAGATCCGCTCCTCGGCGGTGCGGTCGCGTCCGTCGACCGTGCGCGGTCGCAGGTCGGTCAGCGACGCGATGCCGATGTCGACCGTCATGACCGCCGCGGCTTCCGGACGGCTTCCTCCGCGTCGACCATGGTCCACTCCTCTCCGTAGTGTGCTCGCTAGTTCATAGTGAGCTATGAAAAGTAGAGTAGCACCCCGAAAAACGTGGTGGGCTACGCTGGGATCCGTGAGCGAGACGGTCGGGAACGGCGCCGGTGCGCACCAAGGGGCGTGCCCGAACTTCCACGCGGCCGTGGAGCTGATCGGCCGCAAGTGGAACGGCGTGATCCTCCAGCAGTTGCTCGAAAGCCCCCTGCGGTTCCTCGAACTGCGCGAACGGATCCCGCGCGTCACCGACGCGATGCTGTCCCAGCGGCTCAAGGAACTCGAGGCCGCCGCCGTCGTCGAGCGCGTCGTGACGACGACGAGCCGTCCGGTCGAGGTGCGCTACAAGCTGACCGCCATCGGCGACCGCCTGGCCCCGGTGCTCGACGCGGTCGCCGCGTGGGGCAACGAATGGGCGGCCCGGGGCCCGTCCGCCTCCTGAGGTCGCCAGACCTGACTCCTCCTTCGTGGCACCCGTGCTTCGTCTATGCCTTCCGACACAGAGTTGTCAGGTGGACATAGGCGTCGATGGCGGAGGGAAGTGGGACCTGGCGCTGGGCGTCAACCTGACCGGCGTGGTCAACGGGATCCAGACCTTCCTGCCCCGCATGATCGGGCGCGGCGCGGGCGGCCACGTCGTGAACACGTCGTCGGGCGCCGGTCTGGTGGCCGACGCGAACGTGCTGTACGTGACCGCCAAGTTCGCGGTGGTCGGGCTCTCGGAGTCGCTGCGGCCGGCGGTCGCCGAGCACGGATCCACACCGGCGACCTGCTGCGGCCCTACCCGGAGCAGCGGATGGCGGACCTGCTCGACTCCGTGCCCGGCGGGGCCCCCTGACCGCTGGGTCGGGTCAGGCGGCGGGCGGGGTGTCCCAGATGCCGGTGACGTTCGTGCCGAACCGGTCCACGACCGCCCGCATGGCCTCGTCGAGGTCGAAGCTGCCGGGGTCGATGAGCGCCTGGAGGTGGATCCCGATGAGCGCCCCGTTGAGCGCCACCGCGAAGGCGTGCTCCCGCGTCGCCGCGGCCTCGGGGTCCGCGTCCCGCGGTCGTTGGACGCGTGCCCAGTGCTCGAGGCCGTCGCGCCGCCGGGCGTCGTCGCCGCGCACCCAGGCGGTGTAATCGGCGAACAGCCCCTCGGCCGCGTCGAGGATGCGACGCCGACTCTCCTCGCCGATCTCGTCGATCCGGCGCTGTCCACGGGAAGCCGCGGTCGACATCCTGGATCGACGCGGCCCGCGGCCACCCCGCGTCCGGTTCGGCTCAGGCGAAGGCGTGGCCGGTGAAGTCGGCGATCGGGACGTACCCGAGCCGCCGGTAGAGGGCGTTGCTCGTGGGGTTGGCGGGATCGGTGAACAGCACCACGTCCGTCGCGCCCGCGGCCAGCGCCGCCCGGCTCACCTCGGCCGTGACGGCGCCCGCGTGACCACGCCCCCGGAACCGGGGCGGGGTGTAGACGGGATCCACCCGCACCATGCCCGCGACCATCGTGGTCGAGGCCGCCATGGCCACGGGGGTGCCCCCGACCTCCCAGAACGCGAAGTGCTTGTCGGCGAACCGCGACCCCGCCCAGGCCTCGGCGTCCAGGCCGGGCGCCTCGCCGACCTCGACGACGAACTCACCGCACCAGCGGATGACCTCCTCGCGGTCCGGCGTCCGTCTCCGGCCTTCCGGGAACGGGTCCGGCGGGGTGAGCGCGCCCAGCCGGTGGAGGCGGACCGCCCAGGTAGGCATCGAAGTCGCGCCGGTGCGCCGCCGCCACGCCTCGGCGAACGCGGTGGAGGTGTCGTGGACCGCGGAGACACCGGAGACGGCGAGGCCCGCGTCGACCAGGTGGGCCGCGAGGGCGTCGGACTGGTCGGGGGAGAGGACCGTGGCGTTCACGCGGAGGGTAGGCAGGCGGTGGAGGCAGGCGCGCACCTCGCCCTCCTCCACCAGCCAGCCGAACACGGTGGTTCCGGCGCCGGGCCCGCGCGTCCGCAGCTTCTCGATCGTGGTCAACGGCGTGGTGTGCAGGGCGGGCCTCGACCGCAGGAACTCCCCGGCCCGTGCGAGGAACTCGTCGAGGTCTTCGGTGAGGTGCCAGCCGTCCGAGCGCATGCCGCATGATCCCGTGCCCCCTCGACCGCCGACGAGGGGGCACGGCGGGCTAATCGGCCCGGAACTCGTAGGTCCCGGAGCCGACGCGGTACCCGGCGTAACCGGGCAGGGTGCTCTCGAACGCGGCGCCGGGCGGAGCGGTGACCTTGCCGCCCGCGCGGACCGGGACGTAGACCTGGCCCGTCGCGCCGACGGGCACGGTGACCCGCAGGGTGAAGCGGTTCCCGTCGCGGGTCCAGGAGGAGCGGACCACGCCGAGAGGGGAGGTGATCTCGGCGGAGGCGGTGCGCAGGTCGCCGACCGGGAAGGGCTGGATCCTGACCTTGGTGTAGCCGGGTGCGGCGGGCTGGATGCCCGCGACGTCCTGGTACAGCCAGTCGTCGACGGTGCCCATGAAGGCGTGCTGGCGGGACCGCGACCCGGCGGGCCACTCCTCCCACATGGTGGTGGCGCCCAACGCCTGGAACCAGTAGCCCCAACCGGGGTAGGTCGGGTTCGTGGCCACGCGGTAGGCGAGTTCGGAGTTCCCGGTGTCGGTGAGCACCGGGAGGATGAGCTTCGTGCCCAGCGCGCCGGTGTTGAGGTGCACGCCGCGGCCGTTGATGTCGCCGACGAGGTTCGCGATCACGGTGGCGCGGTTGGCCACCGGCACGATGCCGAGGCTCAGCGGCAGCAGGTTGGAGGTCTGGCGGTAGCCCGCCGCCGGGTTGTCGAAGTACGCGCCCTTCGACGCGTCGTAGAACGCGGTGTTGAAGGCGGCGGCGATCGTGGTCGCCAGCCTGTCGAAGCGGGCCGCGTCGTCGTTCTGCCCGAGCGCGCGGGCGATCTCCGCCAGGGCCGTGGCGGTCTTGTGGAGGTAGGCGGTGCCCGCGAGCCGCGCGCCCTCGGGGGGCATGGCGAAGCCGGGGGAGAGCCAGTCGGCGTAGCTGCCGCCGGTGTAGACGTAACCGGTCTTCGCGATGGCGGCCTCGAAGAACCCGAGCCACGACTTCATCGCACCGTAGTTGTCCCGCAGCGGCCTCAGGTCGCCGTAGTACCAGTAGAGGTCGCGGTTGACGAGCACGAAGCTCGCGGTCCACACCGGGTCGACGACCTCCTTGGCCCCCACCGTCCCCGGCACGGTCTGGCCGATGTTCCCGCTGGGGGTCTGGTCGTCGCGGTGGGCGCGCATCCAGTTCTCGTAGAAGTCCCGCATGTCGAAACCGGCGATCGCGGAGTCGGCGGCCAGCATGCCGTCGGCGGTGTAGGGCCGCTTCTCGTACATCGGGGTGTCGGTCGGCACCGAGTGCAGGTTGTTGAGGATCGTGTTCGCCTGCGCGGCGTGGTAGCGGTTGAGCAGGTCGCTCGAACTGGTGAAGTCACCGGTCTTGTCGACCGCGGTGTGGACGCGCTGCGCGGTCACCGACTGCACGGTGACCCCCGCGGACGGGACGACCTGGACGTACTGGAACCCGGCGTAGGAGTAGCTCGGCGTGAACGACTCCAGGCCGACGCCCTTCAGCACGTAGGTGTACTTCTGCAGCTGCATTCCGAAGCCGCCGACGTTGTTGACCGTGCCGTCCTCGTTGAGCTTCTCGCCGTAGGTGATCGTCACCTGGCCACCGACCGGTCCGCGCACGGCGACACCCGCCCAGCCCGCGGTCGGGGTGCCGTAGTCGTGGACCGCCGTCCCGGCGACGGGGGTGGTGATCTTCTTGGCCGCGAGGGTGTCGGTCACCTTGATCGGCGGGAACGACTGCGCGGCGAGCTTCCCGGCGGGGGCGGGGACCACGAGCGCGGGGCGCCAGCCGGAGTCGTCGAACCCGACCTGGTTCCAGCCGGGCCGTTCGAGCCGGGCGTCGTAGGTCTCGCCGAACCACAGCGACTCGGACGTCGTGGGGCCGTCGGCGATCTTCCAGCTGCCGTCGCTGAGGACCTGCGTGGTCGAGCCGTCCGCGTAGGTGACGTCCAGTTCGAGCTTCAGCTTCGGCTCGGCGTGCCACGGCGAACTCACCCACTCGTCCGGGTTCGTCATGGCGTAGTAGCCGCGTCCCAGGCTCACGCCGAGCGCGTTGTCCCCGGCCCGCAGCTGCTGGGTCACGTCGTAGGTCGCGTAGAGGTCGGTCTTGTCGTAGACGGTGAACGCCGGGTCCAGCTCGTGGTCGCCGACCCGCTTGCCGTTGAGGTAGAGCTTGTAGTACCCGAGGCCGATGACGTGGACGCGAGCGGACCTGACCTGCTTCGTGGCCGTGAAGCCCTTGCGCAGCAGCGGTTCCGGTGGTGTCGCGGCGGTGACCGAGTTCCCCCACGGACCCGAGCCGTAGGCGGCGGCCACCAGCGCCGCGGGCCACGCCGAGTCGGTGAAGTCCGGCTGCTGCCACCCCGCGGTCTCCACGTCGGACGACTTCCACGCGGCGTCGGTGACGACGTCGACCGGGGCCGCCCCCGCGACCTCGACGTGCAGCTTGCCGACCAGTCCCGACGGTCCGGGCTGCGCGTTGGCGGCCCGGACCGCGACGACGTTGCGCCCCGGACGCAGGACGGCCGTGAGGTCCACGTCGACCGCCGTCCGCCACGAGTCGCCGACCTGCGGCGAACGCGCGATCTCCTGGCCGTTGACGTGCAGGGTGAAGCTGTCGTCGGCGGTGAGCTGGATGTGGGCCGCCGTGACCGCGGCGCCCGCTGGCAGGTCGACCGTCCGCCGGAAGTAGCGGGTGCCGACGGGCGCCGAGTCCGCCGGGTTGCCCTGGGGGAACCAGATCCAGTTCGCGCCCTGGAGCGACGTCGTGACCGGTTGCGCGCGCGCCCCGATCCAGTCGCCGTGGAAGTCGCCCTGGTTCAGGAAGGCGGTCTCGAACCACGTCGCGGCGCTCCACGCCGACACCTGCTGCGCGGCGTCCCAGACGCGGACGCGCCAGTAGTACCGGGTGCGCGACCGCAGGCCGGGTCCGGCGTACTCGACGTCGAACGACCTCGACGACGACACCTTGCCGCTGTCCCACACGTCGCCCGTCCCGTTCGACGCGGACGACACCTGCACCTGGTAGGCCGACTGCTGGGCGCCGAGCACGTTCGACGCCGACTCCCAACTGAGTCTCGGCTTGGCCGCGTCGATGCCGAGCGGCTCCCCTTGGTGTTCGACCGTCAGGCCCTTGACGTCCACCGCCAGGGAGGCGTGCGGCGGCCCGCCGCGCTGGTCGGCCATGACCGGAGCCGGGCCCAGGACCGGCACGGCCAACAGGAGCAGCAACACGGCCGAAGCCCCCACCACACGCGATCGCATCGCATTTCCTCCGTTGGGGGAACGTTCCTCGTCGGCTTGGCCCGCGGTGTTTTGAAACGTTTCATTGATCAGGTCGGGGAAACCGTATCGCCAGCCGAAGGATGTGACAAGGGTCATAACGGAGCGGAGTCGGGCTCGGATCGCGGGACCTACGGCCGCCTGTCGGGCCTATCGGAAAGCTCCGGAACGGCCGTCAGCCATCCGTTCGGAGAGGTCGTGGCCGGTCGTCGGACAGCAGGGACACGATGCGGGCGACCTGGGCGGCGTAGCGCTCGCCGAAGTCCGGCGCGTCCACGTCGAGGCCGAGGGCTCGGGCGATGTGGGGGAAGCCCACCGGGGCGGCGGCCATCGCGAAGAGGGCGAGTCCGACCGACGCGGGGTCCAGGTCGGCGGCCAGTTCGCCCGCCTCCCGCCTGCGCTCGAAGTCCGCCGCCACCTCGCGGAAGCGCGTCCGCTGGGCGTCCTCGTTCCCGGCCGTGGCACCCGTGCCGTCGAGGCCCTGCCGCAGGACCAGGCGCGCCAGGTCGGGGGACCGGGAGGTCTGGAGGGCGTACTCGCGGGCGATCTCCGACAGCGGGGCGTCCGGACTGGTGAGCGCCTGCTCGTCGCGGCGCCACCGGTCGCTGATGGCGTCGAAGAGCCCCTGCTTGCCGCCGAAGTAGTACGAGATCAGCTGCTTGTTGACCCCGGCCCTGGCCGCGATGTCGCCGACGCGCGCGCCGCTGAAGCCGTGCGCCGAGAACTCCGCCACGGCCGCCTCCAGCAGGAGGTGCCTGCTGCGCTCGGCGTCGCGCTGCCGTTCCGCGGGCTCCGGCGAACGGCGGGGCGCCTTGTCGGTCATGGCGCTCACTATAGCCGTGTCATCCGAACAGCTGATACTGTCAACCAAACGGATGACTAAGGGGATGGCATGGAAGTCGTGGTCGTCGGTGCCGGTGTCGGAGGACTCGCGCTGGCGCAGGGGTTGGTCGCCAACGGCGTCCGGGTGCGCGTGTACGAGCGGGATTCCGGCCCGAGGCAGCGGAACCAGGGGTACCGGATCCACATCGACGACACCGGCGGACGCGCGCTGGCCGAGGTGCTGCCACCCGACGTCCGACGACGGGTCGTCGAGACCGCCTGCCATCCCGGCGACCTGCTCGCCGGGTTCGACAGCCACCTCGCGCCGCTGTTCGAGCAGACGTTCCCCGTGACCGATCCGGACGCGGTCGGCGCCGTCGACCGGTACGCGTTCCGCCGCGCGCTGATGACCGGTCTGGACGACGTCGTCCACTTCGGACACGAGTTCGTCGACTACGCCGACACCGGGGACGGGCGGGTGGAGGTCCGCTTCGCCGACGGCCGGACCACGACCGCGGACGTGCTCGTGGGCGCGGACGGCGTGGGATCGCGGGTCCGGGCACGGCTGCTGCCGGACTTCGAGGTCGCCGACATCGGGGTGCGGTGCGTGTACGGCAAGCTGCCGCTCACCGACGCGGTGCGCGCCCACGTCCCGGCCGCGTTCCTGCGCGGCTTCTGCTTCGCCTCGGACGGCTCCGGGCGCGGCGCGGCGTTCGCCCCGGTGCTGTTCCGCGAACCGCCCGAGGAGTACGGCGACTACCTGATGGTCGTGTTCACCGGCACCCCGCAGGCCCTCGGCCGTTCCGACGAGGAGCTGTTCGCGCTCGACCCGCGCGAGCTGTGGCAGGTCGTGGTGGCCGGGACCGAGGGCTGGCACCCGTCGATCCGCGCGATCGTCGCCGCCGCGGACGCCGACTCGGCGTTCCCGATCACCCTGCGCTCGTGCACGCGGATCGAACCGTGGCGCACCGGCCGGGTCACGCTGCTCGGCGACGCCGTCCACCCGATGACCCCGGCGGCGGGCGCGGGGGCGAACACCGCGCTCCACGACGCCGCCCTGCTCACCGGGGCGCTGAGCGGCGGTGGTCCGCTCGTCGACGCGCTGGCCGGGTACGAACGGGAGATGATCGGGCACGCCAGGCAGGTCGTCGCCGACTCGCTGCGCCGGGCGGAGCAGATGTTCGGCACGACCGCGGTGGAACCGGCCGCACCCGCGGACCGGGGACCGGACGCCCCGTGACGGGGCTGGGCAGGACGGACGGACTCATGGGCACGGTGTACTGCGACCTGGCGATCTCCCTGGACGGCTACCTGGCGGGGCCCGACCAGACGCCGGAGACCCCGCTGGGCGAGGGCGGGATCGGGCTGCACCGGTGGAAGTTCGACGAGCCCGAGGAACATGCGCGGGAAAGCGCGGCCATCGTCGACGCGGGCGCGTTCATCATGGGTCGCAACATGTTCGCCGGACCGGGGCAGGGGCCGTGGGACCCGGAGTGGACCGGCTGGTGGGGCGCGGAGCCGCCTTACCACGGCCCGGTGTTCGTCCTCACCCACCACGCCCGCGAGCCGATCCCGAGGGAGGGCGGCACGACCTTCCACTTCGTCACCGGCGGCATCGCCGAAGCCCTGGACCGGGCTCGGGAGGCCGCGGGCGAGCGGGCCGTGTCGATCGCGGGCGGGGCGGCCACGGCCAACCAGTACCTGGCGGCGGGACTGGTCGACGAACTGCGGCTGCACCTCGTCCCGGTCCTCTTCGGACGGGGCGAACGGCTCTTCGACGGCGTCGGGCACACCGAACTCGTCCAGGCCGACGTCCGCCCCACACCCCGCGTCACGCACCTGCGCTACACCCGCAAGCCCTCATGACCGATCCCGTCGTGGCGAGCGCCCGACCGGCCTGGGGTGACCGGCATCACGCAACAGCGGAACGGGGGCGGCCCTAAGCAGGTGTGACGACCACCAAGGGCAGGATCGCGGGGGTGACGACGCTGGGTGCCGGCGAGCCGCCTCCGACCGACGCGACGTTGTGGGGGTCGATCGGCGACGGCGACCACGCGTCCTTCACCGCGTTGTTCGAGCGGCACGCGGAACGGGTGTGGAACTACGCCTACCGCCTGACCGCGTCGTGGTCGACGGCGGACGACCTGCTGTCGGCGACGTTCCTGGCCGCGTGGCGCAAGCGCGGGGACGGGGTGCTGGTGCGCGAGTCGGCGTTGCCGTGGCTGTACACCGTGGCGGCCAACCTGGCCCGCACGGAGTGGCGGGCGGGCAGGCGCAGGCAGCGGGTGCTGTTCCGGCTCGCCGAGACCGCTGTCGTCGCCGACCACGCCCAAGAGCTGGCCGACCGCTCGGAGGCGGAGGACCGGTTGCGGCGGGTGGTGGTGGCGGTGGGACGGCTGCCCCGTTCCGAACGCGAGGTCGCCCGGCTGTGCCTGCTGGGCGAGATGTCCACCGCGGACGCCGCCGCGCTGCTCGGCATCGCCGAGACGAGCGTGCGCTCCCGCGTGTCCCGAGCCCGGACGAAGCTCCGCGACCTGACCACGAGGACCCATGATGAGTGACCCACTGGACTTCCCGCCGTCCCGACCGCTGCCCGAGGGCGTCCGCGACCGGGCCCGCCTGCACCTGGCCGAGGGCATGGCCGCACCGCGCCGGACCTCCCACCGCACGCCGCTGGTGATCGCCGCGGCCGTCGTGCTGCTCGCCGCCGCGGGCGCCGTGGTCACCCAGGGCCTCGGGGGAGGGGGCGGTTCGACGGCCGCGGGTCCGAGCACCGTCCCCAACACGCCGCAGACGCGCGAACTCCCGCCGCCGGACCTGGTCGACGACTTCCACGCGCGCGACGGCTGGGCCCCGCCGGAGGTGGTCGACCGCTGCGCGGCCGAGGCGCGGGGACTGCCGGGCAAGGAGGCGTGGACACCGCTGATGACGACCGTGGTCCACGAGACCACGCTGTCGGCGTTCAGGACCGGCCCGGACGGCGTGTTCTTCTGCGAGACCACCCCGACGTCGGTCACCGTGTCCCGGTCGTGGGCGCCCGACACCGGGGGAGCGCCCGCGCGGATCCGGTTCATCTCCACCCAGGGGTCCGTGGCGGGCTTCGTCCAGCCGCAGGTCGGGCTGCTCCGACTGCTCGCGGCCGACGGCCGCATGGAGAACGCGCACGCGCTCATCGCGGGCGACGTCTTCCTCACCCCGCAGGGCTTCCGCGGGGTGGAGACGGGGGTGACGTTCGTCGTCGACTCCGAACGGGAACTCCCCGCGACGGATCTGCCCGCGCCGAGCCCGGCCACCGTCGACCGGCCGCAGCCGCCGGGCGACCGCGTCACCGACGAGGGTCGTCGGCTGGGGGCCTGCCTCGACGCCGGACCGGCACCGGCTCCGGACAGGGCCAACTGGGTGCCCGGCGCGCACGCCGTGCTCAGCGCGACCAGCGAGGTGCAGCTCGGCCGCTACCACGACCTGCTCGTCGTGTGCGCGGTCCGCGAGCTGGACCAGCCCCCGAGCCTCGGCGTCGTCGACCTGTCGGACATCACCGGGCCGCATTCCGGGGGCCAGGAACTCGTCGGCCGGTCCATTTGGGGCACGGGGCGCTTCTACGACTTCCAGTCCACACCGGACGGTGCCCAGAGCAGCGACAGCCGCGGTTACGTCGGCATCGTCCTCGACGACCGGGCCGCCTCGATCACCCTGACGCGCCAGGGCTTTCCGGACGCGACGGCCGTCATCGCGGGCGGCACGTTCGTCCTCGCGGGCCCCGCGACCAAGGGCATGGCCACGGTTCCGCCGGGCGTCGAGGTGACCGTTCGGGACGCCGGGGGCGCCGTGCTCGAACAGTTCTCACCGGGAGGCTGACCGCGTGTCCTCAGACCTCGGCGGAGGTCGGGGACAGGACGCGGGCGAGCCACTCGCCGCGCGTGCGCCGCGCCGAGACGGACAGACCCGCCCGCGGGTAGAGCGCGTCGAACCCGTGGAAGCCGCCCGCCCAGATGTGCAGCTCGGCCTGGCCGCCCGCGGCCCAGATCCGGGTGGCGTAGTCGACGTCCTCGTCGCGGAAGACCTCGGCCGTGCCCGCGTCGACGTAGGTCGTGGGCAGACCGGCGAGGTCGTCGGCGGTGGCGGGGGAGACGTAGGGGGACACCTCGGTGAGACCGCCGAGGACCGAGCGCCAGCCGAACTCGTTCATCTCGCGGGTCCAGACGGCGGGGATGCCGGAGAACTGCCTGCTGGACGTGGTGTCGTTGCGGTGGTCGAGCATGGGGCAGACCAGGACCTGGGCGGCGATCGACGGGCCGCCCAGGTCGCGGGCCATGAGGGTGACGCCCGCGGCCAGGCCGCCGCCCGCGCTGGCGCCCGCCACGACGATCCGGGCGGGGTCGACGCCCAGCTCGTCGGCGTGCTCGGCCACCCAGAGCAGGCCGCGGTAGCAGTCGTCGACGAGCGTCGTGCCGGTGGCCTCCGGGGCGAGGCGGTGGTCCACGGAGACGACGACGGCGCCGACCAGGTCCAGCCAGTCCAGGGGGATGTCGATCTGGGAGAAGCGATCGCCCATGACCATGCCGCCGCCGTGGATCCAGTAGACGCACGGCGCGTTCACGGGTGACGGCGGGCTGAAGACCGAGAGCGGGATCCGGGTGCCGTCGGGGGCGGGGACGGTGAGTTCGCGGCGGTCGACGGCGCGGCCTTCGAGCAGGGGCTCGACCGGGGCCGAGGAGAACCCGCGCAGTCGGGCGAGCATCTCGGGACGGATCTCGGTCATCAGCGGCAGATCGGCGAGCAGCGCGCGCAGTTCGGGGTCGAGAGCGGGGCGGGGCGTGGTCATCGCGGAGTCCTCTCGGCGGAGTGGTCGGGGGTCAGAACGCGGCTTTGCCGCCGACGGGCACGGCGTCGAGGTAGGCGGACTCACCCGCCAGCAGCGGTCGTAGCCGTGCGACCAGCTCCCGCGCCTGCCCGGTCGCGAAGAACGCGGAGTGGGCCTCCTGGCTGGTCCACCCCTCCGTGACGTGGACGACGTCCGGGTCGCCCGCCGAGCGGCTGACGAGGAAGACGGCGCAGTCGTCGTTCGGCAGGGACGGCGCGTCGAGCAGGAGTTCGACGAGCTGGTCGCCCTTGCCGGGCAGGGCGGTCATGGTGGCGTGGAAACCGTGGTTGACGATCATGGTGATTCTCCTCGTCGGTGGGATTCGACTGGAACCATCACATCACCTCCAACTGCGGAAACCGTAGAAGGATGCTCTTGGTTGCTTGCCTGATCCTCCCAACGCGGCGATCATCGGGAGATGAGCCTCGACGAGCTGCGCGACCTGCTGGAACGCCACGCCCGGCCCGACATGACCACGGCCGTCGACGGCGTCCTGATCTCGAGGGTCGAGCGGACCACCTCGCCGTCACCCGCGATGTCGGGCACGGTGCTGGCGCTCATCGCGCAGGGCGCGAAGCACATCGCGCTGGGCGACCGCGTGTACTCCTACGGCGCCGGGCAGTACCTCGTCGCGTCGGTCGACATGCCGATCACCGGCCGGTTCACCGAGGCCAGCCCCGACCGGCCCGCCGTGGGCTTCGGCCTGGTCCTGCGCCCCGCCGTCGTGGCCGAGCTGCTGTTGCAGGCCGCTCCCGGCGACCTCCCGCCGTCGGCGGGCGTGCCGTCCGGCATGGCCGTGAACGAGGCGTCCGCCGAGCTGGTCGACGCGGTGACCAGGCTGGTGCGCCTGCTCGACCGGCCGCGCGACATCGCGGTGCTCGCGCCGCTGGTCGAACGGGAGATCCTCTGGCGGCTCATCACCGGCGAGCAGGGTGCCGTCGTCCGCCAGCTCGGCCTCGCCGACAGCGGTCTCGCCCACATCGCGGGCGCGGTCCGGTGGATCCGCGACAACCACGCCGAGTCGTTCCGCGTCGAGGACGTGGCAAGGCTGGCGGCCATGAGCACGTCCGCGTTCTACCGCAACTTCCAGGCCGTCACCGCGATGAGCCCGATCCAGTTCCAGAAGCAGATCCGGCTCCAGCGCGCCAGGCTCCTGCTCGCCACGGATCCCGACGACGTCGCGGGCGTCAGCCGCCGCGTCGGCTACGACAGCCCGTCGCAGTTCAGCCGCGAGTACCGCCGCCAGTTCGGAGCGCCGCCCAGCCAGGACGCCGCCCGCCTTCGTGGCACCTCACCAGCTCTTTCACTCGAACGAGTAAATCTATGATCGCGGAGGTAGACATTCATGGGCAGCTGTGTGTAGTGTTCTCCTTGTTGAGAGAGAGAAAGTCAGTGACACGGGAGATGACGAACTGCCCGTGAGGTCAAGTGCAAGACGGTCGGACGTGCTGGGGCCAGACGGTGAAGGGGCTCCTCGGCAGTGGACCAGGGGTTGTCGGCAAGTGATCGGAAGTGCGCCGACGGCCGAGTTGCAATAAGAAGTAGTTGCAATGAGAAGTATGAGTTGCTGGTGCAGGACGGCCAGGTGTGCCGGAGCCGATCGGTTGAAGGGGTTCCAGGCAGGTGGCCAGGATGGTCGGCGATGTTGTCCGGGTGTGTGCAGTACGTCCCGGTGTCGATCACCTCGTGAGGAATGTCGGCAATCAGAGGAGAAGGGAAGGGTTGCACACCATCGGATCGCCCGGTTTCGGTTGATCTCAGCCGGACGGGTACCGCGGTTCCATCGGATTGGAAGGTGGTCTTCGGTTACGCACATGCGATCCCCGTTGCTCCCGCTTCTAGTGCGGGTCGCGCGGACAGAGGAAGCCGATCCCACGGTCGGCTAGGTGGAAGTGGAATCCGACAACCCTTGGGGCCCCGGCGCTACTGCGCCGGGGCCCCTCGTTCTGCGCAGGTCTTCGGGGCTCGCGAGTGCCCTCCCGCGGATGCCCGGTGAGGGACGCCTACAGCCGCAGGCGGTCCCGCAGCGCTCGGGCCACCCGGCCCATCAGCGCCTCGGCCTCGGGTTGCGCCGCCGCCGCCACCCGCGACTCGGTCATCGCCACGACGGCGAACACCCGGCCGTCGTCGTGCTCCACGACCCCGGCCTCGTGCCGCAGGTTCAGCAGCGTGCCCGTCTTGGACGACCACCTCGACGAGTCGGACGTGAAGTCCGGGGCGAGCCGCTGGCGCAGGACGTTGTGCGCCAGGAGATCCCGCACCCGCGCCGCCACGTCCGGGTCGATCGCCGTCGGCGTCCACAGGGCTTGGAGCAGATCGGCCATCGCCCGCGCGGTTCCGGAGCTGGCGCGGCTCACGTCGAGCTGCGGCACCGGGTGGCCGCGGCCCGCCGTGCGGGCGCCGATGGCGAGCGTGTGGGCCAAGTGCACCTCCGCGGGGTCGAAGCGCTCGGCGGGGGTGTCGGTGAGGTCGCTGATCGGGTGCCGCACGGCGATGCCGCGCAGCCCGAAGCCGCGCAGTCGGCGGCCGACCTCGGCGGGCGGTGTGAGGGCGAACAGGGCGTCCGCGGCGGCCCCGTCGCTGATCGACGTGCTCAGGTAGACCAGGTCCTCCACGGCGACCAACGCCGGGTGGCGGAACCTGCTCAGCCCCGGCGGCCCCGGCGACTCCGGATCCCCGGCCCGCACGAGGATCTGCGCGGCGCCGTCCAGCTCGCCGGTGCGGACGCGGTCCAGCGTCGCGATCGCCAGCGGCACCTTCACCAGCGAGGCCAGCGGGAACTCCACGTCGGGGTCGATGCCCAGCTCGTCGCCGGTGGCCAGGTCGCGCACCAGGAACGACCCGCGCAGCCCGCCGTCGGCCAACTCCTCGCGCAGGGCGCGAACCAGCGCGTCGTCGCTCACGCGTCCGCCTCGGCGCCGAGGCACCGCGCGACCGGGCCCGCCAGCGCGGTGCGGATGCGGTCGGCGTCGTCGCCGATCCCGGCGGCCACGTCGTAGCCGCGCGCCAGCACGAGCCCGCCCACCGGCCGCCAGTGCAGATCCAGTTCGTCGGCCTGGGCGGCGGGGCACAGCAGCAGGTCGGCCGAACCGAGCACCTCCGCCACGGCCGACGTCAGCGACCCCGCCACCACGACCTGCGAGGGCCGCAGTCCCAGCGCGTCGCGCGCCCGCATGATCCGGTCCCGCACGTGCGGCACGTCGTCCTCCGGTTGCAGCCACACCCGCCGCGCCGTCCGCACACCCCGGCCGGGGCGCAGCGTGTCCAGGTGCACGGTGTCCGCGTCGAACGGCTTCGCCCCGGCCACGCCCAGCGGCACCGACCACGTGCCCTCCTCGGCGGGCACCGCCGTGAGCGCCGCTCGCACCTCCTGGTTGCGGAGCATCTCCACCCGCTCGGACGGCGTCGCCGGGCGCAGGTCCAGGACAACGCCGCGGGCGCGGGCGTCGGCGTCCAGCCGGGCCAGCGTCCGGACGCCGCACGAACCGGGCACGGCCAGGCGCAGCGGGCGTCGACCGGCGCGGCGCGCGTCCTGCTCCAGCGCCTCGGCGGCCTGCACGACGCGCTTCGCGGCGGGCAGCACGTCCACCCCGAACGGGGTCAGCTTCGCGCGCCGGGGCGTCCGGTCGAACAGCCGTCCGCCCAGGCTCGTCTCCAGTGCCGCGATCCGGCGGCTCGCCACCGACTGCGGAATCCGGGCCGCCGCCGCGCCGAGGGTGAAGCTGCCGCGCTCGCTCACGCTGACGAACGCCCTGCACGCGCCGACCAGGTCCATGACCAGAGCTTATGACGGGAACGCATCGAACCCGCCGTTCCCGTCTTGGACGGCATGGGGCGATGGCGGTGAGACTGCGGATCCCACCCACCACGAAGGGAAACCCGGTGACCAACCACCTGCTGCGCCGCGCGTTCGCGGCGGCGTTCGCCGCGACCGCGCTGACGGCGTGCTCCGCGGCGGCCGCTCCGACGACCGCGACACCTCCGGCGTCCCCGGTGTCCACGACCTCCGGCGCGCGGTCCGACGCCGACTTCGCCGGGCTGGAGAAGGCCTTCGACGCGCGCCTGGGCGTGCACGCGATCGACACCGGCACCGGTCGGGAGGTGTCCTACCGCGACGGGGAGCGCTTCGCCTACGCCTCCACCCACAAGGCCCTATCGGCCGCCGCTGTGCTTGGGATCAACACGCTGCCCGAACTGGAGGAGGTCGTCACCTACACCGCGGCCGACCTGGTGGCGAACTCGCCGATCACCGAGAAGCACGTCGACACCGGCATGACGCTGCGCGAGGTCGCCGACGCGGCGATCCGGTACAGCGACAACACCGCCGGGAACCTGCTGTTCCGCGAACTGGGCGGCCCGGCGGCGCTCGGCGAGGCGCTGCGGGGGATCGGCGACACCACGACGCGCGTCGACCGGATCGAACCCGACCTGAACGACACCTCTCCGGGCGACCTCCGCGACAGCAGCACGCCGCGGGCGCTCGCCACCGATCTGCGCGCCGTCGCCGTGGACGACGTGCTGCCCGCCGACAAGCGCGACGTGCTGGTGGACCTGTTGCGCCGCAACACCACCGGCGACAAGGCGATCCGCGCCGGGGTGCCCGCGGGCTGGGCCGTCGACGACAAGACCGGCAGCGCCGCCTACGGCACGCGCAACGACATCGCCGTCCTCCGGCCGCCGGACCACGCCCCGATCGTGCTGGCCGTGCTCTCCGACCGCGCCACCGCCGACGCCGTCCGCGACGACGCGCTCCTGCAACGCGCCACCCAGGTCGTGGTGACCGCCTTGGGCCTGGCGGGGTAGGACCTCAGGCGAACGCCCCGGCGGACCCGAACACGTGCTCGGCGAACCGCTGCCCCATCCTGCGGTGCGCGGCCGCGTCCGGGTGGAGCCGGTCCGGCAGCGGCAGGTCGGCCGCGTCGGCGTCGCCGTAGAGCACGCGGCCGTCGAGGTGGTGCAGGTTCGGGTCGTCGGCCGCCCGCAGCGCCACGATCCGGGCCAGTTCGTCCCGGATGGCGGTGAGCGTCAGCTTCCCCGGACCGGGCTCGCCCGCGGCCCGGAACACCACCTTGCCCTCGGCGAGCCCGCTGAGATCGGGCAGGCTGGGGCCGGGGGCGTCCTCGTGGATCGGGCACAGGATCGGCGAGACGACCAGCAGCGGCGTGGTCGGCCGCCCTTCGCGGATGGTGTCGAGGAAGCCGTGCACCGCGGGACCGAAGGCGCGCAGGCGCATCACGTCGCCGTTGACGAGGTTGATGCCGATCTTCACGCTGATCAGGTCGGCCGGGGTGTCGCGCATCGCCCTGGCGGTGAACGGGTCGAGCATGGCGCCACCGCCGAAGCCGAGGTTGACCAGGTCGACGCCGCCGAGGGACGCGGCCAGCGCGGGCCAGGTCGTGCTGGGGCTCGCGGCGTTCGAGCCGTGGCTGATGGAGCTGCCGTGGTGCAGCCACACCCGGCGGTCACCGGTGGGCGCCGGGTCGACCGGGGCGTCGGTGCGCAGGGCGACCAGCTGGGTGATCTCGTTGTGGGGCAACCAGATCTGCACGTCCTTGACGCCGTCGGGCAGACCGGTGAAGCGCACGGTGGCGACCGGGCCGGGTGTGGTCGCGGAGGCTCCCGTGGCCATGTCGACGGTCAGGACGTTGCCACCGTCCGCGGTCGCCTGTGCGGTCAGCAGGCCGTCGACGAGCAGGTCGTACACGCCGTCCGGCCGCTGGGGCACGCCCGCGTAGGCGGTCTTGGTGGGCAGCACGTCCAGTTCGACGGTCGTGGCGGCCGTGCGCAGCACGACCCGCACGCCGGCGGGCTGGGCCTCGGCCATCGCGAGCTGGCCGTCCGTCGACTGCGCGCGGGCGCGGGCGGGCAGGCGGTGCGGCAGCAGGCCGTGCGCGGTGCGCTCCAGTTCCAGCGCGCCGCGCACGAGGTCGGAGGTGATGGTGGTGGTGATCATGTCGTCAACCCGTCGTCCGGTTCGGGCCAGTGGCGCAGGAGCGCGTCGAGGGCGTCCAGGACCCGCGACCAGCTGACGTCCGCGTCGGGCGCGCTGTGGTCGAAACCCCCGCCCAGCTCCAGCTCCACGTAGCCGTGGAAGGTGCTGCCCAGCAGCCGCACCGCGTGCGTCTGGTCGGGCTCCACCAGGTCGTAGCCGCGCAGGACGGCCCGTGTCATCGCGGAGTGCCTGCCGCCGGCACTGGCGGCGGCCGCCTCCGGGGTGAGCCGCGTCCGCGCCGCGGCGTAGCGGCCGGGGTGCTCGCGGGCGTAGTCGCGGTAGACGTTCGCCAACGCCACCAGGGCGTCCTTCCCGGCCCGCCCGGCCAGCGCGGCGTCACCGCGGTTGGCCATCTCCTCCAACGCGAGCAGGGCGATCCGCGTCTTGAGGTCCTCGGAGTTGCGGACGTGGGAGTACAGGCTCGAGACCTGCACGTCGAACAGCCGGGCCACGGCCGAGACCGTCACCTGCCCGAAGCCGATCCGGTCGGCCAGTTCCGCGCCCGCCCTGGCCAGCCGGTCCACGGTCAGTCCCGCACGTCCCACAGCGCCTCCTCCATTGCCTATGAGCATTCTGCAATTGCCTAAAGCCTTTAGGCAAGGCGACGTCCGACACACGGGATTTTCCCTTGTGGCACCTAGATGAGCCAACATGGCTCGCCATGGCGCCATTTGTGTGCCAGAGTGGCGCCATGAACAAGACGTCGCACGAAGACATCCCGATGACGCACCCGGTTCCCGTCCCGCAGGGGCTCCCCACGGAGCGCGACGCGGGCCCCTTCGACCCGCCCCGCGCCATCACCCGCCTGCGCGGTGCCCGCCCCGTCAGCCCGATGGCCTTCCCCGACGGGCACATGGGGTGGCTCGTCACCGGCTACGACGCGGTCCGGCAGCTCATGGCGGACACCCGGTTCAGCTCGCGGCAGGACCTCGGCGTGCTGCACATGCCGTACGAGACCCCCGGCATGCCCGCCCCCACCGAGCCGTCCCCGCAGACCCCCGGCCTGTTCATCGCGATGGACCCGCCGGACCACACGAGGCTGCGGCGCAAGCTGACCGGCGCCTTCACCGTGAAGCGGATGCGGCAGCTCGAGGAGCAGATCGTCGAGGTCGCCGAGCAGCGGCTGGACGCGATGGCGCGGATGACCCAGCCGGTCGACCTGGTCAAGGAGTTCGCGCTGCCGCTGCCGTCGCTGGTGATCTGCGAGATGCTCGGCGTCCCCTACGCCGACCGGGCCGACTTCCAGGCCAACTCGGCCCAGTTCCTGGTCAAGGACCAGTCGCTGGAGGAGAAGATCGGCGCGTACCTGGCCCTGACCACGTACCTGGCCGAGCTGGTCACGGGCAAGCGAGCCGAGCCCGGCGAGGACATGCTGTCGGACCTCGCCCGCGACGAGGACCTCACCATCGAGGAGCTGACCGGCATCGCGTTCCTGCTGCTGCTCGCCGGGCACGAGACCACCGCGAACATGCTGGCGCTGGGCACGTTCGCCCTGCTGGAGCACCCGGAGCAGCTGGCCGCGCTGCGCGCCGAACCGGAGCTGATGCCGGACGCCGTCGAGGAGCTGATGCGCTACCTGTCCGTCGTGGACATCCTCTTCCGCTACGCCACCGAGGACATCGAGCTGGGAGGCGAGACGATCGCGAAGGGATCGACCGTCGTCGTTTCCCTGCTCGCCGCGAACCGCGACCCGCTGCGCTTCGACGACCCCGACGAGGTGGACATCCGCCGCAAGGCGCGCGGTCACGTGTCCTTCGGGCACGGCGTCCACCAGTGCCTGGGCCAGCAGCTGGCGCGGATCGAGATGCGGGCCGGGTTCGCGGGGCTGCTGCGCCGCTTCCCGACGCTCGCGCTCGCGGTCCCCGCCGACCAGGTGAGGCTCAAGGCCGACATGACCATCTACGGCGTCCACGAGCTGCCGGTCACCTGGTAGGCGGGACCGGCGGTGTCAGGCCGTTGGGAAGTCGGTGGTGCCCGCGGTCGACGCGGTGGCGTCGAGGTTCGCGCGCAGGGCGTCCACCTTGGCCGTGGCGTAGGCGTGGGCGTCCGAACCGAGCAGTTGGCGCAACGGGCCACCACCGTCGACGACCCGGCCGATGATCGCCTCCGCGCCCTTGACCGGATCGCCGAGCTGGGAACCGTGCAACGCCAGGTGGTCGGCGGTCATCCCGCGGATGGCCGGGTAGGCGTCCGTGGTGCCGGCGGGCAACGCGATCGAGTCGCCGGTGAGGAAATCGGTGCGGAAGTAGCCCGGCTCCACGATGGTGACCTCGATGCCGAAGCCCGCGACCTCGGCGGCGAGGGCTTCGCTGAGGCCTTCCAGCGCGAACTTGCCCGCGCAGTAGAGCGCCCAGCCGGGCATGGCGGTCAGTCCGAGGATCGAGGACACGTTGACGACGTGGCCGCTCCTCCGCTCCCGCAGGATCGGCAGCGCGGCGCGCAGGACGTTCCACACGCCGACGACCTGGACGTCGAGCATGTCGCGCACCTCGCGCTCACCGGTCTCCTCGACCGCGGCGAGGAAGCCGTAACCCGCGTTGTTCACGACGACGTCGAGACCGCCGAAGTGCTCGGCGGTCCGGTGGACGGCCCGCGTGACGGCCTCGGCGTCGCGCAGGTCGACGGCCAGCGGCAGCAGCCGGGAGGAGTCGACGTCGTCGCCGAGCGCGGTGAGCAGCCGCTCGGGTGACCGCGTCGTCGCGGCGACGCCGTCACCCCGGTCGAGCAGCTGCTTGACCACCTCGAGGCCGAGGCCGCGGGAGGCGCCGGTCACGAACCAGGTCGCGGGTCGATCGGTCGGGAAGGTCATCGTCGTCCTCGTGTTCGGGAAGGCACCGCCGGATCGCGGCACGGCTCAAGCCTGGTGGGGGACAAGGCCCCGTGGAGGCCCATCGCGCGCCCTGCGCGACCTCGGACGCGGCTGCCTAGGACTCGCAGGTCCACTTGGGACGGGGCGTCTTCGTGGACAATCGACCAGGTGGCCGGAACCAATCGCGAACTCGCCGACTTCCTGCGCCGGGCCCGCGGCCAGGTCGACCCGTCACGCGCGGGCCTGCCGCCCGACGGGCGGGTGCGCCGCGTGCCCGGCCTCAGGCGCGAGGAGGTCGCGCTGCTGGCCGGGGTCTCCACGGACTACTACGCCCGCCTCGAACAGGGCAGGCGCATCACGCCGTCCGCGGCCGTGGTCGGGGCGATCGGCCGCGCCCTCGGGCTCGACGCCGCGGCCCGCGCGTACCTGGACGACCTCATCGGGCTGACCGGGAGGGCTCCGCGGCGATCCCGTGCCGTGCAACGCGTGCGCCCTGGCCTCCACCAGCTCCTGGACTCCCTCGACGGCGAGCCCGCGCTGGTCCTCGGGCGCCGCACGGACGTGCTGGCCGCGAACCGGATGGCGAAGGCGCTGTTCGCCGACTTCGACCGGTTGCCGCCCGCGCGGCGCAACTACGCGCGCTGGATGTTCCTCGACGAGGGGGCGCGGGCGCTGTTCGTGGACTGGCAGGACCAGGCCCGCGCCGCCGTCGAGAGCCTGCGGTTCGAGATCGGCCGGGACCCCGACGACGACGCCACCGTCGCGCTGGTGACCGAACTGCGCGACCGCAGCCACGAGTTCGGCCGGTGGTGGGAGCAGCACCGGGTCCACCAGCGCACCCACGGCGCCAAGCGCCTGCGCCACCCGCTGGTGGGGGACCTGACCGTCGAGTACGAGTCCCTCACCCCGCCGGGCGACCCCGACACCACCCTGTTCGTCTACACGACCGAGGCCGGATCGCCGTCACGGCGGGCCATGGACCTGCTCGCGAGCTGGACGGGTTCTGCTGGGGACATCGGTGCGGCACAGCCGATCCACCCCGCGGTCGAGCACTAGCCGTCCTGTTCGGACAGTCCTTTCCGGTTCGGTGAAAGGGGTGCGCGCTTCCAGGCGGACCGCGCTACCGCCCGGTGGCCTGCTCCTTCAACGCCGTCAGCGCGGCGGTGTCCTGGTGCCTGCCCGCGCGGACGACACCGCTGACGGTGTGCAGGTTGGCGACCGCGGCGGTGGGGTCGCGGTCGAGCAGGACGAGGTCGGCCTCCTTGCCCGGTTCGACGGTGCCCGCGTCCCGTTCGCGGCCGAGGAAGCGGGCGGGGTCGGTGGTGGCGGTCCGCAGGATCCGCAGCGGGCTGAGACCGGCCTCGGCGAGCAGGTCGAACTCGTCGTGCAGGGAGGCGCCCGCGACCACCCAGGCCGCGCCGACCGCGTCGGTGCCCGCCAGCAGGGGCGCGCCCTCCTCGTCGAGGATCTTCACCACGCGCAGCTGGAGCGCGAACTGGGCGGCGAACACGGCGCGCTGCGCCTCGCCGAACTTCTTGCGGAACGCGGCGGCGGCGGCGTTCCAGGTCTTGCGCTCCTTCGCGGTGGCGTAGCGCAGGTCGGGGTCGGCGGCGAACGCCGGGTCGTCGCAGAACTGCTGGGCCTTGATCCGGATCAGCGTCGGGCAGTTCCACGTGTCGTTCGCGGCGAACCGGCGGGCGAGTTCGCGGGCCTTGTCCTCGTCGAAGCTGTCGACCGCGTCCTGGATGGCCCGCAGGGTGGCGGGACCGGTCATCTGGGCCGGGTTGACGACGATCCTGCCGATCAGCTTCTCGGCCACCTTGTCGGCGAACGGGATCTTGAAAGGCGGCGCCTTGATCGGGCCGCGCGAGGTCGTGGCGCGCAGGCGCTCCTCGTGGCACGAGCAACCGCCCAGCACGCCCAGCCCCGGCCCGACGTGCTCGATCGACCGGAAGCCCGCGTCGGACGCGGCGCGCACGTCGACGCCCGCGGGCAGGTGGCCGACGACCGGGATGCCCAGCCGATCGGCCTCGGTCTGGACGGCGGCGTAGACCTCGGGGGTGATCAGGGCAGCCTTGATGAAGTCCGCGCCGTCCAGGACCTGGCGCCGCACCTCCGCGACCGCCGTGTCCGGCTTGCCCGCGTTGATCGGAGTGAGCACCGCGCCGGGCGTGGCGAGCAGCGCGGGCGTCCCGTCGTCGACGGCGGGCCCGCGGTCCCGCCGTCGGCGCAGCAGGTCGGGGGTGCCGCTCATCTGCCGGTAGCCGGTGACGCCGAACGCGAGCATGAGCCCCAGTTCGCGGGTGGGGTCGCCGAGGTTGAGCGGGTGGGCGTGCATGTCCACGAACCCCGGTACGACGAAGCGGCCGCGGCCGTCGA